>JAUSCY010000040.1 GCA_030650995.1 Sheuella sp. | reverse complement strand
TATGATGATGGGTGCGCTTGAGGGCGCGATCTGTTTTCAGAAAGGTCTTGGTGCCGTTCATTCCGTCTCCCATGCTTTGGGAGCGTTAGGTCACCATCATGGCACGCTCAATGCAATCATGCTGCCTCATGTGCTGAGAATGAATGCGCCATTCATCTCTGACAAAATGACAACCATGGCGACTGTTCTGCGGATGCCAGCCGATGCAGATATGCCTACGGTTTTTGCCAGGTTAAATGAACGACTTGGCTTGCCTGAAGGCTTGAGTGATTTAGGAATCGATCCCTCAATATTTCCTGGTATTGCAAAAGCAGCGTTGGCCGACAACGCACATAAAACGAATCCTTTCCCAATGACAGAAGCCGACTACATCAAGTTACTGCACGCAGCGTTGTGATGCACAGACTTCCATATAGGCTTTTTCGATATCTTTGCAAAAAGACTCTGAATCAAACAGCGCAGTTGTAGGAATATTGCGCTGTAGTTTTTCTTTAATTTTCTGATAGAAAGACGTGTCTGTTGCAAGTCTGATAGCGAGCGCTTCATACTGCGAATAGGTATTTGTGATCAGTTCGGGGAGTTCTATTGCATTCAATAAGCTCGCTGCCATGCGGCTAGCGAGTGATTGCCCTGAGCACGTTAATACTGGTAATCCTGCCCATAACGCATCACTTGCTGTCGTTCCTGCGTTATAGGGGAGTGTGTCTAAAAATAAATCGACTGACTTGTAACGGGCGAGGTACTCTTCGCGTGGAAGGCTTGATCCGAATATCAGACGTTCAGGCTCAACACCTAGCAAACATGCTTCTTTGCGCAGGTTTAACTGCGCAGCCTCCTGTTCAGCATAAAGATACAAGACGCTCCCGGGAACGGACTGCAAGATTCTCATCCAGCTCTCGAAAGTTGCAGGGGTAAATTTGTAATTGTTGTTGAAACAACAAAATACAAATCCTGAAGAAGGTAAATTTAATTCCGCGCGGGTAAATCGTTTGCCTGAAATTTTTCGTTGTGAATCATTTGCTTGATAACTATTGAGGTAAAGGATTTTCTCTGCATACCAAGTGCGATCTTCAGGAGGGATAAGCGTACGATCTGCAATGATGTAATCGTAGTAAGAGGTGCCCATTGTCCCCAGATAGCCAATATAGCCAATTTGAACAGGAGCGGCTCTGAATGCAAAAACTCCTGGACGATTGTTGACAGTAAATCCACCCAAATCAACAGCAATATCAAGGTTCAATGAACGCGCGTATTGTGCGATCTCAATATCGGACTGATGGCCTGACTCAATAAATTGATCGACTGCTTTGGCGACACGCTGCTGCATCGGGTCTATTGTTGGTTTGCCGACATTGAAGGCAAACATCTCAAACATGGACTTGTCATGCTTTTCAAATAGCTCGGCCATCAGGTATGAAACCGGGTGATTACGAAAATCAGCTGAAAAATACCCAATCCTGATCTTTGGGTGATTCCTTTCGGTAGAAATCTGCCCGAGAACAGGATTGAAAGGGTAGTCATTACGAATGGCAATCTCGGCGGATTTTTTTTGTAATTCAGGTGAATCTGTCACGCCTAGCATCGTAAATGGATCTGCCATCGCATAACCGCATTCAATACCTGTTGAAATATCACGCAAGCGATTGTTAAATTCTATCCATTCACACATATGCATCTGCATGTGTATACGTTTTCCATGCAAAGCAGGTATATCAGGATTCAGTGATATTGCATGATCGTAATCTTTGTAAGCAAGCTCGTATTTTTTTAGCTCCTGAAAAATCCCGCCTCTGTTGCCAAATGCTTGTGCGTAGTTTGGTTTGAGTTTGATTGCCTGATCGATGTTTTTTAATGCCAACTCAAACTGCCCGAGTTCTTTTAGAACAAGACCACGATTGCTATATGCTTCTGCATAGCCAGGGTTTAACTGAATCGCGCGATCACAGGATTTAAGTGCTTCATCAAATTTTTTTAAATCTTTCAGTGCAATGGCACGGTTATTCCAGGCTTGTGCGAAATCTGGTCTGAGCGAAATTGCCTTTTCAAAACTTTTAATTGCTTGGTCATGCCGCATCAGCGCGCGCAATACATTCCCCCGATTGTTGTAAGCATCGGAATTATTAGGCATACGTGCGATCAGATTTTCATAACAGCTAAGCGCTTGCTCCCATCTTTGCAGTGTTTGTAAGACATTGCCACGATTGATATTGGCATCAGTATTCCCTGGATCAAGAGACAGTGCATGATCGTATGCCTTGAGGGCTGATTCCGCTTGTTGACTGTCCTCAAGCGCCATACCGAGATTATTCAGTGCCGCAGGATTGTCGGGCACGAGATTGAGCGAACGTTCTATCATCTCAATCGCCAAACTAATATCATTTGACTGTAATGCGATGATGCCTAAGTGATGGATGGACTCCGCATGCAATGCATCAAGCTCGAGTGCTGCGTAGTAGAGGGCTTGAGCTTGCGATAACTGGCCTTTTTCATGTAACGCTAACGCTTGGCGAAATTTAGCCTGGGCCTTTGGATGAATTGATTTTTTAGTATTACGCATGCTGATATGTTCTTGAGAGAATAAGCGCTACGGAGCTTTATCTGATTTTTTGTCTGGAGTGCCGTATCCGAATTGCTCAATGATATCCCTCACTTTGTCTGATTCTAAAAAAATCAAAAAACTGCGAGCGGCAATTGAATCCCTGCCCTTGTTTAGTAAAACAGCATCTTGAAGTATGGCGCTGTGCAATGTATCTGGAACAATCCACGCTGATCCCTGTATAAGCTTTCCATCGCGCATGATCTGAGAGGCGGAGACAAAGCCAAGTTCTGCATTACCAGACAACACAAACTGATGGGCTTGAGCGATATTTTCACCCCATACGATTTTTGACTTTATATGCTGAAATTGACCTATATGTTTGAGCGTTTCGATTGCAGCCACACCATAGGGTGCAAGTTCAGGGTTGGCGATCGCGATTTTTTTAAATTTATTTCCGTCCAGTACCTTATCGTTGCCTGTCACGAGCTCTGCATTGGAAGACCACAGAACAAGTTTTCCAATCGCGTAGGTTATTTGTGTTGAAGGAACCGCGAATCCTTCTTTGAGCAGTTTAGCGGGGGTCAGCGTATCTGCAGAAAGTAGTACGTGAAAGGGGGCGCCATTTTGAATCTGAGCAAAAAATTTTCCTGAAGAGCCTGACGAAATTTTGATCTGATGCCCGTTTTCTTTTTCAAATAGTTTTGCAATTTCTTGAGCAGGAGCGATGAAATTTGAAGCGACTGCAATATTGATTGACTCCGCCCGCACGCTACCCCAAAAGACTACAAAAAGGATAAAAAAAAGTTTTATGCTTTTTGTAAGCCTGTATGAGCAAAGGCAAATCGGCATCTATTGACTCAGTTTTTTAATATGATCAGTTGCCTCGCCAAGTTTACTGAGAATGACCTCAGGTTTCGGTTTTTTAGCAGATTTCCCGCCCTCTGGTGGTTCAGTAACCTTTTCCGAGTCTTTGTCGCTTGTCTCATTCTCACGCTGGTCGTCTTCCTTTTCCTGCATCGTGAACCATTTGAAAACAACCAGTAACGTGGAGCCCAAGGTCATCAGCAGTCCGAACAGTGCTTTAAGCTTGTCCATTAACGCTTCCGTTAACAGAGGCTCTTTACGGGACAGGTAAAGCTCGGTGCCCGATGAGATAGGGAATCCAGATGGTGACAGCAATTCTGACTCTGGTATTTTCTGACCAAAACGATTCGCAACGCGAGGTCCGTAAAGCGTCTCAATTACTCCGGCAACAGCTCTGGGGTCTACGTTTTTATTGGCGATCAGATGCAAGTCGACACCAATCACCTTGATGTCTTTCGGAGGTATTGCAGGCACGATGCTGTACATATAGCCCAGAATTTGCGCATCGGCTACCCAGCCCAGGCGAATCGCCAGAGAAGGGGGGAATGGCATTTCCAATAAATCGTAGCCATGTTTTTTGACCATGACATCCACTACGTCTGATGGCGCATATGAAATCAGAATGATGACATCTGGCAACCTTTCAGGTCGCATCTCGATCAGGTCACGTTCCCTGAAGTTCTTTTCAACATAATCCACCCCATTTCTCAGACCCGATAAGTCGAGAATCTGTTTCGCAACGATTCGGGTGCCTCCCTCCAGACTACCCATATTGACTGTCTTGCCCCGGATGTCTTTTATAGATTCGATTCCGGGCTTGACGAGTACGTGAATGAGTTCAGGTGAAATTGTTGCGACGTGTCTGATATTTTCGTAGTTGGAGTCCAGACCGCCTTGAATAAAAGCCAAGTCGAGTTTTCCCGTATCAACCAGATCCATCGCCTGTATCGATCCCGCGGTTGGTGTTACTCGGATGGATAAGTGCTGTTGTTCTGCCTCTTCGCTCAGTATTTTTGCAAGATGGTGACGGTTGCTAAGTAATCCACCACCCGTCAGGCTTAAATTGAAATGCCGGGGCAGCAGTTCATAGGCGAATTTTGCAGCCAGTCCAAGTAGTAAAACAATTAGGATAAAAATAATTCTTTTTTGTATTTTTCGGCTTGTTCGCAGTAATTCAAGCTTATCCTCAATATACTTTTCTGGATCAATCATGACGTGTCTCTTTTAACCTGACCTTAACGAACGCGGAGCATGCCTGTTGCAGCAAGAACTTTCTGGCCTTGGTCTGAGAGTGTGAAGTCTATAAATTTCTTCACATCAGAAGTACCATCACCATTAACTACAAAAAACATTGCCCTGAATAGCGGGTACAGGTTGATGAGTAAGTTTTTTTCATTCAGCACTACACCGTTAATTGAAAGTGCTCTGGTTATATCCTGCATGGTACGCACCGATACATAACCGATACCATTTCGATCTGCGGCGACTGCATTTGAAACATCGTCTGCTGATTTCAATTCTTTGATTCTGCGCGAAAGTAATCCCCCTGCCATCAGAATGTCTTCAATGCTTGAGCGGGTGGTCGAACCATCTTGCCGGCCATACATATTGATGAGAGCATCTGGACCGCCCACATCTTTCCAGTTGGTGATGAGGCCTTCAAATATATGTCTAGCCTGTTCAATTGATAAATTTTTAATCGGTGATTCGGGATGCACAACAATACCCAGGCCATCAATCCCTGTGAGCATATTGTGATCGATCAAATTGAACTCTTCGAGTGTGAGGTTGCGGTCCATGACCGCGATATCAATACCGCCACGATTCAGTGCGAGAAACGCGCCCGAGGAATGACCCTTTTCGGCGACGATATCAATATTTTTATATGACTTAGAAAAAGCATCTGCAATTTTCTGAACATAACTGATCATGGGCGCTGAGCCTGCGATAAGCAGGTTGCTTCGCCTTCTGGATTGAAACTCTTCCCAATAAATTTTGGCACCAAATGCCGCAGCAGTCAGACCTGTCGCAGCAATTCCGAATATCTTTAGCGCACCTCTACGATTCATAGTTATTCTGCCTGCGTAGGAACGAGTCCCAGATTTCTGATGATGGACTGCCCTTTTTTAGGATCTGTGCAGTAATCAATAAAATCCTGAATTGCGGGTTTAACTTTCATTGTCGTGACAAGAGACAGTGAGCGTCTGATGGGGTACTTACCTGTTTGAATGTTTGATGGAGTTGGCAAGAAATCATTCACGCTAATAACCTTCACAGGTATATTGATCAGATTGACCGGACTGGAAAAGCCGATACCGTTTGGATCGTTGACGATAGCGGTGACGATATCCTTGCCATCCATGACTTTTGCATTGAGCGTGACACTTAATTTGTCCTGTAGAACGACACTGCGCCACGCTTCATAACTCCCCCGATTCGGGTTCTGACTGTAAACCTGAATTCGACCAGGCGGCAATCCCAACTCTTTCCAGTCGCTGACCGTACCTGTGACAATATCCCTGAGCTCTTCTAATGAAAGGTCTTTAGCCTGATTAGTTGGATGAACAAATACAGCCAGCGCATCAAAGGCAATTTCAATATTTTTTGTCTTTAGATCCTTTTTTTCAGCCCATTTTCGCAGGTCGTAGTTCATGCCCCCCGAAGCCATTCCTATGTCAGTTGTTTGGTCCAGTACACATTTATAGCCAGAGCTTGTACCTCCACCGGTAACGGGAAGGGCGACTTTCGGAAATTCTGTCATGTACTGGTAGGCAATCGGCTGGATCAGTGCCATGACTGTGTCTGAGCCGCGCAGCTGGACGTAGGTTGTTGCTGCTGAGGGGAAATGAATAGAGCTCATAGATGGATGCCGTTTATGTCTGGAATAGATCTCGGGCAAGTTTAGCTGAAGATAGTTGTATTTAGAAGATAAAAGGGTGGGGGCGGTTTTAGATACCCGTTGCTTATCCAGGACTTCAGCTATTGAATATTATGAGTAAGAGTTAGGCTTTCGTTGTCCCCCAGCGGGTCACCTTGATGACCGCTGCCGTCGATACACCATAAATAAACATCACTGTTGCCATCAGCAAGAAATAGTCACTTGCATCCACCTCGCGCATTGCCAGCCAAGCGCCGACGCCGGCAACAAGAGCGAGTCTCAATGTACCGGCTAAAACGGGTCCAAGTACTTTTCCAGAGCCTTGCGATGCAAAGTAAAGCGTGAGCCCCAAACCAAAGAAAGGAAACGCAGGTCCTACGGTACGGAGGTACTGTCGCGCATAATTCAGCACAGATTCATCTGTTGTAAACAAACTTGCCCATAGATCCGGAGCAATGGTCACAAGCCCTCCGACCAGGGCGAGATTGACTGCAGATACCAGGCCAGCCGTCCATGCGACTTTTCTTGCCCTGATTATGTTACCCGCGCCAATCGCCATGCCAACCATTGGTACTGCCGCTACACCAATTCCAAATGAAATTGGAATCAACAGAAACTCGAGCCGCTGACCAATTCCGTATCCAGCCAGTGGTAACACACCCAACCTCGCTATCAGCCCAGTAAAAATCAGGATAGCGAACACAGACTGGACAGGAGACAGGCAAGCAAGTGCGCCAACTTTTAATATGTCATAGAACATTTCCTTCTGTAGCACGACACCACGAAAGCTCAATCTGATTCGACCCCGTCCTGTTGTCAGATACCAGAGGAAATACAGAACGCCTACGGCAGTCGCGATGATGAAACCATAGGCCACACCAATCATGCCAAACGAAGGAACGGGGCCAGCGCCCAGTCCAAGCACACCGCCCAGGATAATTTGCAAGATGGCTGTCGCAAAAATCGCTACTGAGGGGATCACCATATTCCCCGTCCCGCGCAGGATGGAAGCAAGCGTATTACTCAGCCAGAGTAAGAAAGCGCCCCAGAATAAAACATTCGAATAACCAACCGCCTCGGCGAGCACCGCATCTCGCCCACCAAGAAAATGATAAAAATGAGCGCCAAATAGTAAAAATATCAGCGTGTAAATGATGCCTGCGCAGCTACCGATCGTGATTGCATGCACAGCGAGCGTATTGGCACGCTCTGTCTGGTTAGCGCCTAGTGCACGGCTGATTGCCGAGGATACTGCGCCACCCATCGCGCCCGAGGACATCATTTGAGTCAGCATCGCGAAGGGAAACACCAATGCAATGGCTGCTAAGGGCGTTGTTCCAAGTCTGCCGATGTAGAACGTTTCAGTAATCCCGACTAATACCGTCATCACCATGGCCAATACATTGGGTACCGCCAGTCTTAGGAGCGTAGAGAGGATAGGACCGCTCTTCATTCTTTCAATGGCAGGGTGAAGTTTGGTCAAGTTATATCTCTTAGGCTTTATTCTGTAGATGATGACCAATAATGGCTATCAAAGGATTTCAGTTCAATCGCTGTCAAGCATCGTACTTGGAAGCGAGGTGTGTAACAATGAATTATTGGTCAATCAGCCAGGAGTGTGTCCATGAGTCTGCAGCGTATGCAAATAAAGACACCGTTAGGAAAGATGATTCTCGCTGCGAGTGAGGATGGATTGGCGGGGCTTTGGTTTGAAGATCAGAAATATATGCCTGCATATGTGTCCTGGAAAAATGTTCGTCATCACCCCATCCTTGACCAGGCGGGTGCTGAAATCGATGCATATTTCAAGGGACAAAGCCAGATCTTCACAACACCACGCAAAGCGGCCTGGGGAACGGAGTTTCAGCAGCGGGTCTGGGAAACGTTAATGATGATTCCATTCGGTGGCACGATGACCTATGGTGAGATTGCCAGGAGCCTGGATAATCCCAACGCAGTTCGCGCTGTGGGTGGGGCCGTTGGTCGTAACCCCTGGAGCATCATGGCTCCTTGCCATCGTGTACTCGGTGCGAATGGTGGACTGACGGGTTATGCGGGCGGACTGGAGCGCAAGATTGAGTTGCTTCGGCTTGAGGGCGTTCTTCTTTAATCCGGCTTAATCTTAATCAGACAAAGCGCTGCAAAGATACCGAGTGCCATTGCACAGGATAGCCAAAGTACGTTCGAGCCCCATTCAGTGAGTGCCAGGCCAAACAGAAAGGGCGATGCTGCCTGTGCGAATCTTGAGGGCATCATCAGCCAGCCCTGCCGTTGTCCATAGCCATGTGCACCGAATAATGCCAGAGGCAATGTGCCACGGGAAATGATCAGAATTCCATTACCCAGTCCGTGCAATATCACGAAGGTCAACGCGAGCGGCGCACCAAAAATCAACAACGCGATCGCACCAACCGGGTGTGCAAGCGCCGCGATACGGGTTCCAATCAATGGATGCATGCGTCTGAGAAACGTAAAATCGAGTATGCGTCCGATAATCTGTGCGGGCCCAACCAAAGCACCAATTGTGAAGGCAATAGCGAGTGGTACACCGATATCCTCTAGAAGTCTTGGAAGATGAGACATCAGTCCCATTCCGATAAAGGAACTGGTTGCAAAAATAAAGGCCAGCAATATAGTGGTGTATTTAGCTGATTGATTTTTACCGACAGGGTGGCTGTCACTGTTTTGGTTTGAATTTGTCTGTACCTTTTCAGTGATACCGTTTGGGTCAGCTTGTTTAACCTGGTCAGACAGGACCGGTTTGGAAAGTGATGGAATGAGTGCATTCAAGGGGAGTGCGACTAGCAGGTGCATGCCTGCCCAGAACCAGCAGACGCCTCTCCAGCCAAATCGTGCTTGTACATAAACTGAAAGTGTCCAGCCTGCAACGCTGGCAAAACCGGCAATAAGCGACACGCCAGTAATTGCATTGCGTGAATTTTTACCAAATAAACGTACGATTGATGCAAAGGCTACTTCAAACAAACCGGCAGCCATAGCCAGTCCAAGAATTGCATAAGCAATAAATAACTGAACGATGTCCTGCGCGAATCCAAGCAGGCTAAAGCCTGCCGCAAAGACAATGTTGGACAATATTAATATGGGTCGGCCACCCACGCGGTCGACAAGCTTGCCTGCAAAGGGACCACACAGACCGGCTACGGTAAGCGAAAGAGAAAAGCCTGCAAATATTGTTGTAGTTGAAAGCCCGAGTTCTTGACTCGCCGGTGTTGCAATGACGGCAGGCAAATAGTTTGCTGCGGCATAAGCAATGATCTGGGCAATCCCCACAAGTGAGACGGCTCGGTATACGGAGGTTGTCACAATTACCTTGAATCAAAAAATATCGCTCAGTACTCGAAAGTACTGAGCGAGTTGATCGTTCGTGCAGAAGCTTTTACTTTTCTAGCGCACCATAAATCAGAGCATGTTAGTCCGCATAACCGGGTAATTCACGGTCGAGTACACGCATCATTGCTTCAAAATACAAGTTGTCACGCTCGGCGCGGGTATGACGGTCATTGACGGGCGGGGTTTGAACTGCAGCAACAACTTCATCTGAAAGAAGTTGTAAGGGCTTGCCAGTACTCATGGCCAGCACCTGCGCGCGGCATACGCGTTCAAGTTTGTATAGCCGTTTATAGGCCTGTGCGACCGTATCGCCGACAACGACTACTCCGTGATTTTTCATAAACATTATTCGTTTATCACCCATCAGGTAGGCTAGCCGTTCGCCTTCGGATAAGTTATCGGCGGTATTGTTGTAACCATCATCATAAGCAATATGTCCATGATAGAAGGCAGCAGTCTGACTGAGTGGCAGCAAGCGATTGTCCTGTAGCAGATTCAGTGTCGTTGCCCAGTTTTGATGCGTGTGCAGTACAACCTTGGCCCCGGTGATCCGGTGAAGCGGAGCATGTATGCACTGTGCTGACAATTCGACGATACCCTTGCCGTGCAGTGTTTCACCTTTTTCGTTGAAAATGACCATGTCACTAGCGCGCGCTTCGGACCAGTGCTTGCCAAAAGGCAGAATTAAAAACTGGTCGGTTGTGCCAGGAACAACCATAGTGAAATGGTTGTCGATACCTTCATCCAGCTCATCCAGAACGGCTAATCGATTGGCTGCAGCCAGGTGAATTTTCGCTTGTTGCACCGCATCAGAATTCTGATTGATCTTTAAATTATGTACTGACATGTTGTTGTCTCCATTTTTTTTGATCTTACCCGAGCGATTCAGTGAGCGTATAGTGATTTTTCAATTTAATTTTCATTTCTATTTCATTTGTCCGGATTTGGCTAATTCCTTTGCCTGACTGCGATAATGGCCATATGGATAAAGACCTTAACAACGGACTAAGTCCCGAAATCGCCTTGCAACGATTACATGAGGACGGTCCCAACGAACTGGGAATCAGTCAGCGTCGGACGCTGCGCGACATCGTTCTGGATGTCATGCGCGAGCCTATGTTTTTGTTGCTGATCGGTGCGGGAATGCTTTATCTGTTGATGGGGGATGCCCATGAGGCCTTGATATTGCTGGGGTTTGTCAGCATCATCATTACGATTACGATTTTGCAGGAGAGGCGCACTGATAATGCTTTGGAAGCTTTACGAGAGATGTCCAGTCCCCGCGCTCTGGTGATCCGGGGAGGTGTGGCACAACGTATTCCAGGACGAGAAGTCGTCAGAGATGACATTTTGATTGTTTCTGAAGGAGACCGAGTCGCTGCGGATGGTGTTTTACTTGAATCGCATGAGCTTGCGACTGACGAATCAATGCTGACCGGAGAATCAGAGGTCGTTGAAAAACAAAAGCTGGGCGATCAACTTTATGCGGGCACGCTTGTGGTGAGAGGTCAGGGCTTGATGCGTGTGTCCGTCACAGGTTACCAAACTGAATTTGGACGCATTGGCCGTTCTTTAGATGTGATTGGCATACAGACCTCTCCCTTGCGTGAACACGTTGCAGCATTAACTAAACGCCTGGCTGTGATTGGTATTGTTTTGTGTGTTGTATTGATGGTGTTGTTCTTTCTGCTACGTGGCGGCTTGATACAGTCTATCCTCGCAGGGATTACGCTGGCCATGGCCGTATTGCCACAGGAATTGCCTGTGATTATGATCGTTTTCTTTGCACTAGCTGCGCGCAGGCTTGCTTTACAAAAGGTACTGACCCGCCGTCTGGGGGCGATTGAAACACTTGGTCAAACGACGGTTTTGTGTGTGGATAAGACAGGTACTCTGACAGAGAATCAGATGAGTGTCGCTGCATTGAGCATACCGAGTGCTGAATTCAACGTTCAGGGACTAGGAGAGCGGCAGTTGCCGGACGAGTTTCACGAACTGGTCGAATACGCAGTACTTGCCAGCGAGATTGATCCCCATGATCCTATGGAAAAGGCGTTTCACGAACTGGGCAGGGCGCAGTTATTAGAAACAAAATACTTGCATCCTGAATGGATCCTGGCGCGTGAGTATGAATTATCTCCAAAGTTGCTTTCCATGACTCATCTCTGGCGCTGTACGGACACTTCATTTGATATGGTCGCAGCCAAAGGAGCTCCAGAGGCTGTGGCTGAGCTCTGCCATCTTGGTCCGTCTCAGATGTTATCGATCACTGCCAAGGCGGCGGCGATGGCTGATCAAGGCTTGCGTGTGCTTGGGGTAGCAAAAGCCAGACATGTTCAACAAAGCTCCTGGCCAGCGTTGCAACACGATTTTCAATTTGAATGGGTGGGTCTGATCGGATTGGCCGATCCATTGCGAAAGGATGTGGTCTCGTCTGTTGCCCAATGCGCTCAGGCAGGTATCCGTGTCATCATGATCACGGGGGATCATCCCCGTACTGCGCTTGCTATAGCTAGCCAAGCAGGCATCTCCTCTCAGAAAGTGTTGACTGGCGATGAAATTGCAGGAATGGATGATTCGACCTTTAGGCGATATCTTCAGACTGTAAATATATTTGCCCGGGTTAAACCACAACAAAAACTACAACTGGTCGATGCCTTGAAAGCTCAAGGTGAAGTGGTTGCCATGACTGGAGATGGCGTCAACGATGCCCCAGCGTTGAAGTCTGCTCACATCGGCATCGCAATGGGTCGGCGCGGAACAGATGTTGCACGTGAAGCCGCATCTCTGGTGTTACTGGAAGATAATTTTTCCTCAATTTTGGCTGCAATTCACCGAGGACGCAAAACATTTGCTAATTTACGTAAGGCGATGATTTATACGCTCGCGGTTCACATCCCGATTGTCGGTCTGGCAATTATTCCTGTTTTGTTTGGCTTGCCCATATTGCTGGCACCGTTGCACATTGCGTTTCTCGAGCTCGTGATTGACCCGGCGTGTTCTATCGTATTTGAATCAGAAGATCGCGATACCGGCTTGATGCAACAGCCTCCGAGAAAAACAGATGAGCCATTGATTTCAACAAAAATGCTCTGGTTGAGCATCTCCCAGGGGGTATTGGTTACGATCGCAGTCATCGGTCTCTTTAAATGGATGTTAGACCTGAATTTTTCTTCAGGCATGGCTGCATGCGCCGCATTTCTGTTGCTCGTGACAGCCAATGCTGTCATGATATTTTCTAACAGATCAATGCGTTTCCAATGGCGTGGATTGTTTCAGGGAATATCACCTGTCAGTATTTGGGTACTTTCAGGAACCATGGCGGCGTTAATTGTTATTACAGCGGTCCCCATGGTTGCAGAAGCTTTTCGGTTCGAATTGCTTTCACCAGTTTTCTGGAGCATGGTTGTGCTGGCAGGCGTCATGATGATCGTACCGATGCAGTTAATAAAGTGGCTGTTAATCTCACCCAAACAAGATTAGCCTTTTAACTTTTATGCATTAAAAGCACCAATAGTCTTTGGCTCAGGCGATCAAAGCCGTCTTTTGTGCGAGAGCAAGTCGCATTTCTTTACGGGCTTCTGCCGCAGCATGTCTTCGACACTCAACGTGCGAGACCGGTTTGAACTCGGGTACGTCTACGGGTTTGTGATCGTCATCGACTGCGACCATCGTGAAAAAACAGCTGTTTACGTGTCTTTCTTCTTGAGTACGAATATTTTCGGCAATCACTTTGATGCCGATCTCCATGGAGGAGCGTCCCGTTCGATTCACAGAAGCGAGAAAGTGAACCATTTCACCCACATGAATGGGCTGCTTGAAGGTCACCTGCTCAACGCTCATTGTTACAACATAACGTTTGGCATAACGGCTAGCGCAGGCATATGCAACCTGATCAAGTAACTTCAGGATATTGCCACCGTGGACATTACCTGAAAAATTCGCGGTCTCTGGTGTCATCAATACTGACATGGTCAGTTGATGTGCAGGCAGATTAATCATTAAACCCTCGTTATTGATTGCAAAGATGGAACGTATTAATTGTTTTTCCTTACTACCCAGTAAGTTGCACCTTCCGGGCCGTATTTTTATTTAGGATTTAACCTTAGTAGGTTTTTAAAAAAAAGGACACTTCGAATAAATAATCAACTTCGGCAATTAAACTGCAATAATTAAATTGTCGCTACATTTTTATACCAGAGCATCTTATGCAAACAGCAATCACTTACCTCATCGCAGCAAAGCGATGTGAAATTGATGAGTTAGAAAAACTTAACCGCATCTGTGGATTGGTAAGGGTTGTAAGCGAATTAGTACAGCACTTGCAGAGTGAACGAGGTATCTCTAATCTTTATCTGACTTCAAAAGACTTGAACTTCTCTACCCGATGGGAACACTGTGTAGATTTAACGGATTGCGCGAAAGATAAAGTCCAAGCGTGGTTAAGCAGTGTAGATCCGATCTCTGGTATGACTGGTGGATCTCGATTATTTACTCGAATTGCAGTGGTTTTACATGGGCTTGAACAACTCCCGCTGGTGCGCGCCAGTGTGCAAGGCAGAAATGCATCACCTGCTCAATTGACTGAGCGCTATAGCCATTTGATCTCTTCCTTACTTGCCTTGGTGTTCGATGCGGCAGATATATCCGTTGATCCTGAGATTTCACGATTGCTGGTGGCTTTATTTAACCTGATGCAAGGTAAAGAATTCGTTGGCCGGGAGCGCGCATTAGGTACAAGGATTTTTGCCAGCAACCATCTTGGTAAAGATGATCTGAAAATACTTTCAGATTTAATTGAGCTTCAAGAGCAGTGTTTTGATAGATTTGAGTCGTTTTGTGGCGAGTCAATTCTGACGCAATGGCATGCTTTGCAGACTATTATGCCTTTGGCAGATATTGAACGTATGCGCAGAAAACTGTTCGCGCCGCATTTGCAGGCAGATCCAGGCGCAGCCGAAATCTGGTTCAATTATTGCTCAAAACGAATTGATGACATCTTCATTGCCGAGCAGCATCTGACGGAAAGCTTGCAGCAATCCAGTCAGATTCGTGTCAAGCGTACCCAATTAGAGTTGAATGATCAGCAATCTTTATTGGCAGCTCTTTCGAAGCAAGACTCAGTTATTCCGGGCACAGTATTAGTTTCTGGCTTAGATCATATTCCTCATATTGAATCGCTTGGTTTGGAATCGTTAGGTTCGCCTCTTGCCCGAGATATTTTTGAATTACTTCAGAAACAAACTCTTCACCTTCAGTCCGTCAGTCAAGAGCTTGCTACGGTGAAAGCAGCTCTGGACGAGAGAAAATTGATTGAGCGCGCAAAAGGCGTGCTTATGTCGCATCAGGCCCTGAGTGAAGACGCCGCCTACAGATTATTGCGCGACAAAGCAATGAATCAGAACCGGCGTTTAGTTGAAGTCGCAGAGTCTGTACTTTCGATGGCCGACTTTTTACCCAAAAGTTGAGGCTGTAATTCAGTAATATTTTGCACCAAGATAGTGCTGGTGCATCCCTCTATGCATCCCTCGAGTGCGCAGCCCGGTTCCAAACCCATTGGGACCCTTCGTTCAACATTACTTTCACAATTACTTCTCTTCTGATTTCTCCTTTGCGTCTGTGGCTGCGTGTGTTGGCACGCTTATTGCTGTTATCGCACTATGAGCCAATGGAGGTTCACATGAGTGACGCTGAGACAGGCGTTATTCGCAATCAGGACAAGGGCGTCCATCGTTGAATTATTTTCACATGGACTTCCATCATGATTCATACAGTTAATGTTAGTACGCTTGGAATTGCCGGTAATCGCTCGGGTAGTGTCACACTGGTCGGCGCAGGCCCTGGCGATCCGGAATTGCTTACCCTTAAAGCGGTCAACGCCATAGGGCGTGCAACAGTTTTGCTAGTCGATGACTTAGTCAATGACGCGATCCTTGCGCACGCTGACGTCCAGGCACGGATCATTCACGTAGGTAAGCGAGGAGGGTGTCAATCCACCCCGCAGAGTCTGATTGAAAAGCTGATGATTCATGAGGCAGTCAACGGTGAAACTGTCGTGCGCTTGAAGGGAGGGGATCCGTTTATTTTCGGCAGAGGTGGTGAAGAAGTCCTCCATCTTCGTAAGGCTGGCATCAAAGTCGATGTCATTAACGGGATAACTTCGGGTCTGGCAGCCGCTACATCACTCGATATCCCCCTCACGCACAGAGACCAGGCACATGGTGTTGTTTTCATTACTGGTCATAACAAACCCGGGGGGCAGGGCAATGACTGGGCAGCTCTTGCCGCGTGTGCACATCAGGCAAGCCTGACGATGGTGATTTATATGGGCGTAACCAGCGCGGACTCCATCATGGAGGGCTTATTGAAAGGTTTGCCCGGAGATACGCCAGTAGCCATCGTGCAAAACGCAAGTCTATCAAGTCAGCGTCATGCAGGATGCGTGCTACGTGAACTTGTCAACACGATAAAAGAGCAAAAACTTGCAAGTCCGAGTGTCATGATCGTAGGCAAGGTCGCTTCAGGCGTTGCTTCAATTTCGCAATTGAATTTGATCGGACTCACACACGCTCATGCAATTGCTGCTTGATTCGAGTTTTTTTAGAAATTAGGTTGATTTATATCTGGCATAGATTTTGCTTGAATAAGCTTAACTAAATATTGAAATCTGAAGCAATGATGCTTCAGCGAGATAACTGACTGATCGTAGTGATCACGAAGTGCGGACAACGGCGTCCGTCATGCAAAGGATGATTCCTTGCATGACGGACGTTTTTTTTTCCTCAAGCAGGATGGAATGATGATGAAAAAACAGAAACTGGTGTTGATCGGTAATGGTATGGCAGGGATTCGCACAATAGAAGAACTGCTCAAGCTCACTCCAGATCTGTACGACATTACGGTCTTTGGTGCTGAGCCGCACGGTAATTACAACCGTATTCTGCTGTCTCCAGTCCTGGCTGGTGAAATGACTTTGCCAGAAATCATGCTTAACGATCTGCAGTGGTATCGGGATCACGGCATTACCTTGCATGCAGGAAAAAAAGTTACACAGATCGACCGCGTACGCCGGCAAGTTGTGGCTGATGACGGGACATCTGCAGAATATGACAGGCTGTTGATTGCAACAGGATCAACACCCTTTATTCCTCCTGTTCCTGGCAATGATCTGAACGGCGTACTGGCATATCGTGATATCGCAGATACCCAGGCCATGATAGATGCAGCAGCGCGATATAAACATGCGGTGGTGATAG
This sequence comes from Sheuella sp., assembly GCA_030650995.1. Taxonomy (GTDB): domain Bacteria; phylum Pseudomonadota; class Gammaproteobacteria; order Burkholderiales; family Burkholderiaceae_B; genus Zwartia. The sequence continues at coordinate 57,727 of JAUSCY010000040.1, read as the reverse complement.
GCGCCGGTCTGTTGGGGTTGGAGGCGGCGAATGGGTTAATGCTGCGTGGCATGCGTGTCACAGTCGTTCATCTGGCTGACTGGATCATGGAGCGTCAGCTCGATCGCGCAGCTGCAGAGATGTTGCAAACGTCGCTTGAATCGCGTGGAATGAAATTTCTGCTCGGACGCCATACGGAAGCCTTGATCGAGGGGGATGACGATCGAGTAAGTGCTGTGCGACTCAAAGATGGTATGCAAATTCCTGCTGATCTCGTAGTTATTGCAGCGGGCATTCGTCCAAATTATGCGCTCGCAGAAGCGGCCGGCCTTTTTTGCGGAAATGGCAGAGTGCGGGGAATTCAGGTTTCAGACACGCTGCAGACAGTGACTGATCCAAGTATCTATGCCTTGGGTGAGTGTGCTGTGCATCGCGGTATTGCCTATGGACTGGTTGCACCATTATTTGAACAAGGAAAAGTATGCGCCAATCACCTCGCGCATTTCGGTATTGCGCAATACAAAGGTTCTGTGACCTCTACAAAATTGAAGGTAACAGGTGTGGATGTATTTTCAGCCGGGGATTTCAGTGGTGGCCCTGATACAGAAGATATCCTGTTGCATGACAAACAGTCAGGAATCTATAAGCGGATTGTGATTAAAAACGATCGAGTGATCGGTGCTGTTTTGTATGGTGATACAGGTGATGGTGGATGGCATTTCCAGTTGATGAAGGATGGCCAGGACATTCGTGAAATAAGAACTCAGCTCTTATTCGGCCAATCATTTAATAACTCACATCTGGGCGATACAGGCCATAAGGGTCAAAACGTTGCAGCATCCATGCCTGATTCAGCCGAGGTCTGTGGCTGCAATGGCGTGTGTAAAGGAACAATCGTCACCTCTATCAAAGAAAAAGGCTTGTTTACCCTGGACGAGGTACGTAAACACACAAAGGCCTCCTCTTCATGCGGATCTTGTACGGGTCTAGTTGAGCAAATTCTGGCCTCTACTGTTGGTGGAGCTTATACCCCCGCCGCTGTGGACACCAAGCCAGTCTGTGCGTGTACCGATCATTCACACAAGATTGTGCGCGCAACAATTCGCACGCAACATCTGCTGACCAAAGAAAGTGTTTTTCAGGCCATGCAATGGAAAACACCGAATGGTTGCGACAAATGTCGTCCAGCAATTAATTACTACCTGCTATCGACATTTCCACACGAAACAAAGGATGATCCGCAGTCGCGATTTATCAACGAACGCGCACATGCCAATATCCAGAAAGATGGTACTTATTCTGTTGTACCAAGGATGTGGGGTGGTTTGACAACACCGACCGAACTGCGTGCGATTGCTGATGCGGCTGAAAAGTATCACGTGCCAACGGTCAAGGTCACTGGTGGTCAGCGAATTGATCTGCTTGGAATTAAAAAACAGGATCTTCCGGCAATCTGGTCCGACCTGAATGCAGTGGGAATGGTTTCTGGTCATGCTTATGGAAAATCTATCCGCACCGTCAAAACCTGCGTGGGAGCTGAGCACTGCCGTTTTGGTACCCAGCATTCGATGGACACAGGTATCAAACTGGAAAAAATGTTGTTCGATATGTATGCGCCTCACAAGGTCAAGCTGGCCGTTTCTGGTTGTCCACGAAATTGTGCAGAGGCAGGAATTAAGGATGTCGGTGTCATTGGTGTGGACTCTGGATTTGAGATTTATGTGGGAGGTAATGGCGGGATCAAGACAGAGGTCGCTCAGTTTTTCTGCAAGGTCACGACAGATGAGGAAGTGATGGAATATGCAGGCGCTTTTCTGCAGCTCTATCGTGAGGAGGGCTGGTATCTCGAGCGAACCTCTCACTATCTGGAGCGCGTCGGGCTGAACCATGCCAAGAATAAAGTGCTTGAAGACGACGCAGGTCGAAAAGAGCTTTATGCACGCTTGATCGATTCACTCAAAGATGCGCGAGATCCATGGGAGACATCCAGACAGGAACAACCTGTCAAGCAATTTATTCCCATCATGGTCGACGTCTGAGCCTCTTGAAAATTAAGCAATAAGGAAATCGAAATGAGTACTTGGAAATTGATTTGCCCTCTAGAAGATATTCCTGCACTGGGATCAAGAGTTGTTCAGCGCAGGACGGGTGGAGATATCGCCATCTTTCGTAATGCGATAGATGAGGTCTTTGCATTGCATGACAAATGCCCGCATAAAAACGGTCCTTTATCACAAGGGATCGTCCATGGACGCCGTGTGACATGTCCTTTGCATGGTTGGAATATCGGGCTCGATGATGGGAAGGTTGTTTCTCCTGATGTTGGTTCTTGTGACAAATTCGAAGTAAAGGTTGAGAACGGTCAAGTGTATTTATCGATTTAAACGTCTGTCTTTTGTCATGACTACCAAATCAATTATTCAAGCTGATATTTATTTTATTTAGGAGTTCCTCATGTCTTATTTATTGCCTTCCGAATTCGTTACCAAAATGGTGGATGCTGGTGAGTCCAAGATCTACATGGCAACCCGTGATGCGTTAATCCGTTCCTATATGGCGGGTGCAATCCTCGCTCTGGCTGCGGTGTTTGCGGTCACTGCAACAGTTCAAACAGGCTCACCACTGATCGGCGCGATCTTGTTTCCAGTTGGATTCTGTATGCTTTATCTTCTGGGTTTCGATTTGTTGACCGGGGTTTTTGTATTAACACCTTTGGCCTGGCTTGATAAACGCCCTGGTGTCACGATCAAGGCTATCCTGAAAAACTGGGGTATTGTTTTTACGGGTAATTTTTTGGGAGCCTTGACTGTTGCCTTCATGATGGCTTTCGTTTTTACCTATGGTTTTACGACAGCCCCGAGTGATGTAGGGATGAAGCTAGGCGGGATTGGTGAGGCACGCACGCTTGGTTACGCTAAGTTCGGACTGATGGGTTGGTTCACGATTTTCTTTCGAGGGATGTTGTGTAACTGGATGGTTTCGCTCGGCGTAGTGGGTGCAATGATTTCAACAACTGTCTCTGGTAAGGTCATCGCAATGTGGATGCCAATCATGTTGTTCTTTGCCATGACTTTTGAGCACTCTGTCGTGAATATGTTTCTGTTCCCGTCGGGTCTGATGATGGGTGGAAATTTCTCGATTCTTGATTACTTTATCTGGAACGAGATTCCCGTCGTGCTCGGTAATCTCGTGGGTGGGTTAGCGTTTACCGGTCTTACGCTTTACAGTACGCACATCAAAACCGGTCCTAAACGTAGTTTTAAGTAATCCGTCGGAAAAATCTAATCGCCCTAGGTATCTCGATATCCTGGGGCAAAAAATTGTGCATATGACCAGACAACTCCTCGTCAGTACCGGTCAGTTTTCTGATAAGGGTCGTAAAGACTCGAATCAGGACTTTCACGGTATTTGTATTGCTCATGAGCCGCAGCTCAGTACAAAAGGCATTGCTCTCGCTCTGGCTGATGGCATCAGCACGAGCGAGGTGAGCCACGTCGCAAGTGAGTCCGCAGTAACCGGATTTCTTGAAGATTACTACTCTACCTCCGAGACTTGGTCAGTCAAGACCTCTGCTGAAAAAGTAATCGCTGCGACTAATTCATGGTTATTTTCCCAAACCCAGCAAAGCAATCACCGCTATGACAAAGATCGCGGTTATGTCTGTACGTTTACCGCTGTGGTGCTCAAATCTACGACAGCGCACATTTTTCATGTAGGTGATACGCGGGCCTATCGATTAAACAATGGCGAGCTAGAGCAACTCACTGAAGATCACCGGGTCTGGGTTTCTTCTGATAAAAGCTATCTTGCCCGGGCTTTGGGTATTGATAGTCGGCTCAATATTGACTATCGCTCTGTACCGCTTGAAATAGGTGATTACTTACTGCTTGCTACCGATGGTGTGTATGAATACCTGGATCCTTCCTACATAACCAATGTGCTGGTTTCATCAACTGATCTTGAGTATTCAGCAAAGCAGTTGGCAGATGAAGCCTACTCGCGTGGCAGTCACGACAACCTGACTGTTCAGATTGTCCGGGTTGACCAGCTACCAGATCCAGAGTCCAGCGAGATGTATCGCCAGATCTCGAGCCTGTCGCTGCCACCCAAGCTTGAACCACGAATGAAGTTTGACGGCTATACGATTATTCGTGAGGTACGTATAGGCAGTCGTAGCTATCTTTATCTCGCTGTTGATGATGAGACAGGTGAGCAAGTGATGCTCAAAACACCCTCAATCGGTATGCGGGATGATCCTGCATATCTTGAACGGTTTTTGATGGAGGAGTGGATCGCCCGCCGTATTAACAATGCACATGTTCTTAAACCTTGCTCGATTAACAGAAAGCGTCATTACATATATGTTGCGACGGAGTACATCGAGGGTCAGACGCTTGCGCAGTGGATGATTGATCATCCAGCGCCTGATGTTGAGACTGTCCGCAACATCGTTGATCAGATCGCCAAGGGGCTTCGTGCATTGCATCGGCTTGAAATGCTGCATCAGGATCTTAAGCCTGACAACATCATGATCGATAAAAATGGAACTGTGAAAATCATTGATTTTGGTGCAACGCGTGTGGCCGGCATAATGGAGGTGGCTACGCCCATCGAGCAAATCAATTTACTCGGGGCTGCACAATACGCTGCACCAGAATATTTTCTGGGTGAAAACGGAACGACGCAATCAGATCTTTTTTCTTTAGGCGTGATCACCTATCAGATGTTGTCGGGCAAATTACCCTACGGAACTGAGGTACCTAAAAGTAGTTCCAGAAAGGCACAAAAAAAACTGAATTACACGCCGCTGTCAGATACGAATAAAAAAATCCCGCTCTGGATTGATGAGGCGTTAAGAAAATCCCTGCAACCCGATCTTGCGGATCGTTACGGGGAAATTTCGGAGTTTGTTTATGACTTGCATAATCCCAATCCACTATTTCTCCAGATTCGCATTCAGCCGCTGATTGAGCGAGACCCGTTGCTGTTTTGGAAAACCTTGTCTTTCGTGCTGATACTTGTGGTGATTGTTTTGTCTGGAGCTCTCGTTCATTAAGCATTATGAACAGTCAAATATTGATTTGTAATTATTTATTGCAAATGAGAACGATTTGCATTTATAATTAGAGCTTGCCCTCACAACACAAAATTATTGGAATTTTTTTAAATGAAAATAGGAATGCGTCTCAGTAAGATTAAAAAGACCAGGCCAATAGTGTTAGCTGTTTTGGGCGCATTCAGTATCCCAGCATCCTACGCACAGACAGTTACGGGCAATGAGAGCCTTGAAACTCAGCAAAGTATTGCATCCGCAACGCCCATCACGCCGGAAACAGTCGTAGTCGAGGGCACAAGAGATGCGAGGGCATTTGGAGATACCTCCATGTCACTGAGTCGCTTGCCTGCGGAGCTTAAAGACATACCGCAATCTGTGATTGTGATTGATAAAGCTGTGATGGAGTCGCAAGGAGCGACATCACTTGCCTCGGCATTACGAAATGTTCCAGGACTGACCATTGGCGGAGCGGAAGGAGGGCAGATAGGAACAAATATCAATTTAAATGGTTTTTCAGCGCGAACAGATATGTTTCTGGATGGTGTGCGGGATCGTGGCCAGTATTATCGCGATACATTTTCGCTGGATTCCATTGAGGTATTAATGGGGCCATCATCCATGCTTTTTGGCCGAGGATCGACAGGCGGGGTCATTAATCAGGTGAGCAAACAGCCAAGCCTCAAGGCTGCGAACGAAGTGCAGGTTTCTGCAATGACTACAGGACTAGTGCGCACCGTTATAGATAGCAACATCCCGTTGTCAGACACCTCCGCCTTCAGAATCGCTGCGATGGGGCAAGAGGGCAACGCAAATAATCGTGATCAGAACCGGGTCCAGGATATTGGCGTCGCACCATCGCTGAAGTTTGGCATAGGTGAGCCGACAACTATTACGTTGTCTGCACTACTGCAACACAATAATGATCAGGTCGATTATGGGATCCCTAATCTGAATGGAGGGTTCGTACCTGTCAGTTCAAATAGTGCCTATGGATATTCCAATGACAGTACGGTTTCGGACATCATGTCGCTCAGCGCGGTGGTCGAGCATAAGTTGTCATCTACCAATCGAATTCGAAACCAGACTGTATTTAGTCGAGTAATAACTGATGCGCAGGAAACCTCACCGCAGGGTTTGGGTATTGTTGTTAAAGGCAGGGGATTTGTTGCACTTCCGACCCAGAGTACAACTGCTTTTCCTGCTGCGCTGACGAGCAGATTGCCGCTAAGTCAGATATGGGTGAGACAGCAAAGTCGTGATCGACAGATACAGGATAATTCGATATTTAACCTGAGCGAATTCAGTGGAGAGTACAGGCTGGGAAGTACCAAGCACAATGTTTTAGTCGGGCTTGAGCTGAGTCACGACACTTATAGTAATCAAGGATATTACAGAAACGGTACGTGCGACAACGTTGCGATGAATGCGGCTGGAGCAACGAATGGTTTTGTGGGCTGCACGCCATTACTCAATCCGGCCGGTGGATCCTCTCCCGGTAATGTATTGAGTCAGGCCGGTAATTTTGCCACAGGCTCAGCCACTGACATTGGGTTGTATGTTAACGATACGATCGAGCTCGATCCGCAATTTAAATTGGTGGCAGGACTCAGGGGTGATCGCTATAGCGCAACAATAGGTAATTCCATAACGAGTGCCACCACACCAGAAAATGCAGATCAGGTTGTGAACTATTTAAGTGTCAGAGGCGGTGCGATCTGGCAGCCTACTGTGTCACAGTCTTATTACCTGTCCTATAGCACTTCCTTTAATCCGTCACTGGAACAGCTGACGAATACTACGGGCGGAACAGCACCGCTGGCACCGCAGGAAAACCGAGCGTATGAGGTGGGTGGAAAATGGGATCTGAACGAAGGAAAGCTCTCACTGACTAGTGCGTTATTTCAAATTACTCAGTACAACGCACGATCCCAGGATGCGTTGGGCATGTACACAGCCTCAGGTACGGTTCAGGTCAGAGGAGCGAGACTTGGCGTTGTTGGACGGGTAAGCAATCAGTTCCAAATATTCGGAGGCTACACCTACCTCGATGCATCGATTGTCGATGGAATCGCACCAGGAACAGAGGGAAAGACTCCTGCCAATACACCTAAAAACTCAGCAAGTCTGTGGGGGGTTTATTCACTGACGCCAGAGTGGGAAGTCGGCGGTGGCGCAACCTATGTCGGTCAGCGATATGCAAACAATACCAATCTGACATCAGCTGACGCCTATGCCCGGTGGGACGCAACACTTGCTTATCGTCAGCCCAAGTACGACATCAGACTCAATGTATTTAACCTCACAAATGCCAATTACTACGATGGACTGATCCCCTCTGATGGTGGACGTGCCATCCCGGGCGCGGGTCGTTCGGCAATGCTGACGCTTGCGGTCAGGTTTTAAAAAAGTGATTAGAGGAATATTCCGGTCATGTTGATTCATATCCCGCAAGTACTTAGCCAGCAGGTAGTGAAAAATTTACGTACTGTTTTGGAAAATGCCGGTCAGGCCTGGGTAGATGGTCGTGTGTCGGCTGGCTATCAAGGCGCACCGGTCAAATCAAATGAACAGATTGATGAGCAATCATCTGTCGCACATGAGTGCCAGTCCATTATTGCTGCAGCACTGGAAAGCAATCCATTATTCATCAGTGCGGCCTTGCCTAATGCTTTGTACCCACCTATGTTTAATCGCTATGGCGAGGGAATGGGATTTGGATTGCACGTGGACGGAGGTATTCGTCTGCATCCACACGATGGCAGAAAATTCCGGACAGATTTGTCTGCAACTTTATTTTTATCTGATCCAGAGTCCTATGCAGGAGGTGAGTTGCATATACAGGACACGTACGGCACGCATAGCGCAAAGTTGCCGGCTGGAGACATGGTTTTATATCCTTCAACAAGCTTGCACAAAGTAACCCCTGTTACTCAAGGCGTTCGACTGGCCTGCTTTACCTGGGTGCAAAGTCTGGTCAGGGACGATGGGGATCGAACGCTGTTGTTTGAACTCGATAACGCTATTCAGCAATTAAACATAACCAATGCAGACTCTCAGGCACGCAGTGCACTCGTGGGTACTTATCATAATTTATTGCGTAAATGGTCAGACGTTTAAGCACCTGCATGACCTACGTTTAAATTTTTAAGCACATGTATGACGTACGTTTGAATAATTAATTATTTTTAAACACAGAATTCTATTGTGATGATTCAATCTAAAAGTAACCAGTTGAAAAAAAAGCAACGTTATGCAAAATTTGTGAACTGGGTGAGGAAAACGCATGGCTGGATTGGACTTTGGGGAGCGTTACTTGGACTTGTATTTGGTCTGAGTGGAATCTGGTTAAACCACAGAGCAATTTTAAAATTACCGCCAATGTCTCAAGTGCGGACAAAGGTTCAACTTCAGGTGCCAGCGTTTGCTGCAATCTCTCCAGAGAAAATGGAAAGTTGGTTACAGGCGGGATTGCATCTCCCCAAACCTGCGAATAATGTTCGTATTGAACCCTCGAGAATATTTTCCTGGAATCAAGTCGGTGAATCATCCTCCAGAGATGTGGGAGGTTCAGGAGTACAAACGGACTCCGCACCATATCGACAACCTGAGCGTTGGCAATTCAACTTCGGAGGCCCACATCAACTCACGCAGGTTGAGTACTGGGTTGGCAATAACTCAGTAAGTGTTCAGAACACCTCTAACGGAATACTCGCGACCTTAACGAATCTGCACAAAGGTACAGGAATGTCTGCACCCTGGATTTTGTTCATTGACTCAATCGCGGGGAGCATGATTTTCCTCTCTGTATCCGGCGTGATCCTCTGGGTACAAATGAATCGGCGACGCGCGATAGGTGTCAGTATATTTTCTGTATCAACGCTGATAACGCTCGTCATCATTGGCTTGCGGATATGAATGCGCATCTAAGTAGATGGAATAAAAATGAGAACGCAGGAGTGGATGCTCATTATGAGTTCGTGGATGCAAGTCTCATACTCAAGCTGATTTTTATTGCAATCGCGATTGCATTGCACGTATTGCTCTTTTACGCAGCCATGTACTCCCCAAGCCAGCGAACTGTTGCTAAACCAGCTATGCCTGCGAATCAGTTTGTTTCTGCAATATTGCTATCGGATAGTTTGGAGAAATCTTCTGTACCTGAAGTAATACCTGAAATACCGCAACAATCTAAACCTTCACAAAGCACTCCCATTCTGACTAAGCCAGTTGCGCCTCAGGAGAAGATGAAGCAGAAAAAAATCCATCAAACAGATCAAGTGCAACGCCCGTCATCAGCTAATAAATCGACAGAACTCGAATCAGCACAACCGGTTGCAAGTTCACCCCCATCCCAGGCTGGTAATCCAGTCATCGGTACGCAAGCAGTTTTAGAGCCAGGTATGCATTGCCCAAAACCTGATTATCCAAAAGCCTCTCGTCGATTATTGGAAGAAGGGATTGTCACGCTTAACTTTTTAGTCGATACAGATGGACATGTTTTAAAGGCTGAAATAGCGAAATCATCAGGATTCGAGCGACTAGATGATGCCGCGCGCACTGCATTATCGAAGTGTCAGTTTCGTCCTGGTTCGAGTAATGGACATCCTGTTCAAAGCTGGTCAAGCATCCGGTATGCATGGCGATTGAAGTGATTCATATACATATTTAAAAGGTTTTCAACATGATCAAACACTCATTACTCAAACAAGTCATGATATTTTCGACTTTTTTTTTCATTCAGGCGGGTTGTAGTGCTGAAACTTTAAATGAAAATCCCTATGGGTTGAAATTGCTGTGGGCTCAGGGCGATATCGTAGCCAGGGCGACTTTGATGATATTGGTGTTGATGAGTCTGGCCAGCTGGTATGTCATCCTCAGAAAACTGGTTGAACAGCAGCGCACAATGCGGTATGGGCGCCAGGTACAAAACGGGTTCTGGAAAGCGCAAAGCGTTGAGCAGGGTGTAAATACTCTGCATGTATTGAGTCCTTTTCGCTTTATCGCAGAAAAGGGATTACAGGGTGCTGGAAAGCATGATGGGTTGCTCGGTGTGATTGACTTTAATACGTGGGTCACGATGGGCATCCAGCGCGCAATAGGAAGTATTCAAAATCGTATGCAAGACGGCTTGGCGATCCTTGCCACAGTAGGTTCAACAGCCCCGTTTGTAGGTTTGTTTGGAACAGTTTGGGGGATATATCACGCCTTGGTAAAAATTGGCATGTCTGGACAGGCTAGTATCGATAAGGTTGCAGGCCCGGTTGGAGAGTCGTTGATCATGACTGCTATTGGACTTGCGGTTGCTGTCCCTGCGGTACTTGGCTACAACTGGCTAGTACGTCGCAACAAGGCAATCATGGAGAGCGTTCAGTCTTTTGGCTCTGATCTCCATGCGGTACTGCTAGGCTCCGCAAAATCTAACCGCTAACCTATAGGAATCATTATGGCAATGCTTATAGATTCCGGTCAAGACGATGACGGGTTATTGACTACGATAAATACTACGCCACTCGTTGATGTGATGCTTGTTTTACTTATTATTTTTCTCATCACAATTCCTGCTGTGACATCCTCCATCAATGTTCAGCTACCGCGTGAAAGTCAGCATCCACATGAAATCAAAACAGGGAGTCTCGTATTGACTATTGATTCGCAAGCCAGGGTTTACATGGATGGAGAGATGATTGATATTCAGGAACTTAATCAAAAAATGAAATGGATAGCGCTTGAGCAGCCACAACGTGAAGTACAAATAATTGGCGATGCAATGACTGAGTTTGAGTCAATAGGACGCGTACTGAGTATTGCTAAAAGTGTTGGCCTAAATAAAATAAATTTCCTGACTGAACCTCAAGGAACCACTTTAAGATGAATGCTAATCTGTTATTTGTAGAGCATGCATCAGAGCCAGAGTTCATGCTTGAAATTAATACAACTCCACTCATTGACGTCATGCTGGTTTTACTGATCATGTTGATCATTACCATCCCACTTCAATTGCATGCTGTGAAACTGGAACTACCTGTGGAATCCGCAGCAGTTTCAACTCCGCAGAATATTGTACGAATTGATATAGATGCAGGTAACGTGCTGAGTCTGGACGATACTGTCATCGATGACAGGGGCGCGTTTGAAAATAGTCTAAAAAAATTCTCCTCTCCTGAGGATTATCCTAATCTTGCGCTGCACATCAATGTTGCAGCAAAATCAAATTATGAATCGCTCGCATTCGTACTTGCCAGTGCTCAGCGTCAGGGAATTAGCAGACTAAATATTGTGGGTATAGACAGGTTTAAGCTATGAAAAAAGTATAGGGTCAGAGTTTCAGGATGGGAAAAAATACACGTTATTGGAATACATTTCTCAAAATATCCGCAACAATGGCGGTTCCGATAGCAACAAGGATGAGATCTGTTCCGGCGACATGCCATTCGTAGCCAGGATGTTGAGGAAGTTGGCCTAAGAGTGAGCCAGGTACTAGTTTTTTTACAATGCCTGGTGGCAGGGGTTTTCCACGCGCAAGATTTTTAGCAATTCCCGGAGGCAGTGGAGCATACCCAACGGATCCAACATTTAAGGCTAAATTTCTGGCTGCGATAGCTGTAATGCCTGCTGCGATAAGATTGACACTCAGATCTGTTGCCGAACCTTGCTGATTGTCGTTTCCTTTGCCTTGTCCTTGCCCTTGCCCTTGCCCTTGACCATTTTTACCTTGACCTGCGTTGTTTGGATTACCTTTGCCTGGTGGCGGGTCGGCCATTACCGGATGCATAATCAGTAATCCAGTACAGAGGGCGACGGCCATCAATCTAGTAATGTGTTTCATTTGGCTCTCCTTGGTATGGTGCCTTGCCTATTTTACGGCGATGACCTTTTCAATTGCCTGAGAATTGGCCGTTCTTGCTGTTTAGTTCTTTTAAGTTCCAGATCGATTTTTTCAAGTTCTTGCAGTTTTTCTTCCGGTGGGTATCCGAATTGCTGTTGAAAGCTGGTGATGAGTTTCTTGCATTTTTCTCGTTCAATTAATAATTCTTTTCTATAGTTTTCGAGAGTTTCCCACTCGCCTGAACGATCGTCGCGTTGAGCCATTTTTTTGTATCTTCTGGAGAGGTTAAATAAAGTGGAAGCAATTACCGGATTTGGTGCTTCGTATTCATGTCATCGTACTACTCAAATAAAATGAGTGGTTAATATGTAATAAAGTAATAAAAAAGGATTGCGCCAATGCATAAAATATTATTGCGAGTCATCGGACTCAGTGCTGTTTGTATTTTGTTTTATGTATGGCTTGGTTTTTTTTCGAGTGCTGCCCAACTCGCTAATGTTCTCGAACAGTTTTTACCTGGCTCTGGTCGCCCTGCTTTAATAGTGTTGAGCTCAATCTTGTTGTTGCTGGGCGTGACGCCAATCGTGTTTTATTACAGGCTTCCTAAGCCATTGATTCCACCATCAAGTGACTCTGGGCCGGAGTATGACGAATATATTCGCAAGTTACGGCACAGATTGAAAAGGAATCCGCATCTGATTTCCGATGAATTAGAAACAGATGAACAAATTAAACATGCCATTGCCAAATTAAGTATTAAAGCTGACGAGATTGTTAAACAACATGCGAACAGTGTTTTTGTCAGTACTGCGCTCATGCAGAATGGCCGATTAGACGGTCTGATTGTTCTGGTGACACAACTCAGAATGATCTGGTTGGTTGCCAGGATATTTTTTCAGCGCCCATCACCCAGGCAAATGCTCTATCTTTATGGCAATGTCGGCACGAACGTCGTGCTGGCGCAAAACATCCAGGATATTGATCTAACAGAGCTCGCCGCCCCGATAGTTGTATCGATTGTGCCTTCTTTGAATGGCGCAATTCCAGGCATGCAGGGCATATCAAATCTCATTTTGAATAGTCTGGCCAACGGGAGTGCCAATGCCTTTTTAACCCTCAGGGTGGGTGTAATGACGCGTATGTATTGCGAGGCTTTATCCAGTCCTCAAAGTGAAACCATTCGATCTGGCGCGACACGTAAAGCACTCGAGATGCTGGGCAGCATTACTAAAGAGCAAGGCAACTTGATAGTGAAAGGCGCGATGGGGATCGTTTCCCGCAAGTTTGGTTCGGTGATGCGGGGCGCCGCTGCTGCTGGCGACTCGATTGCGGGCGGCGCTGCCGCGGTCGGAGGCGCTATTTCAGGAGGCGTTGTCGCAACAGGTAACGTCATTGCCCGTGGCGCGACTGCTGCTGGGGGTGCCATTACGGGTGGCGTGGTGGCCACTGGGGGTGCTATTGCACGCACTGCTACTGCTGCTGGCGGAGCGATTAATAAAGGCGCCAAGGGAGCTAAGAATAAGTTAACTAACAACAAAGAAACTTGACCGTATACAAAGGAACTTGAGCTTAAAGGTCATATGTATAATTAAAAACATGGGTAACTCGTTGCGTCGCTGGTTGTTGATTTGTGCATTGCTGATCGCTATTCCTTTTCAGGCAGTAGCTTCTTCAGTGCTGTCTGGCTGCGAGCTGACTCACGGATTGAACCTGGTTGTGTCTGCGCATACGGACGATCACCATGCCTCTGGTTCGGATTCTCATAATAACCATCTCAAGCACGCATCTTGTTGTTCGAGTAGTGCTTCCGGGGCGGTTACTTCTGACATTTTATTTTTAGCCTCTGCGCGAGGCAGCAGGGTTGAGTCGACTTATATTTCAATCCTGTATCTTCCGCCTTTTCTGGCTGGTTTAGATCGTCCACCTCAACGTCCTCTCGTTTAGCGACGTCTCGTTAAGCGGTTAAGTGCGTTTTCGCGTACCTGAAACAACTCACGAGTTCGTTGCGTTCATTCTGCATATCCGTTGATTGATTCACGGACTCCTGATTGCATTCGCGTGAGGGTTACATGTTCCTGCACTATATTTTGAAGTATTCCTCTTTATTCGTATTGGTCGTCGCCACAGCGACGGCTCAGCAAGCCGTGGATAACAATATTGCGATAATAGGAGTTGAACAAAGTATTCCTGACTTGCAATTCAAGTCCGCATTTTCTGATTATGTTTCATATTCAGAGCAGGCACTCCAGTCATGGCGTCAGGCCAACGACACAGTCGGTGAAATCGGTGGCTGGAAAACTTATGCTAAAGAGGCAAGTCAGCCAGACAGCTCAACAGCTACGCCCAGCATAAATGACCACAAATCTGTGCATCCCGAATCAAAAGGGGTGAACTAATGAACAGAGTGAAGTTGCGTGAAAGAATACGCTTAATCAATGCCCTTGCACTGATTGTCGTGTTGTCCGGTTGTGCAAGTGTCAATTTTGATCGTTCTATCGCTCAGGTCAATGAAAGTATTCCTGGTTTTACACAAGGAAAGCTTGAGCTCGCCCAAACGCAGGAGCAGCGTATCGCGCGAAAACAAAGTGCGCAGGAATTACTTGCGCACCCCCTCGGTCAGGGGGAGGCCGTACAGTTAGCGTTACTCAATAGTCCCGCCATGCAGACTTTTCTCGCGGAAAACTGGAGTATCGCAGCGAATGCAGCCCAGAATGGGCGTATATCCAATCCGGTATTCATGTTTGAGCGCATGACTTATCCCAATGAACTTGAACTGGTCCGAATGCTCAGTTTTGGACTGTTGGATGTCCTGACGCTCCCGCAGCGTTATGGCATTGCAGAAAAACAGCTTGAACAGGCTCAGACAAAACTAGTCGCTGATGTTGTAGATGAGATTACCCGCATCCGACAGGCTTGGGTCAGGGCGGTCAGTGCACAGCAAAATCTGCTCTACGCCCAGCATGTCAATGAGGTTGCAAAAGTGAGCGCTGAACTGGCTCGTCGCATGCAGTCTGTAGGAAATTTTACAAAACTTCAACGGGCCAGACAGCAGGCTTTTTATGCCGATTCTGCAACGCAACTCGCCATAGCAATGCACGAAGTCAATGCAACAAAAGAGGCGTTAGTGCGCATGCTCGGATTGAGTAATGATCAAGTCCAGAGCCTCAAACTTCCGGATCGGCTTCCCGAATTGCCCAAGTCACCACTCAGTCCTGAGGAGGTGGGTCAATCTGTCAGTGCAAACCGGATTGATATCAGGCTCGCTCAAGTAGCCCTTGACGTTGCAATGAAAAAGCAAGGTCTCAACAATGTCACGAGTTTTACCGATATTGAATTAGGTCTGAGAAATAAAAATATCTATGACAACGATACAGGATCCAACATACCGGGACGTGGCTACGAGATCAGTATCAGACTTCCCGTTTTTGACTGGGGTGATATGCAGCGCGATGCAATGAGTGCGCAAACACTGGCTGCGCTGAATCGACTGGAGTCTGCCTATAGAGTGACTGAGTCGAGTTTGCGAGAAAGCTATTCTGCGTACCGCACGAATTACGACATCGCAAAACATTATCGACAGGAAGTGGTTCCGCTTCGACGGGTGATCTCAGAAGAAAACATGCTTCGTTATAACGGCATGATTATCGGCGTATTTGAGCTACTGGCCGATGCGAAGGATATGGTCAATAGTGTGATGTTGTCCATCAATGCGGATCAGCAGTTTTGGTTAGCTGATGCAGCTTTGCAAGCTACGCTACTTGGGCGTCCTATTGTAACGCTCAGAGACAGCGTCAAGACATCAGCCGGAGGAGGCGCAAATGAGGCAGCCCATTAAAACTGTGTCTGAGACAACAGAAGTACAGAAGGATTTGAAGATGAATTCACGCAGGCATTTTATGCAGACAGCCGGACTCGCGGGTGGGGCCGTGGTGGCGGCAGCCGTGAGCCGCGTCGCGATGGCCGCTATCCCTGAGCCGGTCATTCAAAATAATCCACAAACGATGCCACCACTCATTCCAGACACGGGGAGAAATTACAACCCGGTAGTGACCTTGAACGGGTGGACACTCCCCTGGCGAATGAATAATGGTGTCAAAGAGTTTCACCTTGTTGCCGAACCCGTTGTGCGTGAGATGGCACCAGGTTTCAAAGCGCATTTGTGGGGGTATAACGGGCAGTCCCCTGGACCAACTATCGAAGTGGTTGAAGGTGATCGTGTTCGAATATTTGTCACCAATAAATTACCGGAACACACGAGCATCCATTGGCATGGTCAGAGACTGCCTAATGGTATGGATGGTGTAGCGGGACTGACCCAGAAGGCAATCCCCTCTGGTAAAACTTTTGTCTACGAGTTTGAGGCGAGGCGTCCGGGTACTTTTATGTACCATCCGCATGCGGATGAAATGACGCAGATGGCGATGGGAATGATGGGTAGCTGGATCACCCATCCCAAAACTGATCATCCTCACATCGAGAAGGTCGATCGGGATTTTATATTTTTGCTCAATGCATATGACATTGATCCAGGTAGCTACACACCCAAAATCATGACCATGCTGGATTTCAATATCTGGAGCTGGAATAGCCGCGTCTTTCCTGGCATTGAGTCTTTAAACGTGCGACTGAACGATAAAGTACGTATCCGCGTTGGTAACCTGACGATGACCAACCATCCTATCCATATTCACGGACATGAATTTGAAGTCACCGGTACGGATGGTGGTCCAGTTCCAAAAACAGCGCGTTGGCCGGAGGTCACAACAGATGTGGCAGTCGGACAGATGCGGCAGGTCGAGTTTATCGCAGACGAGCCTGGAGACTGGGCTTTTCACTGCCATAAGAGTCATCACACGATGAATGCGATGGGCCACACTCCACCAACCATGATTGGTGTTGATCATCGTGATCTTGCGAAAAAAATTACGAAATTGATTCCGGATTACATGGTCATGGGCGAGCGGGGAATGGCTGATATGGCAGAGATGGAAATGCCTTTGCCTGACAATACGATACCGATGATGACCGGTCAGGGGCCTTTTGGTAGTGTTGAAATGGGAGGGATGTTCAGTGTCTTGAAGGTTCGGGCTGATCAGCCTGCGGGTGACTATAAAGATCCCGGCTGGTTTAAGCATCCACCAGGGACCGTTGCCACGCAATATGTCGGAGCCGTCAGGGAACCAGTAAGAACACGCACCTCTGGCGGACAGTCAATGCCTCGTGTCAACGCTGGGGTCAAAGCTGGCATCAAGGACACGGAGGTGCAGATACGCAAGCCTGTGAATCCTTCCGGTCACTCGAATCACTAATTTCATTATGTTTATTCAGGATAAAAAATGAATACTTCCAATATGTATCTCAGATTAATGATTTTCGTAGGTTTGATTGCTTGTGCGGGATCGGCATGGTCCGCGGGTAACCATGCCGGAGGTCATTCACATGGATCAGATACCAGTGCAATCGGTCAGCCCGGACAGGCTGCACAAGTGACAAGGGCCATACAAGTCGATATGTCTGACACGATGAGATTCAGTCCTTCCGGGATTTCTGTCAAAGCGGGTGAAACAATTAAATTCGTACTCAATAACAGCGGCAAAGTGAAGCATGAGTTTGTACTTGGTACGGATAAGGACCTCAAGGATCACTATCAGCAAATGATGAAATTCCCCGAGATGGAACATGATGATCCCAATATGGTGACTGTTGAACCAGGAAAATCGGGCGTAGTGATCTGGAAATTCACAACCTCCGGAACGGTCGATTTCGCATGTTTATTGCCGGGACATTATGACGCGGGAATGAGAGGACTCATTCGTGTGGGATCAAATAAGTGAATAGTGATGAGCTCTAATTCTTTACACATTTAATACGTGAGTGATAAATGAAAATACGTAAATATTTATATATGCCAGTGATTGTTAGTGCGCTAGCTATGAGTTCATTACCTGCAATGTCTCAGGTGAATGAAATGACTCAGGGCGCAGTCAGAAAGATCGATAAGGAAAACTCAAAAATTACGATCAGACATGAAGAAATCAAGAGTCTTGATATGCCGCCCATGACAATGGTTTTTCACGTCAGGAATGCTGCACTCTTAGACAAAGTCCAAGTTGGCCAAACTGTGAAATTCACTGTTGTTCAAGATGGCGGAAAACTTGTTGTGATCGATATTCAGGGAGCACCCTAGTGCAAGCCTGAATATTGTTATCACTATTCCTATGACAATGGAGTAACTGCCAATGGTGCAAATCCGCCTCCAGGCGTTCGAAAATTTGTTGTTTGGCCTGAATACATGCGTGCAGCCATCAGCTGAATTTTTCCTGCGTATGCATAGGCCCGGACATCAAACTTGAGCTCTGTCAAAACATGATCTATTGAAATAAGTCGATAGCTAGGTACGACTAAATCCTGAGCAACGAAATCACCCTCCAGTATTTCGGCCCAGACTTTTTTTGTAAGCTTGTCGCCGCGATAAGTCGCTTTCGATCCATATCCTGCGACGGGTTTAAAAAATAGATGTCGTCGATTCGCCCAAAGTTCCTCTGCGTGATCGATCTTGACTAGTTCGGTATGAGGCACCACCTGACGCAGTATTTTTCTATCTGATTCAGAGACCCCCCAGTCTACAAGCAAGTCCTCCTGACTGAGCGTGATGAGATTGCGTTTGTCCGCCCAGAGCGCGTGGGCATGTGGTCCCGGTGTGATGACAACGGCGCCACTTTCATAGGCATTTTTGATTGAGAGATGCTGCGGATCCTCCAGATAGAAGTCTGTCAGACGGTTATAAATCATATCCACAGGTTGATGCGCATGAAGGAGTTGGTTGTTCTGCCAGACAAGCTCGGAGGGATCGACAATACTGGCAATCACGCCATGTTTTTGAAATAGATCCCTGAACAGCTCAAACTCCGGGGCTAGATACTGTTCAGTGGGGTTGTCATCAAGGATCACAATCGATTGCAAAGGCTGATCGCTTCGCTGACTTTTCCATTCGATCCTAAACATATCAAAAATGCTGTCATCAATGCGAGCCAGGTTTTCATTGGGGTGGAGCGCCCACTCCATTTCCTGACAGCAGGCGACTTGCGCGCGGGCTAAGGCTGCATTCAGAAGTAAGCCGCCTGCATTCGTATTGATTTCAATAAGCTTTGGGCCGTCCTCACTCAAATGAAAATCGTAGCCCATGCATGCACCGGTCGGGCCGAAAGCACGTTGCGCAATGGCGGGTGCTCTCATTAACGCTTGCGTTTGATAGGGTTTCAGAGCAATCACACGTTCTATTGCTGCGATGGCCTCGGCGATCTGCTGCCTCATCTCGTGTGAAATGAACACGATAGTCGAGGAGAACAGGTGAGGGCGAGTTTCCCAGATAGTATGCGTGATCCCTTTCAGACTCGGATCGCCTTCTAGTTGTTTCTGCAGCTCCTCTTTGTTCAAGGTTCTACAGTAGCAATGTTGATTAAGCGTCTGGGCTGAGTCTTTCGTGCTGAGGGGCAGGTGATCGGATTTTATCTGAGTCTCCAGGTAAGTTATTTGTTAAGTGGCACCTCAACATAAGAGCCATTCTGACCGCCAAGCAGGATATTCAACACAGGAGGCATACCATTTGGAATCGGCGGAAAATGATCAGCATCGGCTCCGGTAATGGAAATCCTCAGGCGACTTCCTTTTTTTAAGGTCCACGAAACGGGTAACAAGGCGAACTCAAGTCGTTGCGCAACCCCAGGAGTTAATCGTTTTGCATCGCGACGCATGAATTGTCGATAGGGCCAAGTTGTCAGATAATCATCCGGGCAATTCGCAGTCGCGCGATGCAGTGCACGCAACATCCCTTCGGTAATATATCGCGCAATACCATCTGCCTCGATTTCTGTTGCATAGACAAACAAGGCCGCATCGTTTTGCGAACTGGACATGTTGATATTCGCAACGATATGACCACTTAATTCCGTATCCTGCGCCAGAGGTTCCGAGGTGAACGTTAAATGCGTTTGATCCCGACCATGCCAGTCGAAAAAATAATCTGTCACATTTGCTGCACCCAGTCTTTCCCAGCGCGTTTGATCGCCTGTCGTTGTCTCGAAACGGACTTGATGTGATACCTGACTTTCGTGGGTGGCTGGCGTTTCGGACAGTGAGGCCTCCTGGGAGAGGAAAAACCGTTTACTTGAGCGGGGTGGCCAGCTGTTGGTTGCATGCCATGATTCTTCGTGCATGCTGAAATAATGGACCTTATCCTCTTTTTCGATCCCGGTATCCATTCCTAGTAAATGCTGGTCAAAAAAGCGCAGTACCTCAGCGAGTATGGAGAATTGCGGTGCGATCTGTTTTCTGAAGGGTGAAACATTGGTGCGCGCGCCATGATCCCAGGGGCCTAACAGCAATCGGTCGTGGGGACCCGCCATCGTCAGAAAGCGAGTAATCGAACCATTCGCGTAACCGCCGCCATCAAACCAGCCGGAAATTGAGTAAATCGGAATGCCTGGGATTGAGCCTTTCTTGAGGTAGTGAAAAGGGCTACAGGCGTCTGTATTGAGTTCGGGCGCATGCAGGGGGCCTTCATCACGAAAGGCTAGCTCTGGCATCATGTCGTGGAGTCGAAAATTATCATGATGCTCAAGTATTGCCGCTTCTACCTGTAATCCATCCATATCATCGTCAACAGGCTGAGGCCCACTGAGTCTGGGGTCGTTAAAGTATGGAAAGCGTGCAATTTTTTCTGGATCATTATGATCAAGTGCCACCATTAATTCGTCGTAATTTTTGCTCCATACGCGCGAAAGCATTCCGCCCGGAAATAATTGTTCGTTATAAATGTCTGAAACTGAAAAAAGCGGGGCAATGGCTTTGACGGCAGGGTGACCCGTACTTGCCAGAAAACAGGCTGCCGCTCCGAGATATGAAATGCCCGTGGATCCGATTGCACCATTCGACCATGGCTGATTAACAATCCAGTCCGCAATTTCTCGTGAGTCTTCACGCTCCTTTGGGGAACGCAACGATTCGCGAACTCCAAAACTCGCCCCAGTCCCTCTGACATCAATGACAATCAGCGCATAACCGCGAGGAACAAAAAAATCACGATATTTGGCTGCATTCGGACTGGGTTCCGCACCGTCTGCGATGACTTTGAACCGCCTGTAGTAGGGTGTAAAGATGGTGATGGCGGGAAATAGCCGGCTGTTGTCCTGACCCTGCGGGATGTAAACATCAATAGCGATCCGACAGCCGTCACGCATGGTGAGATAGCGCGACTCAGGCTGTTCGGGCAGACTGTACTGGGGAGCACGTCTGGCTAAATATTCACTTGGACTTACATGCCAGGCAGAGCCGGCTAGATCGTGGTCAGACATTTTGGATCCGTTTGATCAGGCATCAGCTTTGAAGGATTTGTTCCAGTAGTCAAGTACCTCTGTTTTCTGGGTAATCAGGCTCTTGGAATCGTATGCAAATACACGCTTGAGCTCACTATCACTAAAGCTTACGCGCTCTCTGAGCTCAGCAGGCAAGTCGGCGTTGCGTACTGTGGGTGCATAACCCATTGCCTTGGCAAACTCGACCTGTCCTTTTGGATCCATCATGGCATTCAGAAACTTCCATGCACCAGGCTTATTGCGTGAGTTTTTCGGCACACCACCCTCGAAGGTCACAGCCACGGCGCCTTCCTTTGGAAGCACAAATCCAAGCGGCAGACCAGCGTCCTGCCATTGCAGTGCGCGTGCCTTCCACATGCAGGTCATCCAGATTTCACCTGACTTGAGCGCAGCAGCTACAGCTTCGTTTGAAGGAAATACCTTAGGATCATTTTTCTTGATTTCAGCGAGAAATTTCATCCCAGCGTTGAAACTTGAGGTGTTTCCACCATTGGCCAAACCAACAAACAAGGTGTTGGCAATATGAAGAATGTCTGAAAATCCGACGCGTCCTTTGTATTTCGGATCAAGTGCGGCTGAAAAAGAGTCTGGTGGTGTTGGAATCTTTTCTTTGTTGTAGACCAAAACCATCGCGCTGAAGATATGCGGAATCGAATAGCCATTACGAAACTGCTCATACGCATTCGAGAGATTGGGTGTGTTCTTGTCGTTGACCGGCTCCAAAAGGTCACCGAGTGAGAGGTCGTACATGTCGATATCTTGAAGCAGGCAGACATCCATGGACCCGCGTCTGGAGTTTTTTTCTGCGCGGATTTTGGTTGCACGTGCCACTGCGTTGCCCGTATCGAACACAACGCTTGAGCCCGACAAAGGATTGACTATTTTCTGAAGCAGATTCTGGTAGTCGCCTCCCCACGTGCCGACAATTACATTGCTTTCCTGTGCCGAGAGGTCACGTGAAAAAAGGGGTAATGCTGAAGCTGCCAGTAATGTTGACGACGACTGAAGAAATGAACGGCGCTTGAAATTAGTTGGTTGCATGAGTGACCTCGTGAGGAAATAATGGACGTTTGTCCTTGGCTTGACTACGGGATGGAGTATTGATTGGATACAGATTAACCGCTGTACCCGTTAAATGCATCATGATTTCTTCTGCAGAAATATCCCGGGTGATGACAACAATCACATCGGGGCTGGAGACTTTTTGTGTCATGCGTCTTGGCATGCTGTATGTCGTACCGACTCCCTGAATCAGGATGGGTTCCGGACAATCTGAAATATGCACGAGTGCCTTGACACGCAAAAGCTTTTCTCCGCATATCCCTGCCAGATCATCTAGCCAGCACGCTAGGTCATCCCAGCTGACCGGATCGACGGCAACGCCTTTCATAACGTGAAGACGCGTATGTGCCTGAGTCTGTGAGGGAGTCGTCATCGCATTGATGGCCATGTCCGTCAGATTTCGCTGCGTCTCGGGCGTAATGAGAAATGCGTCACGAACAAGTGATTGGCGGTTTCTGTCATGTATTAATTCTGCCAGCGGGTTGATTAAGCTCGCCTGAGAAATTTGTCTGGAGAGCGTTTGATCGTCAACAATGTCTAGCTTGGTGAATACGATCTTTTGTGCTGCAGCCAGTTGCGAGGCCGCTTCATCAAATTGTTCATGTCGCAATCCTCCCAACTCTGCGTCAAAGGTCGTGATGACGCTGACACGCAGTCCGCATTGTGCGAGATACTCATCCGTGAGCGAGGCCAGGATTGGGCCAGGTCGTGAAATTCCGCTTGTTTCAAGCACGATACGGGCAAGGGGAGGAGCGCCCTCTGGTCGCGGTGCATGCAGAAGTCCGGCTACGGTATCAACCAGACTGCTGCGCAATGAGCAACACACACAGCCATTCTCAAGAAGCGTCATGCCCAGATCGTTAGCCCCTTCATTGACGAGTGCGCCATCAATACCGATTTCACCGGCTTCGTTGACGATGACGGCAGTATCACGCAGCAGGTCCTGTTGCAGAAAATCTACCAGCAGCGTTGTTTTTCCGCTGCCGAGAAATCCGCATAGGACGATCAGGTCAACGTTTGGGTGGGCGGTCATGATCGTCATCTTTCCAGCTCTGATTCACAATCTCGCGTACATCAGCAAGCAGTTCTTCCGTGTCGAAGATGAGTCCGGCTTTAATGGTGTAACGCAGAGAACGTTTCCATTCTGCTTTGCCGGTTTCATCGTTCAGGCGGATCGCACCTGTTCCGTACATGAGCTTGAAATCCTCAAGAGGATTCAGGTCATGCACCAACAGGTCAGCACGTTTGCCCAGATCGATTGAGCCGGTATCGTCTTCGATACCAAGCAGCTCCGCTCCCAGTGATGTCGCTGATCGCATGACTTCAAGCGGATGGAATCCGGCTTCTTGTAATAGTTCAAGCTCGCGAATCAAGCCAAATCCAAAGATCTGGTAAATGAATCCCGAGTCACTACCGGCACAAACTCTACCGCCCAGATTCTTGTAATCATTCACGAAGTGCATCCAGAGACGATAATTCTCTTTCCATTCCACCTCGTTTTTCGTACTCCAGCGGTACCAATACGCGCCGTGCCCGCCGCGCTGAGGCTGGAAATACTTCCAGATTGTTTTGACTGTGTAGTCGCCATGCCAATCTGCTCTTCTGGCCCGCATCAGGTCCCGATTCGCATCGTAGATGCCAAAGGTCGGCACAAATGTATGACCTGTTTCAAGAAACTGTTCCAGTACTTCATTCCATTTTTTGCTGCCCGGTTGAGCAGCCTGCATAAACATCTGACCGGAAACAGAAAAACGGAAATATTCGTCGCCGTAGTTGTAGTCTGCCGGGAAATTCTGAACAATACGGTTTTCAAATAAGGCTTCTGGAATTCCGTAATAGTGTTCAGTGCTGTTCAGTCCCCACTTGGCTGACTTCAAGGCGTTGACCCGTGTCACTGCCATTTGCGCATGGTGGCAACCTGTGCGCAGACCTTGATTGGCGGCCTCTTCAAGTGCTGCCTGCATAATCGTAGGGGGCGCGCCAAAAAACTTGATCCCGTCTGCGCCACGCTCTTTAAGACGACGCACCCAGTCTCTAGCCTGTTCAGGTGTAAAGATCGTCTTGATCCGTTCGTTTACAGCTGGGAAATATGCATGCAGTATCAGTCTGGGTGCTGCGATCTCGTTCTTTTCAGCGGCATCACGTTGAGCAAGCATATAGCTCAGGCCGTTCATGGAGCCCATTTCCCGGACAGTTGTGACTCCGTGTGCCAGCCAGAGCTTGTAAACATAATCTGCAGAGGGCACTACGCCACTCATACCGTGCCAGGGCGTTCCAACGTGGGCATGGCAATCAATCAGGCCAGGTGTCACAAACTTACCGTGGCAGTCGATTTCATGGTCGCCAGGCGCGGGGCGGTTCGCAGGATTGATTTCTTTGTGTGGTGATCCGACGACTTTCAGTTCAGTGATCCGGCCACCTTCGACAACAATATCGACAGGACCGGAAGGCGGGGCACCCGTACCGTCAATGACCGTCGCACCGCGTAAGACCAATCGCTTAAACGGACCCGCACCTCTGTCGCGGCTCGTTGCGGGGGTCGCAGGGCGCATCCCTTTGGGTTCAAACACCTGTCTGATTTCTTCGCCGACCTCAGCGTTCCCCATTATGTTCGTATCGGTCATATATGATCCTGTTAGTATTTGATTCAAGACGTCCAAGAAAGCACAATCATTCTAAGTAAACGTAATAGCGGCTGACGCAGTCAAAAGTTAACCGATTGTCATCAGTGTTGCATTCCCACCTGCCGCCGCAGTGTTCGTGCTGATGGACTGCTCTTGCAGCAGCAGATCGATCCTATAGTGATCCCCCGCTGCGAGGCTCTCGCAAGATCTGCTTTGGACGATCGCGATAGGCCCGGATCTGGCTGCGATGCGCATATTCATTTTTTTCAACTCGTCGGTATCGCCTTCAAACAGCACGCATTGAAATTGCTCGGTTTCAATCTCGTGATCTTTAATGAGTCTGTAAGTCTCTGGAGCA
Source organism: Sheuella sp. (assembly GCA_030650995.1). Classification (GTDB taxonomy): domain Bacteria; phylum Pseudomonadota; class Gammaproteobacteria; order Burkholderiales; family Burkholderiaceae_B; genus Zwartia. The sequence goes on along the minus strand of JAUSCY010000040.1, from coordinate 32,448 downwards.
GGGAGATGCTTTTGAATCCAGCTCGTCACCTTTGCACTTTCAATCAATAGTCCACAATTACCCGTTTCACTTATCGCTTTGTACTGCGCATTTAAACCTGACTCGGTTGATGCGATGCACAATACCTGCCCTCGCGGGAGTAGTTTGTATAGGTTGCGTTCGCCTGTAGGACCTTCAAGCAGCGTCTCTGTAGGCCAGGACTGTTTGCTGGCGAGCCTGAAGGGTAGCGTCTCAGCCTGCGTGGTCAGCAATCGGTGCAGATAAAGCGGTCCACCGGCCTTGGGTCCTGTTCCCGAGAGACGGGATCCTCCGAAAGGCTGAACGCCTACAACGGCGCCAACAACGTTACGGTTGACGTAGATATTGCCAGCCTGGATACCGGATAGGACATGCTGGACAGTCTCATCGATTCGCGAATGGATACCGAATGTCAGACCATATCCAAGTTGATTAATTGATTCGATTATCTGATCAAGATTCTGCCTTTTATAGCGCACAACGTGCAAGACAGGACCAAATACTTCTTTTTTCAATTCGTTGATCGCATTGAGTTCAATAATGGTCGGAGAGATGAAATGACCATTACTGCATTTCTCACTTAGTTCTAGCTGTGTCACAGAATGCCCCGCCTGGCGCATCTGTTCGATGTACTGCGTAATGGAGTGCTTTGCTTGTGCATCGATGATCGGTCCGACGTCTATGGATAGCCGATCGCTGTTGCCTATCTTGAGTTCACGCATAGCGCCATGCAGCATCTCCAGTATCTGATCGGCGCCATCTTCTTGCAGACACAAAAGTCGCAATGCCGAGCACCTTTGCCCCGCAGAGTCGAAGGCGGAGCTCAATGTGTCGGCGACAACTTGTTCGGGGAGTGCCGAAGAGTCGACGATCATGGCATTGATGCCACCTGTTTCAGCAATAAATGGGATCGGTTGCCCATTTTCGTTCAGACGTTCTGAAAGCTTGGAGGCGATGATGCGTGCCACTTCTGTTGAGCCCGTAAAAATCACACCACGAATATCTTCGCAGGCTACGAGTTTGGCGCCGACCGCTTCGCCAGTTCCGGTTAACAGTTGCAAGGCACCACGTGGGACACCCGCCTGATGTAATAGTTTTACAGCTTGCGCAGCGATGAGGGATGTTTGCTCGGCAGGTTTCGCGATAACAACGTTGCCTGCGGCAAGTGCGGCCGCAACTTGTCCCATAAAGATCGCGAGAGGAAAGTTCCAGGGACTAATACACAATACGGGTCCCAAAGCCCGGTGCGTCGCGTTGGTGATATTGCTGGCTGCTTGCTGGGCGTAGTAACGCAGAAAGTCTGTTGCTTCCCTGACTTCGGATATTGCATTGGGGATGCTCTTGCCTGCCTCTCGTACGATCAGTCCGATTAGTGTTTGCATTTCAGACTCAAGGAGCTGAGCGCAATTGATCAAATGTGCGGATCGTTCGCGAGCTGGAGTCGATTGCCAGATCGGAGCAGCAAGTTTTGCTGCTCGGATTGCACTGTCCAGTTCGTCATGGTTTGCGTAGGCGACTTGTCCGACTTCATCATGTATGTCGGCTGGGTTGAGCACGGCAAAGATGCGATCCGCAGCAATTTCAATATCCAGTTCTGCGAGGATGGGTCCTGCTGTCCACTTTTTTTCAGTTCCATGCAGCAATGCGGCTGCAAGCGAACCCAGGCGGTGCTCGTTACTCAGATCAATACCCGAGGAATTTACCCGCGCACCGGTTGACAGTGGGCCAAATAATTCTTGCGGAAGAGGAATCTGCTCATGTGGCAATCCGGGCGGAGAGATTCTGCTGGCCAATTCGACAGGGTCTTGGACAAGCGAGGCGATCGATACGGACTCATCGTTGATCCGGTTGACGAAAGACGTATTCGCACCGTTTTCAAGCAGGCGCCTGACAAGATAGGCCAGCAGCGTCTGGTGGGTTCCTACCGGAGCATAGATCCTGCACGGGCGATTTAGCTTTCCATCCGAGAGTGAACCCGTGACCTCTTCATAGAGCGGTTCGCCCATTCCGTGCAGGCATTGGAACTCATACTGGCCCTGATAAAAATTTTCGCCTGCCATGTAGTAAATCGATGCGACGGTATGCGCATTGTGTGTGGCAAACTGAGGAAAGATCGCCTCAGGCGAGGCCAGTAATTTACGCGCACAAGCCAGATAAGAAACGTCCGTATATACCTTTCTGGTGAAGACAGGGTAGCCTTCGAGACCGTCAATCTGGGCGCGTTTGATTTCTGAGTCCCAGTAGGCGCCTTTTACGAGACGAACCATCAGCCGGTGATGGCTACGCTTTCCCAGATCAATCAGGTAATCAATCACGAACGGAGCGCGTTTTTGATAGGCCTGTACGACAAAGCCGATACCGTTCCATGATGCAAGTGAGGCATCAAAGCAGAGCGCCTCAAGTAAATCGAGTGACAGTTCAAGCCTGTCGGCTTCTTCCGCATCGATATTCAAGCCGATGTCATAGCTTCTTGCCAGCCGTGCGAGTGACAGCAGGTCAGGAAGCAATTCATCCATCACGCGCTCGCGTTGCGCGCGGCTATAGCGAGGATGCAGTGCAGAAAGCTTGATGGATATTCCTGGGCCTTCGTAAATGCCGCGTTTTGCGGCGTGCTTGCCGATCGCGTGGATCGCCTGCTCATACAGCATGTAATAGAACTTCGCGCTTTTTGCATCCATGGCTGCTTCACCAAGCATGTCGTATGAATGCCCAAATCCTTTAGATTCGCTTTTAGTGCTGTTGGCCAACGCCTCGGCGATCGTTTGGCCCGAGACAAATTGCTCTCCCATCAAGCGCATCGCCATATTGACACCCTTACGCACGAGGGGTTCTCCACCTTTTGAAATCAGGCGAGTCATCGCATTGGACAAAGATTTTTCACTGCTCACGGAGACAAGTTTGCCTGTCAGCATCAGTCCCCAGGTGGCAGCATTCACAAATAAAGAAGGAGAGCCACCCATGTGGGACTTCCAGTCGCCACGGGAAATTTTGTCTCGGATCAAGGCATCACGTGTCGCTCTGTCAGGAATACGAAGCAATGCTTCTGCTAGGCACATCAGCGCAATACCTTCTTGCGATGAAAGCGAAAATTCCTGTAAGAGCACTTCAACACCACCTTTGCTCCGTTTGTTGCGCAGGCTTGTTACCAGTTTGGAAGCCAGCTCCGAGACGCGTGTCTGGTCTGTGCAACGGGCTGCTTCAAGCAACAGTGGCAAAGACTCTTGTTCGGGGCGTCGATAGGCCGAAGTGATTGCCGCGCGCATGACTGATTGTGGTTGAATATCCTGTGCAAATTCGACGAAAGGAATCGTTCGAGGTGTCTCTGCATGAGCGTTGTCAGGTGCGTATAAAAACTGATCCTCCATCGCGTGTTGCAGTTCGGGAGGGATTTCGCCTCGCTCGATTTTTTCTATGTATGCGTGCAATGCCTGTTTATGTAGCCAGTGAGGCGTTCTCCCTGTGCGTGCGGCTGCCAGGCGAAGTCTTTCACGCAGTGACTCATCGACTTTTACACCAATCGTTGTTGTAGCCATGTGTGATTGCTCTTCTTAAAGAATGAATACGAAAAAGACTTGCAGCAAGACAACTCAGGACGCCATCGTCCTGACGTAACGCCTGTGGATCAACCAGTTGGAAAGAAGCGCCATCAACATGGTCGCCACGACGAGTATCAAGGCCAGACTGGAGCCAAACGCCCAGTTCGACGCTTTGGCGATTTGTCCGTACAGAGAAGGCGCCATCATGGTGATTCCGCTGCCTCCCAGGAGCACTGGCGTTGCATAGGCGTTCATACATAAAATGAATACCAGCATCGTTCCGGCTGCAACGCCTGGGGCGGCTATTGGCAGCACGATGCGAAAGAAGGTGGTGAAAAAATTAGCGCCCAGGTTTTGAGCGGCTTCTTCAACCGTGAAGTCGATCCCCTCAAGCACGCTTTGTAAGGTCAGAATCATGTAGGGCAGCACGACTGCAGTCGTCCCGATCACCACTGCAAGCGGGGTATACAGCAGTTTGATCGGCTGATCGATGAGCCCCATCCATATAAATAGTGCGTTGGCTACACCAGCATTTCCAAGTACAACCATCCAGCCTGCCGCGCGCACAACGTTTCCGACCATCAGGGGAAACACCAGCAGAATAATTAACAGACTTTTGTGTCTGGTCTGAGTTTTCGCCAGAAAGTACGCGACAGGAAATCCCAAGACTAATGCCAGTATCGTGCAAATCGCTGCAATCTTTACCGTGTCGAAAAATACACCCCTGTAATACGAGTCGCTAAAGAATTGAACGTAATTATCGAGGGTGAATCCCTCGCGCATGATGTTGATTGCATCGTGGTGGTTAAAACTGTAGCGAAACATCAGCAGGACTGGAATCATGATGATGACAAGCACAACGAGCGAAGAAGGGAATGCAAGCAATATTCCCAACTTACTGTTTGTCTGCGCTGCCGCTGGATCCTTGGGCCCGCTCATCAATGGCTCCGTTCATTGAAAATCGCGCAGTCCTCAGCGCTGAATCCGAGGTACAAGCTTGCGCCGACGTGCAAAACTGCGTCATTGCGACCGGCTTGAGTGTTCGGGATCTGGCAGGTCAGACGCTGTACACCAGGACCTTTGAGGGTAACGTGAATATGCGCGCCCAGATAGGAAACGTTTTGAACGGTGACAGCAATATTGTTATCAGCCTCAGGCAAGGAGGAGAGTACTGTGCGCTCTGGTCTCACGCCGACCATGGTCGTATCCGGTTTGAGCTTCGTCACGTTGAGTGTGAGTTCTTCTTGCGTGAGAAATTGGCTGTCAGCGCAAGGAGATCCCGAAAAAAAGTTCATCTTGCCTAAAAAATCGGCTACGAACAGGTTGGCAGGGTGCTCGTAGACGGTTTGTGGAGAGCCAACTTGCTGGACTATACCGTCATGCATGATTGCCATACGGTCAGAAATGGCCAGTGCCTCTTCCTGATCATGCGTCACGAATATGGTCGTCAAGCCTAAACGTTGCTGTAATGTTCGAATTTCTTCGCGCACTTCTAGTCTGAGCTTTGCATCAAGATTGGATAGTGGTTCATCAAGTAAGAACACTTTCGGCTCGATCGCGAGCGCGCGGGCGATCGCCACACGTTGCTGCTGACCTCCCGATAACTGCCTCGGGTAGCGATCTTTGAGCTCGGTCATTCGAACCATATCCAACGCTTCACGAATGCGTTTATCTCTTTCGACGGGGGCGATTTTATGCATTTCAAGCCCAAACGACACGTTGTGCGCAACCGTCATGTGTGGAAATAAAGCGTATCGCTGAAAGACCATCCCAGTGTTGCGTCTATGAACCGGAGTGTTTGTCACATCGTTATCGCCAATCACGATCCGCCCGGCTGTAGGCTCGATGAAACCGGCAATCATTCTCAATGTTGTAGTCTTGCCGCAGCCGCTTGGTCCGAGAAAGGCGACCAGTTCACCATCTGTTATTTCAAGCGAAAAGTCCGATACCGCTATCGAAGCACCGAACTGTTTTTTCAGGTTGATTAATGAAACGTTCGCCATAATTTTTCAAACCACCTGACTGAGTTTTACAAATCGGTCTGTCACCAACATGATGATGCCGAGCAAGATAATCTGGACTGTCGATACCGCTGCAATCGTTGGATCAAGGTTGAATTCAAGGTATTGCATGATCGCGATGGGTAATGTTGTGTTGCCTGGGCCCACGAGCGACAAGGATACTTCCAAGTTTTCAAAAGAAACGATAAAACTGAACAGTGCGGCTGCAACGATGGCAGGGCGCAGCATGGGCAGTGTCACTCTGAAAAATGCCACTCTGCTGTTGGCCCCCAGGTTTCTTGCAGCTTCTTCGATGGATCCATCGAGTCCCTGCATACTGGCTGAAACCAGTCGGACGGTCCACGGAATGGTCAGGCAGATATGCGCAAGTACCAGACTGCCGATCGTGCCGACAATATCGAAGTCCAGAAAGTTTTCTGCACGGAGGTAAAAAAGATATATGGCGATACCTGTCACGATCCCCGGCATCAGCATGGGGGAGAGCAGCAGTGTGTTGACATATTTACCCGCTCTGAATTTGAAGCGAATGATGCCAAGTGCCGCCATGACCCCTAGGGTTACACCGATAAGTGCTGATATCAGCGCAATCTGAAGGCTAAAGATGAAACCATTGATGAAAGACTGGTTTTCCCAGGCATTGAGATACCAGGAAAGGGTGAAGCCAGAGGGGGGGAAATACAGGATCGAATCTTTGAAAAAACTCAGCGCAATGACAAAGACTAGCGGGCAAAGCATGATTGCGTAAATCAGCACGACAAATATGCGCAGCGGCCATTTATCTAAACGTAATCGTTGGAGAGCGGATCGATTAGCAATCACGACAATATTCTGTAAGTAAAGTTACATTCAATGTATACGGGTTGCACCTTTTTGTTTACTAGGGTTAACCCTTTGTATTATTTTTGAGATATTTCAGTTTTTATCTTTCCTAGCCTCTTGCATACCATTGTTTGGAATTGTTCACGATATAAACAACCAAAAGCATCACGGGCACCTCTATTAGCACTCCCACCACGGTGGCAAGCGCTGCTCCGGATTGAAAACCAAACAGACTGATTGCTGCCGCAACGGCTAATTCAAAGAAGTTTGATGCGCCGATGAGTGCAGAGGGACATGCGATATTGTGTTTTTCACCCAGTGCCCGATTCAGCCAGTAAGCCAGTGCTGAATTAAAAAATACTTGAATAAGAATCGGTACGGCAAGCAACGCGATGACTAATGGCTGTTTGAGAATTGCTTCACCTTGAAATGCAAAAAGAAGAACGAGTGTTGCAAGCAAGGCAGCGATCGACCAGGGGCCTATTTTTTCCATTGCAGCATCAAAAGCGCGATGTCCTTTATTAAGCAACATTTTTCGCCATAACTGAGCCAGAATGACGGGTACAACTATATACAGGACAACGGAAGTGAGAAGGGTGTCCCAGGGAACTGTAATGGCTGAAATGCCCAGCAAAAAGGCAACAAGCGGTGCGAATGCCACCACCATAATGGAATCGTTCAGCGCAACTTGTGAGAGCGTAAAGAGCGGATCACCACCAGTGAGCCTGCTCCAGACAAACACCATTGCAGTGCAGGGTGCCGCAGCTAAAAGTATCAGGCCGGCGATGTAACTGTCGAGCTGATCTGCTGGCAACATGTCTGCAAACAAATGCCGAATGAACAACCAGCCAAGAAACGCCATTGAAAATGGTTTGACTAACCAGTTCACAAAAAGCGTGACACCAATGCCGCGAACATGTCGGCGCACTTCATTCAAAGCAGAAAAATCTACTTTAACGAGCATGGGAATGATCATTACCCAAATCAAAATTCCCACAGGTAGGTTTACCTTGGCAAGTTCCATGCGGCCAATCGATTGAAATAGGTCAGGTAAAAAGTGTCCGAACGTAATGCCAGCAATGATGCAGAGAAATACCCAGACAGTCAGGTATCTCTCAAAGACGCTCATTGAGGCGCCTGAAACTTTCTTTGCGGTGACTTCACACTGTACGCTCATGGCTTTAAGTTCCTGTGCCCTTATCGCGACCTATCGTATCAAGTTCACGCTTAAGTGTCAGCGCATCTAGTTTGTCAATTGGTAAGCAGGTCAAAAAAGAAATTCGACGATGCAACACTCGAAATACTTCAGAAAATGCTTTCTTCTTTTCCATTTCATTCCCGATTACTACTGAAGGCTCTTCTACACCCCAATGTGCGGTCATTGGTTGTCCAGGCCAGATCGGACAAACTTCACCGGCAGCCTTGTCGCAGACCGTAAAAACAAAATCAAGTTCAGGTGCTCCTGGCTGAGAAAATTCATCCCAATTTTTGCTACGTAAATTATCAGTTGGAAGATTATTGTTTTTGATAATTTCCAAAGCGTATGGATTGATTTGACCAGAGGCATGGCTTCCAGCACTGTATGCAATGAATCTTCCGTGTCCGATGCCGTTGAGCAAAGATTCGGCCATGATGCTACGAGCGGAGTTTCCTGTACAGATAAACAAAACGTTATATATTTTTGATGACATTCAAAGCTCCGTTTGATTTTCAGGCGTTTAGGCGCGAAGTAGGTAATGCAAGAGTGAATAACCAGCAAATAATCAGCATGATCGCTGAGCCACCCAAGGCGTATTCAAGACCGCCCCACTGATACAGCAGACCGGACAGCAGTGTCCCCATGAAGCGACCTGCGGCATTCGCTGCGTAATAAAAGCCGACATCTTCCGCGGCTTTTTCCGACCCTGCATAGGCAAGTATCAGATATGAGTGCACGGACGAATTCACAGCAAACGCAAAACCAAAGAGACCGAGGCCTCCCACAACGACCCACTCGAGATGACTGACCTTCATCAGAACAAGTATCGCTAATACAGTAGGGATCGCGGCAAGTATGGCCGACCACATACGTGCTGCAGGGACCTCGGTGCTTAGGCCGTCATTGCTACGTTTGACTAGCATCGGTGCAATGGCTTGAACCAGCCCATAACCAATTGTCCAGGTCGCAAGAAACCCACCGACCATTGTGAATGTCCAGCCGGAGGCATAAAGAAAAACGGGGACGCCCACAACAAACCAGACATCACGCGCACCGAACAAGAAGACTCTAGCTGCGGCAAGCAGATTGATTGCTTTGTTTTTAGCAAATAACTCTTTGGCGGATTTGGATGCTTTACTTTTACCCATCATCGGTGGCAGCGATAACACGACACCGACCAAAATCAATGCAAGCAGGCCAGCCATGGCCCAAAGAGAGCCACGAAAGCCTAGCTGATCAAGCAGCAAACCGCCCAGGAAAAATCCAACGCCTTTCATGGCATTTTTACTGCCGGTAAACCAGGCGACCCATTTGAATAACTGACCTGAAGCTTCGCCCGCAGTCACCTTGATCGCTGATTTACTTGCGGTTTTGGTCAGGTCCTTTGCAACACCACAGACTCCTTGAGATAACACGACCCACGCGACAGACATCGAGGCGGTCCAGTCAGGTGACAGCGCAGACAGCAAGCCAAATCCGATGATCTGTGTGGTGAGTCCGACCATCAGCATGCGCGCAATGCCAAAGCGCGCGGCAAGCCATCCTCCGATTAGATTGGCCAGAATGCCTGCAGCCTCGTACAGCAGAAATAGAAAAGCTAGGGTAAAAGGTGAATAACCCAGGCGATAGAAATGCAAAAGAACCAACATGCGCAAAGCACCGTCGGTCAGCGTAAAACCCCAATAGGCCGATGTCACGATGGCGTAATTACGCGCGCCATGAGGAGAGGGCGGGTTTGCCTGAGAGTGAGGTCTGGCGTGGGCCATGCGCTCAGATGCCTTGCTGTTGCATATGGCAGGCCAGATCCACCATACGGCAGGAATAGCCCATCTCATTGTCATACCAGGAGTAGATTTTCAGCAAGGTGCCATCCGTCACCATGGTTGAAAGCGCATCCACAATAGAACTGCGTGTGTCTCTCGCATAATCTGCGCTCACCAGGGGGCGTTTTTCATACCCCAGAATACCTGCGAGCGGACCTTTGGCTGCGGCTTCAAACAACGCATTGACTTCTTCAACGCTTGTCTCACGTTTCATCTCAAACACACAGTCAGTCAGTGAGGCATTTAAGACCGGGGCACGTACAGCGTGGCCATTCAGTTTGCCTTTGAGTTCTGGATAGATCAGTGCAATGGCTGTGGCGCTGCCTGTCGTTGTAGGTGACAAGCTTTGCATGGCACTGCGTGCCCGCCGTAAATCTTTATGCGGTGCATCCACAATGAGGTTTGTGTTCGTAGGGTTATGGATAGTCGTGATCTGACCGTGGCGAATACCAATCGCTTCGTGAACGACTTTCACGACAGGTGCCAAACAGTTTGTTGTGCAAGACGCCGCGGTGACAATTTTATGTATGGATGGATCGTATAGATGCTCATTCACACCGACAACGATGTTGAGCACATGACCGACCTTGACCGGAGCCGCGACAATCACGCGCTTTGCTCCACGATCCAGATGCCCTTGAATCGTTTCGGGTGTCAGAAATTTACCCGTGCACTCGAGCACAAGATCAACACCCAGATCACCCCATGGAATCTCTGCAGGAGTAGCGTGAGAAGAAAAATGCAGATTTTTGTTTCCGATGCGTATAGATGAATCGCCCTCGGCTTCGATGTCTTCGCGCCAGCGTCCCTGAACTGAGTCAAACGCCAGCAAATGCGCAGTCGCGGCGGCACCACCCTTGATTTCGTTGACGTGTACGATGTCTAAACGATTGCCCGCTCTGGGATCATCTGATTGTCGCTCAGCAGCACCAAAGGCCGCACGAAGTGCCAGACGGCCGATACGACCCATTCCATTTATGCCAACTTTCATTAGTTGCTCATTCCACTTTGTTTGTTTGACTGGTGCTATTTTTAAAATTAATACAAGACTGATTGAATTCAATTAATGTTGAATCGTACTGAATGTTTATTACGATTTTGTTACGCGACTGGTTGTCTACAGTCGTGGAAACTGTAGTTAGCAATCTACACAAGCTTTCGTTGACGAGGGGGCTAAGCCTGCGCACTGGTCAAGATTTCCGAAACAGCATTCATCGGTCATATAGCCAATGAGTTCAGCCATCATGGGAATATTTGCCCGGTAGCGCTGGTAGCGGCCCTCTTGCTCGGCGGTGACCAGCCCAGCATGCGCAAGTGCTTTGAGGTGGAACGATAAATTTGTAGGCGGCAAATCAAGCTTTATTGCAATTTCGCCTGCAACCATGCCCTCTGTACCCAATTTGACGAGTAGTCTGAACACATCAAGGCGCACGCTTGAGGAGAGGGATTCAAAAATAATGATGGCTGTGTTTTTTTCCATATGTTGATTCTACAACGACAGTTGAAATGTAAACTGCTTATTTGTCTTTCGACGAGTTCCACTTCACTGGCAACATAAGTGCTTGGGGTGACTTACGCGTTTTACTTAAATCCTCAGCGGGATAGGAGTTCAATATTGGTCAGTGCTTTCCGAAATATGAACCTGGAAATCCGGCTCAATGCCGATAAGTCGAGCCGTCACCACTCAGTTATTGATAGAAATTTTTGCTTCCATGATGACCTTCTGCCAACGCTTTACTTCATCTTTCATGTATGTGGCAAATTCAGTGGGTGTCTGTGGGGCTGCATCGGCACCAAGTGAAAGGAGTTTTTCTTGCACTTCTTTACTTGTCAGGATATCGGCTATCGCTTTGTAAAGCTTGTCGACGATAGCTTGAGGAGTACCCGCTGGTGCGACGAGTCCTACCCACGCCATGACCTCATAACCTTTCACTCCAGCCTCATCAAGCGTTGGAACATCTGGTGCTGAACTATTGCGGGTTTTTGAGGTGATTGCCAAGGCGCGCAAGCGATTCGCTTTGATATTGGGTGTGGCAGAGGGAATGGCATCGAACATCAGGCTGGTCTGACCGCTGATCAGGTCTGCAGTGGCTGGGCTACTACCCTTGTAAGGGACATGCACCATATTCACTCCAGTCATCAACTTGAAAAGTTCACCGGACAAATGTGAGGAGGTGCCATTTCCTGGTGAACCGAAGGTCAACTTGCCCGGATTCGCTTTGCCATAGGCAATCAGATCGTTGACGGTTGTATAGGGTGAGTTCGCTGGGACAACCAATAGATTTGGAAAGACAGCCAGCCGTGACAAGGGCGCGAAATCCTTCTCACTATCGTAGGGCATGGATTTATAAAGGTTCTGGTTGATCGCGTGTGTGCCAATTGTGGCAAGAAAAAGGGTGTATCCATTGGCAGGAGCACGTGCCACAAAAGCGGCCGCAATATTCCCCCCTGCACCTGGTTTGTTTTCAATAATGACTGTCTGGTTCAGTTTTTCGCCAAGTTTCTGACCAATCAGCCGCGTCGTAATATCCGTGACGCCACCGGGGGTGAAGGGCACTACGATCGTGATGGGATGGTTTGGATAGTCCTCTGTATTCTGCGAAAGCGCGTGCGCATGCATCATGGTCATGCAGGTTGCTGCCGTTAGCATGAGGTAGCGTAAAGTTTTCATCAGATCTCCACTTATTTTTATGATTTGTGATCATATTACGCCGATCTGTGAGGTGGAACGCAAACTCAAGACAGTTTTTTGCCAGAGTTTAAGCGGTGGATTCCATTTCACTTATAGCCGGTCGGCGCTGCAACTTTGGGATGCTTTTTGAAAAAGATATTCAAAAAGAGCTAGCACGATCAAGAAACCACAAGATGAGCAGAGTCTTGAAGGCGACGTGATGCGACGCTGTGGGTAGTGCGAAGGTTGCGATCGATGTATTTAATTGTTTGGGCGGACAATCAATCCCACCAGATGTTGCGTAATCTGACAGAATGAACAGTCAGTACTGTTTTGCGATGTTTCTGTTGTTTCATTAGGCTGAATATTTTTTGAAACTTGAACATATTTCATGCCAGTGCTGGTGCAAATGGCTATGATTTGAGAGTGTTTTGTGCCTCTGTCAAGAGCCTGACTCAAACCCGGCAAAAGCGCAGCAAAAAGAACCGCAATGATTGCGATCCAAATTGTGTTGCGTTGCGAGTTTATGGGTTTAAGCATGGGCTAATGTTTGTCAAGGTGCCCAAGGATTGGAATGTCTAGGATTCGTCGTGAATATCTGATCGGTCAAGCTTTTTAGAAACTCGATCAAATCTGAGACTTCCTCTTCGTCAATATCAAAACCTTGTAGTAATTCACTACGCTGAGGATTCGGATAGCCGCGTTCATTTGTTGAGCGTCCAGCTTGGGCGTAATGCTTAACTAAAACATCGCGTAAATTTTTAATTGAGCCATCGTGCATATAAGGCGCAGTCAAAGCAATATTGCGCAGGCTGGGTGTTCTGAATTTTCCGGTATCCCGCTCTTCGCCCGTGATATCTATAATTCCTGGATTGCCTGTTTGATAAGCGCCTTTACCATCTGTGTTGTAGAGGCCTGTATTGTGAAAGCCAAACTCTGGAAATGGCATGCGGATATGTTGCACATTGTCATTAAAATTCAGTCCGCCATGGCAGTGATAACACTCCATCTTTTCACCAAAAAATAACGATTCCCCACGTTTTGCCGCATCGCTGATCGCGGTATTTTTTTTGCCGTATTTGTATTGGTCGTATGGGCTATTAAAAGATAACAGGCTGCGTTCAAAACTCGCGATTGCTTTTGTTAACGTGGAAAGTGAAAACAATATTTCGTTTCCTTTTTCTGCCTCCGCGGGAAATGCTTTTGTAAATAATTTTGTATACGTAGCATCTGATTTTAATTCTTGGAATAGTTTTTTTTCTTGACCTGCCATTCCCATCTCAATCGGATGCTCACCAAAAATCGGAATGAGAGCCTGGATTTCAAGACTGTTTAAGTTCGGATTCATCCAGGTCAGTACAGGGAGGTAGGCGACGTTAACTAAGGACATTGCACTCCTGCCACCAGGACGTCCATCGATACCCTTTGATACAGCACGTCCATCTGTGAATGCTTTTTCTTGCAGGTGACAGGTTGCACATGCCATGGTGTGATCGGCAGAAAGTCTTTTGTCATAAAACAAATGACGACCGAGTTCTACTTTTGCTGCTGACATTGGATTGTCTGCGGGCGTAAGGGGTTGCGGCACCCAGGCAGGCAGATCCCAGTGATATCCCTCCGATACGGTGGGTGCCGCATAGGCGTGACTGATAACAAGCAGAAAGCTAGTCAAGAGTTTGAGCCAGGTTTGCATAGGTATTTATCGTTTGCTGTTTACTTAACTGTAAAAAATTGTTGTGTACCCGCTGCCTGTCCCTCATAGGGCAAGCCTAGGGCTGACATCACAGGAGGGCAGTCAGCATCTTTCAAAAAACTCATGCAGCCTGGTGAGGTGCCTGGCGCGTTGATATCCACGTTTGATTTAGCCAGCACTGCACCAATATCTGCGGTCACGATTTGTTTGTTGATATCAAACTTATCAAAAGTGACCGTTAGACGGTTAGGGTTTTTACAGTCGGTTGGTGGTGACGTTTTTGAAGTCGCCGCACACATGGTGCTACCAAGATGCACTGAAAACCCAGAAGAATTTCCTCCCCCGTCTGCTGCTGGTGCGCTAGTGGTCGCTGTCTGTACAGAAGTCGCCGTATCAAACTTAAGGAACTTGTATCCTCCTTGCCAGGTCCAGAATAATGCTGTGCTGCTCAAGGGCGAGGCTGCGAGTGTGGGATCTTGATGGTTCATGCTAAATGGGACACCGAGCGTAAAACGTAAACCTTTATAGTCGCCTGCAGCAATACTACCCTTCACACTTGTGTTCGTAGGTTTTGTCCCGTTTTTGCACGGGCCCGAACCATTTTCAAAATCAAGCAAGGCGAGGTTTTCCAATTGCCAGACTTTATCTTGAGTCAGTTTTACTGGGGTCGCATGACCTTTTGCATCGATTAGGTGAATTTCGCTGACAAAAAATCTGAAATCGCTCGGTGTGATCGTGGATGTGGTTGTTCCAATATTTGGATAGCTTTTGCCGCATTCAAAGGCCTCGCCGTTAACGACTGCAGCAAATTTCACCTCAACGGCTACGTCTGCAGCTGTTGCGGTGTTCATGGCTGAAGCTAGCGTCAGGCCTGCAATTGAATAAAATAATTTAAAAAATATGCTGTTATTTGTTTGCATGATGAATTCCTAGTGTTGGTGAGATTTCATTGCGTTGCGTGGCTGCTGGACCCAGACGGTTACCTCGGCTTTGCCTGCATGCTCAAAGTGAAGGGTCAACGTAAACCGGTCGCCGTTTTTCATAGGTTTTGTTAGGTCTTGAAGCAATAATTGATAGCCTTGCTCATCGTCATGTCTGAATACAATCGATTTACCGGCGCCTATCGAAATGGATTTGATTTCAACCCAGGTGATTTCGTGATTAATGGAGTGAGTCTCCGTTTTAAAAACAACCGTTTTTGCTACGCTTGTTTGAGCGCTGCGCAACACTTCAGGTGTAGTCCCTGTGTTTTTGAATGTGCGAAAGTAAATAGCAAATTGCCCTGGCTGTGACGCAAGTTCGACCGCATAAGGATGGTCAAGCTGAATTTTTTCAGCTTTAAAGCCATGTGCCCAGGCTGACGATTGGTATGCCAAGCATAGGGTTGCAAGAACCCAATAAAACCATTGTTTTCGTAACATGACGTGCTCTGAGAGTGAGTGTGTGCAAATCGCAGCATTCTGCTTTGCCCACAACAGGCAACCGCATTGAGCGGTTCAGTAGTAAAAACTCAGAGCAAATTTGGTGGTGCGCGCGCTGCACCAGGAGACCATTTAAGGCCTGTTGAGATGCTTGTATCCATCCATTGCAGATGGATCTCAGAAACGTTTTGTGTAAATTCTGGGGAGAAATCAGGAGTAGGGGGGGGCGCTAAAGATGCGTGCATAGCGCACAACAAACAGTTGCTGTCGTTATGGAGTTGCTGCCCTGGATTTGTTTGGCTGGTTGTGCTGTCTAACTTGACTAGTTTTGTTCCAGTCGACGTACATATGACAATGTAGGCGTTGTCGTGAACTGTATTGTTCACGATTGCGTGGCTTAACGTCGGGGCGAGCACATTGAACCACATCACCAGCAGGGTAATGAGATTCACGAGCGAGCGGCGCCGTAAAAGACTTTTCATGGAAACAGTATATGACTATTCAATTTTTTGTGGTTGAGCTTGTTTACATTCACTTAATTTCTTGGATACACGATCATTTGCAGATGTTACTTGTCAGGGATGCTCACTCAATGATTCATTAACGTGCTAGCAATTTTTGCAACGACCGTAAAGAGTCAGATCATGATCTTCGATCGTAAAGCCCTTGGGTGCAAGTGCGGCCAGATCTGTCGGGCAAGAGTGAATATCAAAGACTTTTTGACATCGGTTGCATTGAAAATGGTGATGATGACCATGGCCTGATAGTTCAAAACGTGGATTTTCTCCAGGCAAAACAACTTGTTTGAGCTGACCTTCGTCAACCATGGATTTTAAGTTTCGGTAAATAGTGGCAATACCGATGCGCGGCACTATTTCAGCAGCTAGTTCCAAAACCTCTTGCGCCAGCAATGGGCGGCCAGCACGCTGCAGAGCGTCGCGTATTGCTGAGCGTTGAACGGTGGATCTTTCCATGGATGACGTTTGCAAGTTGTGCTGTTGAAGTCAGATAGTTTAGGTCAGAACAAAAGCGAGCATTAATCATAATAATGATATTGTATTATCATTATCATTAACGATGTTGAATGTTGATTTAGAAAATCCTCATTCTTACTCCTGATTCAGTCCATTTCGGTCCATGCAAACTACTTCAACACAACAGTCTCAAAATAATCGCCATCATATGCACAATCACGACTTAATTCGTAACTTTCGCCCAGGCAGCCACCTTGCTGATGTTGGCCCCGTTCTCGCCAGCCTTTGGGCGAGAGTCTTTACAGTATTGCTTGTGATTGGCGCATTGTGGTTAGCTGTTTATTGGGCGTTAAGCGGCAATGTCTGACGACATCTCAACACGCATCGCTCCCGAAGCGATCGAGATCAGTAATCTAACGCTGGCCTATCAAGGACATCCAGCGATACACCACGTGAGTGGCTGTTTTCTACCAGGATCCCTTACTGCAATAGTTGGTCCAAATGGCGCAGGCAAAAGTAGCCTGCTTGGTGCGATCGCGGGTCAACTGCAGGTGGTCCAGGGCTCAATTCACTTTGGACAAGAAAAAAAAGGTTTTTTGGCCTACCTTCCTCAGCAATCCTCCATTGATCGGGAGTTCCCTGTTCGCGTTTTAGACGTGGTTTTACTCGGGGCGTGGCGCGAGCTTAGAAGCTTTAGCCGAGTCACCGCAGATATGCGTCTACGCGCGACCGAAGCCATGAGCGCTGTTGGCTTAGTCGGATTTGAACGCCGGTTTATCAGTGAGCTTTCAGCCGGGCAAATGCAGCGCGTATTGTTTGCGCGCTTATTAATGCAAAATGCTCCGATCATTTTGCTTGACGAGCCTTTCAACGCACTAGATACACGAACGGTCGATGATTTATTGCAGGTTGTCTTGAATTGGCATAGACAGGCCCGAACTGTTGTCGCCGTATTGCACGATATGAATATGGTGCGTGCGTATTTTCCTCAGACACTTTTGTTGGCGCGCGAGGTGATTGCCTGGGGAAATAGCGCCGAAGCACTTGCACCCGAAAATCTCGCACGGGTACGACAGACGTCAGAGTATTGGGATGAGCATGCTCCTTGGTGCGTCAGAGCGAGTGATACTGGAGTGACGCGTTAATGGTATCTGATTGGTTTGTTCAACTTTATGGATGGTTGTTTCAACCGTTTGTTGACTATGGCTTTATGCGCCGCGCGTTAGTGGCGTGTCTTGCAATTGCTTTGGCATGTGGGCCGATCGGCACAATTCTTGTTTTACGACGGATGAGTTTAGCGGGCGATGCCATCGCACATGCAGTATTACCGGGCGCTGCGGTTGGTTTTATATTTTTTGGTCTATCGTTACCAGCCATGACGATCGGAAGTTTTGCAGCGGCGGCCCTGATGGCCTTGATCGCAGCTGCTGTCACGCAATGGACGGCACAAAAAGAGGACGCAAGTTTCGCCTCGTTTTATCTCATTACGCTGGCACTCGGCGTTATGTTGATCGCGACTGCTGGCAGCAAAGTTGATTTGCTTAACTTTTTGTTTGGCAGCGTACTCGCCATTGACGACGAGTCCCTGTTGCTGATTAGTGGTGCATCAAGCTTGACGCTACTTGGGCTTGCAATCATTTGGCGGCCCCTAATTATTGAATGTTTTGATCCGATTTTTTTGCGATCTGTAGGTGGGCGAGGTGGTTTAATTCACCAATTTTTTATGTTGTTGGTGGTGTTGACTTTAGTCTCAGCCTTTCAGGCACTTGGCACACTCATGGCGGTTGGCTTGCTGATGCTGCCTGCTACAGCAGCACGCTTTTGGTGTGCGGGTGTCGTAGTCAGAGCCTTGCTGGCGTCTGCGATTGGCGCATTCAGTGGCGCTTGTGGCTTGTTGATTTCGTATCACGTCAATGTCCCATCGGGACCGGCAATCGTTTTGTTCGCAGGTTTTTTGTATTTGCTTTCTCTTTGCTTAGGCGCACGCGATAGCCTCAGGCTTATATGGTTTCCAGCGCATCAACATAAAGAGGCTTAAGAATGTATATGACAATTTTTTTTCGGGTGAAGATGCTTTTGATCATATCTTTGCTAGGGTTGCTAGCACCAACAGTCTCAGCACAACAGATACCCGTCGTCGTTAGTTTTTCTATTTTGGCCGATATGGTGCGCGAAGTTGGTGGACCGCACGTTGAGGTGACTTCGTTAGTTGGCGCCAATGCAGATGTCCACGTGTTTGATCCGACTCCCGCAGACGCTAAACGCATTGCCTCGGCTCGTCTGGTGGTGGTTAATGGTTTAGGATTTGAAGGCTGGCTCGATCGTTTGATTAAATCCTCTGGTTACAAAGGCCCAATCGTGATCGCAAGTAAGGGCGTTAAGACACCCCTTCAATTGAAAGATGATCACGAGCACTCGGGTGCAAATAAAGCGCATAGTCATAAGCATTCGCTAATTGTTCCAGATCCACACGCTTGGCAAAATCTGGCCAATGCCGAAAGTTACGTAGAGACCATTCGAATCGCTTTGGCTGCGGCGTTGCCCGCTCACGCTGCTACTTTTGAGCAGCGTGCTGCTGATTACATAAAAAGAATTAAAACACTTGATGGGGCAACCAAAGCGCGGATCGCAGAGGTTGCAGTTGAGCGCCGACGAGTCATCACTTCGCACGATGCCTTTGGCTATTTTGCCTCCGCTTACGGTGTAACGTTCTTTCCACTGCAAGGGTTATCGACTGGCAGTGAGCCCTCTGCCTCCGATATAGTGCGTATCATTGACCTGATCAAGAAGAACAAGGTATCAGCAATTTTCACAGAAAGTATTTCAGACCCCCGTGTGCTTGAACGCATTGCTAAAGACAGCGGAGCAAAAGTCGGTGGGGTGTTGTATGCCGATGCACTCACCGCACCCGGAACGGACGCAGATACCTATCTAAAGATGTTCGAACGCAATGTGACAACAATCGTGCAAGGCATATCACCGGGACCGTCAAAGTAGTTAAATGACTTTCTGGCTCTACTTCTAACTCCCGTTAAAAAGAGACGATCACCATCGTTTTTCGAGGTTCCAGATAAAGCTTATTCCCGTTTCTCAGCGGGACAACAGTTCAATATATGCTTGATAGCTATAAGTACGGTACTTTTTCTGGCCCGTCATTTCCACCACAATGCCTAGCTCCTCAAGAGATTTTACGGCTGCGTTCGCGGTAGGGAATGTTGTTCCAAGTTTTTGTCCAACTCGCTCGATTGTGAATCTAGGCATCATTGGTAGCATTTCAAAGAGTCGATAACTTGAGGGACCTGCTTTGGGTGATTGGAGCAGGCGTTTACGGTCACCCGCAACTAAGCTTGCAACTTCAATGATGTTTTTTTCTGCCTCATTCGCTGCAGTGCTGACGCCTTCCAGAAAAAATGAAATCCAAGACTCCCAATCTCCTTCAGTGCGGATGCTTGATAGTCTGCGGTAGTATTCCGCCTGATGTTTTTTCAGGTAACCGCTTAAGTACAGCAGCGGTTCGGATAACAAACCCCAATATTCAAACAGTGCCGCGATGAGCAATCTGCCAATGCGCCCGTTTCCATCCAGGAAGGGGTGTATGGTTTCGAATTGAGCATGGACCAGCGCTACTTTGACCAGTGGTGGTAAATCTGTAGAGTTTTCATGGATGAACTGTTCCATATCTGCAAGCAGTTCTGCAACGTGCTCAGGAGGGGGAGGGACGAACACTGCATTACCCGGTCTCGTACCTCCGATCCAATTTTGAGAGCGACGTAATTCTCCTGGCTGTTTGCCTGTTCCCCGCACGCCATTGAGTAGAACGCGATGCGCATCACACAGTAGTCGCACACTGATCGGGAGTCCTTTGGGATCGCGTAGTTGATCTTCGACTAACCTGAATGCACTGAGATAATTTGTGACTTCCTCTACATCGTCTGTATTGCTAACCTCGAAACCTGCCTCTTCATCAAAGAGGTCGGTCAGCGTGGCTTGTGTACCTTCAATTTGCGAGGTGAGCAATGCTTCTTTGCGAATAGCGCTGTAAAGTAACCAATCTACTGATGGTACTAGGCCAGATACACCCGCCAGGCGAGCGAGTGCCAGTTCGGCCTGTCTGTTTAAATCAAGAAAAGCAGTGTTTGCTAAAGCAGGCTCTTTCGGCGGTAATGGGTTGGGAACGAATGCGCGAATTGACTCTCCCAACGTTGTGGAGATGCTGTAAGTACCAGTGGCTCGACTCATGAAAGCTCGCTTTAATTAATTAAATCATATTAAAGCACTCTTTAATATGAAAATAAACAATTAAAGAGCCCTTTAATAAGACATCAGTGGTAGCAAAAAAAATACCAACCCCGAAGGGTTGGTATGTGCGGTAGTGGTGGTGGGGCGGGTATCGAGTAAAAAGTTTGGTAGTTCAAGAGGTGAGGGCGACTCATCACGCCTGCGGAATGATGGGGATTACAGCTGAAAATCAGGCTGTATTCGTTTTCCTAAGCATGGAGTTTGGCCTAGTCAATGATTGAATTTTCATCCAGTTTTACCCTGTAAGCACGTCAATTTAATTCCCATCTGGGGAATTGACATCGAGTATCCCATTTGATACAGTTGTGTATCCTATTTAATACAGCTTTGCCTATGAAATCTATTTACACCACCGAGGTGTTTGATGCATGGTTTGAATCCTTGCGTGACAAGCAAGCTGCGCGCAGGATTCAGGTCCGCATTGACCGCGCCGGGGAAGGCAACTTTGGCGACTGTAAGCCTGTTGGTGAAGGAGTTTCAGAAATGCGGATTCACTACGGGCCAGGGTATCGCGTGTATTTCGCACAGCGCGGCTTGGAGATTGTGATCTTGCTCGCCGGCGGCGACAAAGGCACACAAGCTAAAGACATCAAGATAGCCCTTGGGCTTGCACAACAAATTAAGGAGTGACGTATGAACACCCTCAAACTTCGCAAATGGGATAGCGCTGAGCACCTCAAAACAGAACAGGACATGGCGCTGTATTTTGAAGCCTGTCTGCAAGAGGCTGGAGATGATGCCGCATTTCTTGCTAAAGCTCTCGGCAATATTGCTCGCGCCAAAGGAATGTCTCAACTATCTCGCGATACCGGTTTAGGCCGTGAGAGTCTCTATAAAGCCTTGTCTGGCGAAGGCAATCCAAGCTTTGCGACGATCCTCAAAGTCACTGCAGCGCTGGGCATTCATCTTCATGCGCATCCAGCCACTAGCCCCTAAGCGCAGTCTCGCGTAGCGTCCTGCGGTTTGAGCACGTCGCGAAAAGTGCGTGTCCTTTGTCTCTGTCACTCAACAGTTCAATACCACGACCCTTGCCGTCGAACAATTTGTAGCTCTTGTCTCGAGGCTTTGCATTTTTGCAGTCCAGGTCAGTCAGATTCATGGGGTAACTTTTTAAAATATTTTGAAGGCTTGAATCAAGTTACCCCAGAAGTTACTCAATAATCTACTGTTTTTTAATGTGCCTGAATGGTCTGCTTTGGCAAGAAAAAACCCGCTAACCTAGTGGATTAGCGGGTCTTGAGTACTATCACGGAACATATTGAACCTAAATATGGTGGAGCCGGGGGGAATTGAACCCCCGTCCGCGAGCCCTCTGCAGGCAGTTCTACATGTGTAGTCGATTTATTTTTTGTTTAACCTCGGACTTAGCCAACCGACAGGCCGGACCTTAGCGATTCACGTAGTTTTAAGAATTTACTGTGTGACCCAGCAAACGCCGATTCTTTGTAAATGACGCTGCTGTGGATTTCTCCACCTGACCCAAAGACAAATCAGTGCAGCGGCTCACCGCTTAAGCGGCCAGAGCGAAACGCTCGTCGTTGGCGTTTATAGTGTTTCCAGTGGATTTACGAGCGAACTGGTGCTCGACATGCCCTGCACTGTTTCGCGACCCCCGTCGAATCCGGATCGGCCCCAGTTGTTAGATTGTAGACGAACAATCTGTTTAGTCAGACCATAATGATGTAAATAAGTTCAATAAAGTATTTCAGCGTGTTAATTGTTCGATAGCAGGCCAAATTTCCTGAGCTGAATAGGCACAACGATCAGCCTGCCAGGTTTCAACAGGATGATCTGGACCACAATAACCATAGGCCGCAGCGATCGATGGCATACCTGCTGCGCGCGCTGCTTGTATATCGCGAATATCATCGCCAACATACAAGCAGCGATCTACCCCAAAACCAGCGACTTGCGCAGCATGCAGCAAGGGCAGGGGATGGGGTTTCGCATGTTCAGTCGTGTCACCGCAGACGAGTGCTGCGCAGTCATCGGCTAATCCCAGCGCCTCAACAATTGGCGTCGCAAGATAGGTGGCCTTATTGGTCACAATACCCCACTTCATACCTGCGTCTTTGATCTGCGTAAGCAGTTCAGGCACACCGTCAAATAGCCGGGTGTCGACGATCATCGCGGCTTCGTAATCTTTTAAAAACTGAAGACGACTTTCTTCGTAATCTGGATGATCCGTACCCATATCCAGTGCGCAGCGCAATAAACCTCGCGCACCGGCTGAAGAAAATGGTCTCAGTATTTCAATTGGCATTGGATCTAAACCGCGTCGCGTACGTTGTCTGTTGGCTGCTGCAGCCAGATCTGTTGCCGTATCGGCCAGTGTGCCATCGAAATCAAACAAAATAAGTGCGGTCATTTACGTGTCGCCATCAGATAATTCACACTCGTGTCTTGTCCCAGCGAGTAGTGTTCTGTCAAAGGGTTGTAGCTCATGCCAAGCATCTGGTTTGGTTCAAGACCTGCTGCACGCGCAGAGGTTGCGAGCTCGCTGGGTCGAATAAAGCTTTTCCAGCTGTGTGTGCCGCGTGGCAGTAGCCGCAAAATATATTCCGCACCGACAATCGCGAACAGGAAAGATTTTGGATTGCGATTCAGTGTTGAGAAAAATACCCAGCCACCCGGTTTGACCATGGTGGCGCAGGCTTGAATGATAGAGCCCGGGTCAGGTACATGTTCTAGCATTTCCATGCAGGTGACCACATCAAACTGACCTGGTTGCTCAAGTGCCATGTCTTCAGCACAGATATTGCGATAAGTAACAGGTACACCTGACTCAAGACCGTGAAGTTTGGCAACTTTCAATGACTTCTCTGCCAGATCAATACCTGTGACGGTCGCACCGCCCGCAGCCATGGCCTCGGCCAGAATGCCACCACCGCAGCCGACATCAATAATCGTTTTACCCTCAAGCCCGCCAATCATGTCTTTGATCCAGGTCAGTCTCAAAGGGTTGATCGCGTGCAGGGGTTTGAATTCACTTTTCGGATCCCACCAGCGCGCGGCGAGCGCACTGAATTTATCAAGCTCAGCCTGATCGACATTGCCTGAAAGAGGAGGCTTGGCGTTTATCGTCATGATATGAGACCTCGAATCAAAAGTTCAGAGTATAAAAAAAGGCCCCGCAAGCGAGGCCTTTTTAGTCGAAGTGAAAACCGCCGAAGCGGTTCTCACAGTCGATAAGCGAAGAATTACTTCTTGCTACCGATGATTTCGACTTCTACGCGACGGTTCTTGGCGCGACCAGCAGCTGTTTTGTTGTCAGCAACTGGGTTCGATTTGCCTTTACCTTCCGTAGTGATACGGTTAGGATCCATGCCTTTCGAAACCAAGTATGCCTTAACGGCAGCAGCACGACGCTGTGAAAGCTTGATGTTGTAATCAACAGTACCGATTGCGTCGGTATAACCGACAGCAATGATGGTCTCGAGCTTGATAGCTTGTGACTGGGTCACAACCTGGTCAAGCAGCTTTTTGCCTTCGGGCTTAACGATTGCTTTGTCAAAGTCAAACAAGGCTTCGGCTTTAATCGAAATCTTGTCTGCCATAGGGTTAGCAGAAGCTGGTTTAGCAACGCCATCACAACCGACTACGCCGGTTGCAGGTGTCCAGAAGTTGTCGCGCCAGCATAATTCGTTGGTGCCGTTCTTCCAAACAAGCTCATTTGAGCCGTTCTTCCAATTGTCTACCGTTTGCGCGGAAGCGACGCCAGTTGCTGTGAATGCAGCAAAGGCGAGTGCCAGAGCGAATTTGGAGGGTTTGTTCATGTTTCTCCTCGTTTGAGCTTGAAGCTGGATAAGTGACTCGCAGCGAACCCCCGCCGCAAATAAATAAATCAGGAAACGGGGCCAGTATAGCAACGCTAAGAGCAGTTTCAAAGAAATTACACACTGGGTTTCCTGCGTGCTGATTCGAATCTTAAGGCATTTGATGAGCTTTGTTGACTGTTCTGTGAGTACGAGGGCTTTGATACCCGCATTTCTACGTTTAGAAGCCATTTGTTGTTGGTTTTTGGCAACAAAGAAGCCGGTTTAAGGAGAAGAGTGTCGTTTTTATGTCGCACCTTCCGAGCTCGAATTTTAAAAATACCCTCCGAATTTCTATAAAAACAATTGATTGCTGTGCTGAAAAACAAAATAGTTCACCGTTTCAGTGCTTTTAAGAGCTGCCAGCAATGACCCGAGATCGTTTTTATATTGGTGTCTATATATGGGGGCAGGGAAGGGTTGAAATGTTGGGGTGGTGGCGGTGTAGAATCCAAGGTTAATCTTTATGCCCCAATCTTGGGCTTTCAACCGCTGTCATTAGTCTAGAAAATATGGATTCCTTCGCCAAGGAAACGCTTCCAATCTCGCTGGAAGAAGAAATGCGCCGTAGTTATCTCGATTACGCAATGAGCGTAATCGTCGGGCGCGCCCTCCCGGATGTCCGGGATGGTCTCAAGCCTGTGCACCGTCGCGTGTTGTTTGCGATGCACGAGCTCAATAATGACTGGAACCGTGCTTATAAGAAGTCAGCGCGTATTGTCGGTGACGTGATTGGTAAATATCACCCACACGGCGACCAGGCTGTTTACGACACGATTGTGCGTATGGCGCAGGATTTCTCGCTGCGCTATATGTTGGTTGATGGGCAGGGTAACTTTGGCTCCATCGACGGCGATAGTGCTGCAGCAATGCGATACACCGAAATTCGCTTGTCTAAAATTGCGCATGAGTTGCTTGCTGATATTGATCAGGAAACGGTCGATTTTGGCCCTAACTATGACGGCAGCGAAAACGAACCGTTACTGTTGCCTGCGCGCTTGCCCAACTTGCTGGTGAACGGCAGCTCGGGTATTGCTGTGGGTATGGCCACCAACATTCCTCCGCATAACCTGTCAGAGGTAGTGGATGGTTGTCTGTATTGTCTGCGTAATCCGGAATGCACGATTGATGATCTGATTGAAATCATTCCTGCGCCCGATTTTCCGACAGGCGGCATTATTTACGGCATCGTTGGAGTGCGCGAGGGCTATCGCACAGGTCGCGGTCGCGTGATCATGCGCGCCAAGACGCATTTCGAAGACATCAAGGGAAGCGCCAATCGCCAGGCGATTGTGGTCGATGCATTGCCTTATCAGGTCAATAAAAAGACCTTGCAAGAGCGTATCGCAGAGCTTGTAAACGAAAAGAAAGTCGAAGGCATTTCTGATATTCGCGATGAGTCGGACAAGGACGGTATGCGTCTGGTGATCGAGCTCAAACGCGGAGAAGTGCCTGAGGTTGTGTTGAACAATCTCTATAAGTACACGCAGTTGCAGGACACCTTCGGGATGAACCTGGTGGCGCTGGTCGATGGTCAGCCACGCCTGCTCAACCTCAAGCAGATGGTTGAGTATTTCCTGTCGCATCGTCGCGAAGTTGTGACGCGCCGTACTGTATTCCAGCTGCGCAAAGCGCGTGAGCGTGGCCATGTGCTCGAAGGCCTCGCTGTTGCGTTAGCGAATATTGATGAGTTCATCCGTATCATCAAAGCCGCGCCCACACCTCCTGTGGCACGTCAGGATTTGATGGATAAAACCTGGGATTCATCCCTGGTGCGTGAGATGCTCTCGCGGGCAGATACTGAGGCAGTAGGTGGTCGTGCAGCCTATCGTCCTGACAATCTGCCAGACAGCTATGGTTTGCAAGACGATGGTTTATATCGTCTGAGCGAAACACAGGCGCAAGAAATTCTGAACATGCGTCTGCAACGCCTGACTGGTCTTGAGCAAGACAAGATTGTTAGTGAATACAAATCCGTGATGGATACCATTTCGGACCTGCTTGATATCCTTGCGCGTCCTGAACGTATCACCGTCATCATCAGCGATGAGTTGCAAGCGATCAAGACAGAGTTTGGTACCAACGCAAAAGATTTCCGTCGTTCGGATATTGAACTCAACGCTACCGAACTTGACACAGAAGACTTGATCACACCGGCTGATATGGTTGTGACATTGTCAGCTGGCGGCTATATCAAGAGCCAGCCCTTGTCTGAGTACCGTGCGCAGCGTCGTGGCGGTCGTGGCAAGCAGGCTGCAGCAACCAAGGAAGATGACTGGATTGATCAGTTGTTCACCGCCAATACGCACAACTATCTGTTGTGTTTCTCTGACCGTGGTCGCGTGTATTGGCTCAAAGTATGGGAAGTTCCACAAGGAACGCGTACTTCGCGCGGTAAACCTATCGTCAATATGTTCCCGCTGATTGATGGCGAAAAAATTACGGTCGTATTGCCTATTAAAGAATTCAGTGATTCACAGACTGTATTCATGGCAACCTCGCGCGGTACGGTCAAAAAGACACTGTTGTCTGATTTTTCCAATCCACGCAAAGCCGGCATTATTGCTGTTGATCTGGACGAGGGTGACTTCCTGATTGGTGCTGAACTGACCGATGGCAAGCACGATGTCATGTTGTTCTCCGACTCAGGCAAAGCGGTACGCTTTGATGAAAATGACGTGCGTCCGATGGGCAGGAATGCCCGTGGCGTGCGCGGCATGATGCTCGAGGAAGGGCAGTCTGTGATCGCCATGCTGGTGTCTGGTGATGAAACACAGACCGTCTTGACTGCCACACAAAATGGTTTTGGCAAGCGCACCCCGATCGGTGAATACACCCGTCATGGTCGTGGAACCAAAGGCATGATCGCGATCCAGACTTCTGCGCGTAACGGCAAAGTCGTTGGCGCAGTGCTGGCAAATGCGACAGATGAAATCATGCTGATTACAACGGGTGGCGTGCTGGTTCGTACACGTGTGTCAGAGATCCGTGAGATGGGTCGTGCAACACAGGGCGTCACACTGATTAACGTTGATGATGGCAGCATGCTTTCAGGCGTGCGTCGCGTTGTAGAAAGTGATGTGGACGATGAGGCTGCAGATGATGTGACAGATGTTGTTGCAAAATCAGATGCCGCACCTGACGCCTCCTCGGATTCTGCGCCAGATGCCGCCCCTGATTCAACGGATGAGGCGGGTTCGGAGTCTTAATATGGCTGTGCGTCCCTGGAATTTTTCCCCTGGACCATCGGCCATACCCGAGTCGGTCTTGCAACAGGCTGCAGCAGAAATGCTGGACTGGCATGGTTGCGGTATGTCCGTGATGGAAATGAGTCATCGCGGTCGCGAATTCACGCAGATCTGCAGCGAAGCTGAAGCTGACCTGCGTGAATTGCTCGGCGTGTCTGAGGACTATGCAGTGATGTTCATGCAGGGTGGAGCAAGCGCAGAGAATGCAATTGTTCCGCTGAACCTGCTGGGGCGTAGTCCCAGTCACAAAGCGGATTTTGTCCTGACAGGCATCTGGTCGGTCAAATCACAAAAAGAATGCGAACGTTACGGCGATTCGCATATCGCTGCCAGCAGTGGTCTGGCGAGCGTTATTGATGGGCAGTACCAGGCGCCATATACATGGGTACCTCCATCGCACACCTGGAAAGTCCGCAAGGATGCTTCTTATTTGCACCTGTGTAGCAATGAGACGATTGGTGGTGTGGAAACAATGGACTGGCCTGATACGGCAACCCTTGGGGCACCTGGTGTGCCGCTAGTGGTAGATGCCTCGTCACATTTCCTTTCGCGTCCGATGCCTGTCGATCAGACGGGAATGATTTTTGCTGGTGCACAAAAAAATGCAGGTCCTGCTGGCGTCACGATTGTGATTGTCCGGCGTGATCTGATTGGCCATGCCTTGCCTATATGCCCCTCAGCTTTTGATTATGCACACGTTGCTGCTGAGAAATCCATGTTCAATACGCCACCGACCTATGCTATTTACATCGCCGGTCTCGTATTCAAATGGCTCAGGCAGCAGGGTGGACTCGCTGCGATGGAAAAACTTAATATCGCTAAGGCGCAGGCTTTGTACGGTTTTTTTGATCAGAGTGCATTTTATAAGTTGCCTGTTGAGCGTTCAGCACGCTCGCGCATGAACGTACCTTTCTTTTTGACTGACCCAAGTCTGGATGCCGCTTTTTTGCAGGGTGCGGCAGCGCACGGATTAATGCAGCTTAAAGGTCACAAAAGCGTGGGCGGCATGCGCGCTTCTATTTACAACGCAATGCCAATCGAAGGTGTGATGGCATTGATCGATTTTCTCAAGGATTTCGAACGCTCTCATGGATGAGTCATTGCAAGCCCAGTTGTTGCCATTGCGCGAACGCATCGATCAGATCGATGCGGAGATTCTTGATCTGATCAATCAGCGTGCGCGCACCGCACAGCAAGTGGGTGATATCAAGCATGCCCATCATGCCCAAGGTCCGGTCCTGCGTCCCGAACGAGAGGCTCAGGTTATTCGTCAGTTGCAAAGTAAAAACCGCGGTCCTTTACCTGCGGACGCTATAGCTTTTGTCTGGACTGAAATTATGTCCGCGTGCAGGGGGCTTGAGCAGGCGTTAGCTGTTGCCTATCTGGGCCCTGCAGGATCCTTTTCTGAGCAGGCTGCGTTTGAGCATTTCGGTCACTCGGTTACCGGTGTTCCCTGTGCTTCTTTTGACGAGGTCTTCCGTGCTGTTGAGGCAGGTGCGGCCAGTGTCGGGATGGTGCCAGTTGAAAACTCAACCGAGGGTGCGGTAAATCGTACGCTGGATTTGTTGCTGGGTTCCCCAGTACGTATCCTGGGTGAACGTTCGTTGCTGATCAGACATTGTTTGCTGGCTAAAGACGCAAATCTGGCTGGTGTGACGCGGATCATGGCCCATCCACAGGCGCTTGCTCAATGTCAGAGCTGGCTCAATCATCATTATCCTGGGTTGCCTCGCGAACCTGTGTCGAGTAATTCCGAGGCGGCGCGTATCGCCTCGACTGACCCGACTGTGGCGGCCATTGCCAGTGATGCGGCTGCTCACGTCTGGGGATTGAACGTTATTGCGCAAGGTATTCAGGATGATGCGCAAAATCGCACGCGCTTTCTTGCAATCGGACAAATTGAAACCATACCGAGTGGACGGGATAAAACCAGTCTGATTCTCGCTGTTCCCAATCGTGCCGGTGCGATGTATCAGATGCTCTCGCCGCTCAATGAAAATGGCGTATCGATGACGCGTTTCGAATCACGCCCCGCTCGAACCGGGCAGTGGGAATATTATTTTTATGTGGATATCGAGGGCCATCGTCAGGATGCTGCGGTCAAAAAAGCTCTTGCCACCCTTGAAAATCAGTGTGCATTTTTCAAAGTGCTTGGCTCATACCCCGCGCAGTAATGCCTGCGCGCAGTAACGCTTCAATGCGGATCCCCAAGTCAACTATCGACGGTATTGTGATCATGACATCAAAACATACAGATTCTGTGCACGCCCCCCCCAAGCATGTCGCTGCGATTGCTCCTTATCAGGCAGGTAAACCGATTGAAGAACTCGCACGCGAGTTCGGACTGGATCCGGCATCTATCGTTAAACTTGCTTCAAATGAAAATCCACTTGGCATGCCTGCCTCTGCGCGGCAAGCGATTCTCGATGCGATCGACGGCCTGGGCCGCTATCCCGATCCCGCAGGTTTTGATCTTAAACAGGCTTTGTCCAAACGCTATGACGTGCCACAAAACTGGCTGACGCTCGGCAATGGCTCGAACGATATCCTAGAGTTAGTGGCGATGGCTTTGCTTGAGCCTTCAAACTCGGTTGTTTATTCCCAGCACGCTTTCGTTGTCTACAAACTGGCTACGCAGGCGCGCGGTGCCCGACATATCGTTGTTCCTGCCCGCGACTTTGGTCACGATTTGCCAGCTATGCTCGAGGCGATTGATGACAGTACGCGATTGGTGTTTATTGCTAATCCAAATAATCCTACTGGTACTTACCTGGCTAACGCTGAGATTGAGTCTTTTCTGGCGCATGTCCAGGCTCGCCACGGTGCGCGTGTGACAGTTGTGCTTGATGAGGCCTATAACGAGTTTCTTGAGCCAGAACTTCGTGTCGACAGTGTCGGACTGGTTAAGCAATTCCCCAATCTAATTGTGTCACGCAGTTTTTCCAAGGCATATGGCCTGGCTGGTTTGCGGGTCGGCTTTGCGGTCGCACAGCCAGGACTGACTGATTTGCTCAATCGCGTGCGACAGCCTTTCAATGTGAATTCGCTTGCACAGGCCGCTGCGATTGCTGCCCTGAGTGATAAAGAGTTTCAGGTAAAAAGTTTTGCAGTCAACCGCGACGGAAAGGCACAGTTGCAGCAGGCATTTGAAAAGCTTGGTTTGAAATATGTTCCGAGCTACGCCAATTTTGTTCTGGTTCACATGGGTGATGCTGCACGCATCAATCTTGAGTTACTCAAGCGCGGAGTGATCGTACGCCCCGTGGCCGGTGATGGTCTGCCGGAGTGGTTACGTGTCTCGGTCGGACTGCGTGAGGAAAATCAGAAATTTATTGATGCGCTGACAGATATCCTGGCTGCGATGCGCGCATGAGTGCACAGGCCACTGAGGAAATCGCGAATCACTCTGGATTGAGAATCAAGACGCTTGCAGTGATTGGTGTGGGCCTGATCGGTGGCTCGTTCGCAGCTGCCTGCCGCAAGGCAGGTATCGTCTCTCATGTGATTGGTGCAGGGCGTCGACCCGAGACGCTTGCGCAGGCCCAGGCGCTAGGATTGATTGATGAAGCAACAACGCTTGAAGAAGCCGCAGTGCGTGCAGATCTGATTTTTATCGCAGCGCCCGTCGGGGCGTTTGAATCGATTTTTACCGCGCTGGCCAGCAAGCTCAATCCTGATGCGTTAATTACGGATGGTGGGAGCACGAAACAGAATGTCGTTGCCGCCGCTCACGCGGGCCTCAAGAGCCGTATTGGTCAGTTCGTGCCGGCGCATCCGATGGCTGGCTCGCACGAGAAGGGCCCCCAGGCCGCTGATGCAACGCTTTATGCGGGTAAGCGAGTGATTCTCACGCCACTGCCTGAAAATAAAGCGGATGACGTGGCGCGCATTCAGGCTGTCTGGCAAGCCTGTGGCGCAATTGTCAGCACGACTACGCCTGCGCAGCATGACGGTATGGTTGCTGCGGTCAGTCATCTGCCTCACTGGATCGCTGCGTTGTTCATGCAGCATATTGTTGCCAGTCAGGATTCGGCACTGAAACTGCAGACTGCGGGAACAGGGTTCAGGGATTTCACGCGTGTAGCCCAAGGCTCCGCTGAAATGTGGTCTGATATTTTTATGGCTAATCGCGATGCGATGCTGCGTGAGCTCAAAGATCTCCGCGCTGTCATGGACCGCGCCGAAGATGCATTGCAGCATGCTGACCAAGCGTGGTTGCGTGAAATGCTCGAGGCCGCAGCAAAGTCGCGTGCCGAATGGCCGGGAAACCAGAAATGACTCATACAGATTTTCTTGATCTGCCTGCTGCGCACTACGCAAAAGGCACGGTAAAGCTGCCTGGCTCGAAAAGTATATCCAATCGCGTGTTGCTGCTTTCAGCCCTCGCGGTTGGAAGTACGCGTATCGACGGCTTATTACAGTCAGACGACACACGGGTGATGCTGGCTGCACTGAAGCAACTCGGTGTGAACATCACATCGCATGAGTCCGCAGACTCAGTCACGGTAGATGGTTTGGCCGAGTTTCCTGTCAAGGAAGCTGCGCTATTTATGGGTAATGCGGGTACGGCAATTCGTCCCTTGACTGCCGCGCTGGCGATGATGGGCGGGCACTACACCCTGTCTGGTGTGCCGCGTATGCATGAACGTCCGATTGGTGATCTGGTTGAGGGATTGGTAGAGATGGGGGCGCAGGTGCGCTATCTTGGTACACCGGGTTATCCGCCGCTTGAGATTCATCCTGCGCATGCGCTGAGTGACCGTGTGCGTGTGCAAGGCTCGGTGTCCAGTCAGTTTCTGACTGCAGTCCTGATGGCTGCACCGCTCGTAGTGGCCAGGAGCGGACGCTCTTTGACGATTACGGTAATCGGCGAACTGATTTCCAAGCCCTACATAGAAATCACGCTTAATCT
>JAUSCY010000106.1 GCA_030650995.1 Sheuella sp. | reverse complement strand
GACTGGCCTGAATAGTGATATTTCAAGACAAGGATCGACTTGAATAAACTCATCGTCACACCGGTCCCCTTACGTTCAAACTCGGGCAACGGTTCGGCGAGCACGCGGTCTGCAACAGCTGTCATCGCACGATGTTCAAACCGTGCAGCAACCCACGCTGTTGAATATGAGCGGGCAAGTCTTAAAATAGACTCGACAAGAATAGCCAGCCCTACGGTACCTGCTACAAGCCCGAGCGTCTCAACGGATTGATTAGGCAGAATCCGATCATAAATTTGCAACATCAGCAAAGGAAAAGCCAGCGCAAGCAAGTTAATCACAATGCTGGACAACAATATTGTTTTCCATTCGCCCTTAAAAGGCGAAAGCAGACTCACAGCCTGCTCTGCTGTGGTTTGCTGAAACAACCTGTTTTTTTGCGCCGAATTCATGTTTCCCATATTTCGTTATTCCCGGATCACTTAATGCCAAAAACAGAATCATTCTGTCTTGCTTTGGCGATCCAGTTCGCATCAGCTTTGGGTAAGCGTCCTCCGCCCAGACACGGGTTGTCATTGAGCTTTAACCCACCGCCAATTGCCTTATATAAATCAACAGAGGCTTTAATCTGTTCAAATCGTCCGGTAATGGCCGCGTCCTCGGCGGCAATTACAGACGCCTGAATTTGATAAAGCTGGACAAAATCCATTCCGCCACGCTCAACAACAATGGCGCTGAGCTCAGCAAGTTTTTGAGCGAGCTGACGAGATTGATTCAGAGCCTTGTATTGGCGGGCAGTCAGCGCCACGCCGGACAATCCATCCTCGACATCCCGTAAAGCAGCTAAAACGGTGTTGGCATAAGTTTCAAGAAGCTCAGTGTTTTTTGCCACAGCCACATTCTCTTCTGCTTTGCGACGGCCACCGTCAAAAACGTTTTGCAGCAAATTTGCGCTCAGACTGAAAAACAGACTCTGTGGCGCAGTGATGGTGGTGAGTAAAAAACTCCCGTAACCACCCTGCGCGGTCAGACCGAAGGTTGGAAGAAAGTTAGCGCGCGCCGCGTAAAGATCTGCCTGAGCGCCCTCCAGAGCCGCTTCGGCACGCCGGATATCAGGACGCCGACAAAGCAGATCTGATGGCAAGCCTGGTTCTACATGGGGCGTTTTTGCGTCCTCCAGAGCCATACCCTTGATCTTGAGTGTCGAGGGTGACTGACCAAGCAGGACAGCCAGCCTGTTGAAAGCCCGCTCCCTTTGAAGTTTCAGTCCAGTGACTTGTGCGTCTGTATTTGTCTGCAAAATCAGCTGTTGCGACACATCGATCAAGGTGGCATCGCCACGTTGCAATCGTTTATCAAGCCCTCGACCCACAACCCGCATGGACTCTAGATTTCTTTCAGCGACGGTAATACGCTCACTAAATGAGAGCACCTGGAAATAAACAGTCACCACGTCACTAATCAGACTTAATGTAACCGCGTCGCGATTAAATTCACTTGCCAGCGCCTGCGCATAGGCCGCCTGAGTATTGAATCCTTTCTTGCCCCAGAGATCTACCTCGTAATTAACAACTAACCCAATTTGATAGACCGGCTGACTGCTCCAGTCATCAGTCGTAGGTGCATATCCGACCCCTTGGGCAGGCCCCTGATTTCTATAACTGGTGGCTACATCAAGCGTCGGGGTGAGGGAGGCGTTCACGATTTGAGCCTGAGCACGGGTTTGTGCCACTCTGGCGATTGCAACTTTCAGATCAAAGTTTTTAGTCAGTGCGGTTTCAACGATAGCGTTGAGTTCGTCACTTCCGAAATCTTTCCACCAGTGTTCTTTGGGTTTAGGCAGGCCAACGGCCTGATCGTTTCGATAAGTATCCGGCAACCAGCTCACATACTCTGGACCGCTTGGCGCATCGCCTTCTTTTTTGATGGGCGTAGTGCAACCAGCCATCAGACCGATTACACACACATATAGCATGCTGCGAACCGTACTGACTCTCAAGTTTTCAAAAATATACGTGAGGTAATGGACTTCCAAAGTCTGACCGCCTAAGCAATAAGATTGGTTATATAACTTTACGCTTACTATACTATCTTAAGACTTATAGTCAGTATGGCAAACGTTATAGTTTTTCCATACGTCAATTATTTACCACAGTCCAATCGAGCTATAGAAACAGGTAGATTTATCATGCACAGGGCAGGATATGATTATTCGAAATGCTGCTGTGCAAATATAAAAAGCTCTGTGCGGTTAGCCAGTCCAAGCTTTGAGTAAATGGAAGTGAGGTGGTTACGCAAGGTGTTTTCACTGATCTTCAGATCCTGAGCCGTGTTGTGCAATGTTTGACCATTGCCCTGCAGAACGGCTTGCACGACGAGCTTTTCCTTGGCCGTCAGGCTGCTAATTTTCACCTGCTCTGGACTCAGCTCTTTAGGTGGTTGCCCGAGGGTACTCAAAATACGTGAAGTAGCCTGACGATTCAGCCAGTACTCTCCTTCGTGCACTTTAGTCAGTGCTTTAACAAAGTGATCGACGTCAGCATCTACACCGATCACGCCTCTGGCACCTTCTTTAATGCATTCATCCAGCGACTCGTCCGTCTCGCATTCAGACAGCATGACGACCTTGGCGGAGCTCGCGGCCAACAACTCCGCGATAGATCCGGGTTGAACAATCGATCCATCTATCAGGATAAGCTCGCACACGGGAGATGTCTGAGTCAGGCATTCGATCGCTTCTTTGGTACTACCTGCCGTGGCAACCACGCGAAATCCCTGCTGAAGATCGATCAGATTACCTATCGCAGTACGGATCACTCTACTCGCATGGACAAGCATTACATGTATGGTCATCACAGGAACCTATCGAGAATTTTACGGCTGGCTTTGTCAATCGTAAGCATATCGCGTATTAGAAACCGTAATCCATGGCTATCAGTAATGATAAGCGTCGACCCAATCAGGCGACGGATGTCTTCTTCGCCTTTGAGAACGAACTGCGTCACTCCACGATCAGTGATGACAGACCAGGTACTAGGAGTAGAAAATGTCGATACGCTGGCAATGCGTTGAATCTCAGGCATCAATTCACGCGTTGAGATTTCTTCCTGGACCAGCGCAAACACGTCTTCGGGCAATTCTGCTGGTGTCTCGACCCAGAAAAGCTCTTTACCATCACTGCTCATCAGTGCCAGACAACCATCGGGTGCATTCACGGGGAATGCACGCACTGGGACGATGCCTTCGTGAACCTCACCGTCTGGGGTTGTCAGTAGCAGGCGGCCTGCAGAATTACGTGACATTTTTAGATCAAGCATGCTCAGTCCCTGGCTTAACAATCTCCGGTATCTGGGGCTGCAGCACGGGAGGCTGCTCTTCAGCATTGAGTCTTGTCTGCGCCTGATACAGCGCATGATAAGCCCCACCGCGCGCCAGCAAGTCGTCATGATTACCAATTTCGACTACTTGCCCACGATCCATCACAACCAGGCGATCGGCCTTACGAAGGGTACTCAACCTGTGTGCAATGGCAATCGTGGTCCGGCCCTGAATCAGATTATCAAGCGCCTCCTGAATTTCCATCTCCGTGGTCGTATCGACCGAGGATGTTGCCTCATCCAGAATCAGGATTCTTGGATCGATCAGCAACGCGCGCGCAATCGAAATCCTCTGGCGCTCTCCACCTGACAAGGCCTGGCCACGCTCTCCCACCAGAGAGTCATACCCTTGAGGCAAGCGCAGGATAAATTCGTGCGCGCGCGCAGCGCGTGCGGCTGAAACGATTTCTTCGCGTGTTGCTTCAGGTTTACCATAGGCAATATTTTCAGCAATCGTGCCAAAAAAGAGAAATGGCTCTTGTAGTACCAGACCAATATTGCGACGAAACGAAGTCAAAGAATAGGACCGGATATCCACGCCATCCACGCGAATACCGCCTTCAGTCACATCGTAAAAACGACAAATCAGATTGACCAAGGAACTCTTACCAGAGCCGCTGTGCCCGACCAGACCAATCATTTCACCCGCACCGATATTCAACGAAACATTACGCAATACAGTGCGGCTGCCATAGCGGAAACCAACATTGCGCAGCTCTATCCTTCCCTCGACACGCTCAAGCGGCACAGGACGCGCCGCATCGGGCACACTCGAGACATGGTCCAGAATATCAAAAATACGCTTGGCGCCGGCGGCTGCCTGCTGAGTGTGTGAGACGATCCGACTCATCGAATCGAGTCTTGAATAGAATCTGCCGATATAAGCCAAAAATGCTGCCAGCACACCTACGGTGATTGAGCTGGAAGCGACTTGCG
Source organism: Sheuella sp. (assembly GCA_030650995.1). GTDB lineage: Bacteria > Pseudomonadota > Gammaproteobacteria > Burkholderiales > Burkholderiaceae_B > Zwartia. The sequence goes on along the minus strand of JAUSCY010000106.1, from coordinate 11,267 downwards.
AAATACCGAAAATCCAGACGACAAGCAAGCCGATTTCGGTCAGAAAGGTGACTGTCGGGGCAAACAATGCCCAGACTTTGTTAATACGGTCGTTCACGCTCAGGTAGCGGTCATTCGCTTCCCTGAAGCGGGCGACCTCGCGATGCTCCTGGGCGAATGCCTTCACTACGCGAATGCCTGGAATCGTATCGGCCAGCACGTTTGTGACTTCACTCCAGGAACGATCGACCTTTTCAAAGCCATGGCGCAGGCGGCCTCTGACCAGGTGAATCATCCACACAATCATCGGCAGGGGAATTAATGTGGTGAGCGCCAGCCAGGGATCAATTGAAATCAGGATGGCGGCAGTCATCACAATCATCAGTACGTCATTCGCAAAATCCAGCAAATGCAATGAGAGAAACAGATTAATCCTGTCCGTTTCACTCCCAATACGTGCCATAAGATCACCGGTACGTTTTCCACCGAAGTACTGCAGCGAAAGTGTTTGCAGGTGCGTAAAAGTTGCCGTACGTAAATCCGCTCCAATGCGCTCACTCACCCAGGCAAGCAGATAAGTCCTCGCCCAGCTTAATAACCAGGCAAGCAGTGCAGATACAACCAAACCTGTCAGATACAGATAAACAAGGTCGTAATTGATGGGTTTACCGTTCTGAAAAGGAATCAGGATCTTATCCATCAGCGGCATAGTGAGGTATGGCGGTACAAGTGTTGCCGCCGTAGACATCAATGTCAGGATAAACCCAACAATCAGCGGCGTTCGGTATGGCTTGGCGAAACGTGCCAGACGCAAAAGAGCCCAGGTCGTCGAAGGACCGGTCGGGTCAGAATTGCATACCGCACAATCATCATGATCCGGCGCAAAAGGGGTGCCGCAGGTCGGGCAAGCGGCCGCATCGGCCTCAATCTTTCGGGTCGGGTCAACCAGCGACTGCTGCAAATCGCCAAACAAATCAGATAAACGTCTGACGGCAGGAGTAATACTCAAGGTATGGCGCCATACGCCCAACCTGACCTGACCTTCAAACAATTCAATCGTGCCAATGCCCGCATGATCCCTGTGCTGCAGAGATTGCGTTGCAGTGACAGGCCATGTCAGCCAGTCTTGGGCACCAGGCTCGCACGAAAGCAGACGTCGCGATGTAAGAATCAGGACGCCCGTTGAAAAGAACAGATGCTGATCCAGATCAGGCTCGACCCAGGCAAGTATTTTTTCGTCTGGTTCAAGCAATAGCTCAACTGCCTGAGCCCAGCCAGACGGCAAAATCAGTTCTATCGCAGAATTATTAGTTAAAAGAGATGACATCTCTGTGACGCATGATTCCCACCAGTCCACACCACCCGCTTCAACAGGAAGCGGCTAAGTATCCACTATGGTTAATGCGTAAGTATAACGATCCGTGGCAAAACTCACCTGTAAGCATTGTCGGGGGGGACTACTAGGAGCCCTTTTTGCTGCGATAATGACAAATACGCAACATTGCTGCGCTGCAGCACGAGCTTTTGATCATGAACACTCGCGACATCGTTATCCAACGCACCGTTTTTTTACGCGGCCCCAACATGTGGACGTACCGTCCAGTACTTGAGGTGTGGGTAGACATCGCGTCACTTACACCGTTGCCAAAAGCAACAGCATCTCGATGCCAGGCGCTGATTTCTGAATGGCTTCCCATACTGAAGATGTCCTCGAACATCATAGAAAATCCTGCTGAGTGTCTCCAGGAACTCGCGGGTGGAAACTTTCAGGCAGCGCTGCTCGAACATGTCACCACTGCTCTGCAAAGTATGGCCGGTCTGACGGGTGGCTTTGGTCACACGCATTCGACCTCGTCACCGCATGTATTCAAAGTCATTGTGCGTGCCTGGCATGAGGACGTCACAATGTTCGCCTTGCTCGCGGCACGTGAACTGATTCTGGCGGCAATAAACGATCAGCCCTATGCACTGGATCGAACGATCGAAACACTAAATAAACTCAGACTGCAATTTTGTCTGGGGCCAAGCACCGCCTGTATTGTTGACGCCGCAGATGACAGGGACATTCCTGCAATCCGTCTGAGCGAAGGAAATTTGCTGCAACTAGGTTATGGCGTCAATCAACGCCGCATCTGGACAGCCGAAACTGACAACACCAGCGCGATAGCCGAGACGATTTCACGCGACAAAGAACTGACTAAATCCCTGCTTGATTCCTGCGGCATACCCGTGCCGCACGGACGCGAAGTAACCAGCGCGGCAGATGCATGGCTTGCAGCGCAGGACATCGGACTACCCGTCGTTGTCAAACCTACGGATGGAAATCACCAGCGAGGCGTATTTACTAACCTTAGTTCCGAGCAAGAAATTCAAACCGCATACACAGAAGCGAATAAGGAAGGCACTGGCGTTCTGGTTGAAAACTTCATCCCGGGAGTCGAGCATCGCCTGCTGATCGTAGGTGGCAAACTTGTGGCAGCAGCCCGGGGGGAAAACGCGACAGTCACGGGTGATGGTCAGAGCTGCATTGCGGCACTGATTGAGGCGCAGATTAACGAAGATCCACGACGTGGTCACCAAGACGACCTCCCGCTTAACCGAGTCAATCTCAGTCCAGCCGTCGAGCTTGAAATTGCCAGACAGGGTCTGACTTTCAGCGCAGTGCCTGCCGCAGGCCAGGTGGTCACCATTCAGCGTATCGGCAACGTCGCCTTTGACTGTACGGAGCTGGTTCATCCCGAGGTTGCCGCGCTTGCCTCAGTTGCTGCGCGCGTCGTAGGGCTGGACATTGCGGGTATTGATCTGGTGGTGCAGGACATTTCTCAGCCTTTACATGCCCAGGGCGGTGCGATTGTCGAGGTTAATGCAGGACCGGGTTTGCTTATGCACCTCAAGCCTGCGGGCGGGCGCCCCAGACAGGTTGGGCGCGACATTGTTGATTACACCTTTGCGCCAGGCGATATGGCGCGCGTTCCAGTGATAGGAATCACGGGTACGCGCGGTAAAACCATGACAGGAAAGCTGTTGTTCAGGCTGCTGAGCCTGCATGGTTTACGCACGGGCCTGGCCGGCAGCGAAGGACTTTTTGTAGATAACCGCCAGTTGAGACGTGGTAACTGCGCGACCTGGGCAGATGGCCGTCGGGTCTTACTGAACAGGGAAGTACAGGCTGCCATCATAGAAAACGGTTGTACGCAGATTCTGACAGAGGGACTGGCCTATGAACGCTGTGAGGTCGGCATCATCACAAATATCGACTGGACCGAAGACCTCTCAAACCACGATGTGCTCGATGAACAGGAACGCATCAAGGTTTACCGCACGCAAATGGACGTTGTGCTGCCAAGCGGCATGGCGGTTCTCAATGCCGATGATGATCGCGTGATCGATCTTGCCAGATTCTGTGACGGTCAGATCACATTTTTCAGCAGGCAGGCAAAATCGCCCCCACTTGTCGAACATCTGCAAGCTGGCGGACGCGCTGTTTTTATCGATCACAATCAATTGATACTGGCTCAAGGTGCCCACCGCGTCAATCTGTGTGACGTTGCATCGATCCCTGTCACAGAACGTGCAACAAACAGCGTACAAATTTACAATGTGATGGCGGCGGCGGCCAGTGCCTGGGCACTGGGGCTGTCACCCGATCTGATTGAGGCAGGATTGATCGGTTTTGTATCCGATTGAAATAAGATTCTCAGGATTAGCAGACATAAGAATGATTCAATCTCACAATCCTGCGCTACTATTTTTTCCAAATCATACCTACAGGAATACATAATGGAAGTATCACGCATTCGCGCCTTGCGCGGCCCCAACTTGTGGAGCCGTCAGACTGCCATCGAGGCCGTGGTCACTTGCAATGGAGTCGAGTGTGACCTCGACAAGATTCCTGATTTTGTTACGCAATTGCGCGCACGTTTTCCTGATGTCAAACCATTGCGTCCATTTGGTCATAAAGACCCGATTACCCTGGCGCACGCCATGGAGGCTGTTGCGCTTGGTTTACAGGCGTCAGCAGGCTGTCCAGTTGCCTTTAGCCAGACTTTCACCACGCCCGACCCGGAGTCCTTTCAGGTGGTTGTGCAATACACAGAAGAGCCTGTCGGCCGACTCGCCTTCGAGCTTGCCGAGGCGCTCATCCTCGCTACGATCAGACACGAACAATTTGATATCAAACAAGCACTCCATCGCCTGCGTGAACTCGACGAAGATGTCAGGCTCGGGCCAAGTACCGGAGCAATTGTCAATGCAGCCGTTGTGCGCGGCGTTCCATATCGACGCCTGACCGAAGGCAGCCTGGTGCAATTTGGCTGGGGCAGCAAACAGCGCCGGATCCAGGCTGCCGAGACTGGCAACACTAGCGCCATCGCAGAAGCTATCGCACAGGACAAAGACCTGACCAAGATGTTGCTTGATGCTGCTGGCGTTCCTGTTCCACAAGGACAGGTTGTGTCTCGCGAAGAGGACGCCTGGACCGTCGCGAACAAAATCGGCCTACCCGTCGTGATCAAGCCTCGTGATGGCAATCAAGGTAAAGGGGTTGCAGTCAATCTCGAAACACGCGAGCAACTCAACGCCGCATTTGCCGTAGCCTCCAGCATCAGTTCAGATGTGATCGTCGAGCAATATATCCCCGGCCATGATTTCCGTATGCTGGTGATCGGCAATCAGCTGATCGCAGCCGCGCGTCGCGATCCACCGCACGTCATTGGCGACGGCGCTCACTCCATCCGTCAGCTCGTCGATCAGGTCAATACAGATCCATTGAGAGGCGATGGTCATGCGACACCTTTGACCAAAATCCGTTTTGACGATATCGCACTGGCTACGCTTGCGACCCAGCACCTGACTGCAGACTCAGTCCCTGAAAAAGGTAGGCGCGTGTTACTGCGCAACAATGCCAACCTGAGTACAGGAGGAAGTGCAACCGATGTAACTGACGAAGTGCATCCGGAGCTCGCCGCACGCATGGTGACCGCCGCGCAAATGGTCGGACTTGATATAGCTGGGGTTGACCTGGTTGCAGAAACTGTCATCAAACCCATGGAGGAGCAGCGTGCGGGCATTGTTGAAATCAATGCAGCGCCGGGCCTGAGAATGCATCTGAGTCCGTCTTTTGGCAAAGCGCGTCCCGTGGGCGAGGCAATCGTCGCCAGCATGTTTACTGAAGGGGATAATGCACGCATCCCCGTGGTTGCTGTCGCCGGCACAAACGGTAAAACGACAACGGTACGCCTGACCGCACACTTATTGGGTATTAGCGGTAAACGTGTCGGCATGACGAATTCAGATGGCGTGTATATAGAACACCGTTGTATCGATACGGGTGACTGCAGCGGTCCGCGCAGTGCGCGCAATGTGCTGATGCATCCGGACGTGGATGCAGCGGTATTCGAAACGGCGCGCGGCGGAATTCTGCGAGAAGGTCTGGCATTTGATAAATGCGATGTAGCGATTGTCACCAATATCGGGGTTGGCGATCATCTGGGCATGAACTTCATCAACACGGTCGACTCCCTGGCACTGGTCAAGCGCGTCATCGTACAAAACGTGGCGCCGCACGGCTATGCGGTTCTGAATGCGGCCGACCCTCTGGTCGCAAAGATGGCGGACTCATGCCCCGGGCAAGTGATCTTCTTTGCCCATGACGGTCATAATCCAGTACTCAACACACACCGTGCACAAGGCAAACGTGTGGTCTATCAGGACGGCGCCCAAATTGTCTGCTCTGGTAATGGCCAGGAGTACCGCATCGCTCTTAAAGCCATTCCGCTCACCCGTAATGGTGCAATTGCTTTTCAAATCGAAAACGCGATGGCGGCAACGGCTGCAGGATGGGCGCTCGGTCTAAGCTGGAAAGTGATTGAAGACGGGCTCTCAAGCTTTGTCAACGATGCCCAGACCGCGCCGGGACGTTTCAACGTATTTGACTATCGCGGTGCGACTGTGATCGCTGACTATGGACACAATCCTGATGCGATTCTCGCTCTGGTCCAGGCGATTGAAAGTATGCCTGCAACCCGGCGTACGGTGGTGATCAGTGGCGCAGGAGATCGTCGCGACGAGGATATTTCACGTCAGACAGAAATTCTGGGGGATGTGTTTGATAACGCTATCCTGTATCAGGATCAATGCCAGCGTGGTCGCGAGGATGGCGAGGTATTAGCCTTGCTGCAACAGGGTCTTAAAAACGTTAAACGCACCAGACAGATTCAGGAAATTCATGGAGAGTTCCTGGCCATCGACACAGCCCTCGCACAACTCGCCCCCGGAGAGTTATGCCTGATACTGATTGATCAGGTTCAAGAGGCTTTGGATCACATTGCCAAGAGAATTGCCGAGCAATAGTCAAGCTGAGTCACTGATTGAAAAAAATCCACAGAGCATAAAACTCTGTGGATTTTTTTCATACGTACCGCGATCCTGACTATTGCCGATTCAGACTATGTTAAATCAGTCCAAAACACTATTTCGTTTTATCTCCTGGCGCACCTGGAGGAAAACCGAACCCTGGAAACATCGAACGAGTTTGTTCTTGCATCTTGTCCTGCATTTGCGAAAACAGCGTTTTACTCTGCTCGACATAACTGTTCATCATGTTCTGCACCATAGGCGTTTGCACATTCATGAACTGAGCCCAGTTTTCGGGGCTCAGCTGATTGGCACCATATACACCCTTTGACTGATCTGCCATACGATCCTGAATCTCCATGAACGCCTGGATGTTTTTCTCAAGATAAGATCCCATCACGCCCTGCATGGCATGACCGTAAAAACGGATCACGTGCCCCAGCATGGTCGAAGAGAACATCGGCACACCACCGCTTTCTTCCTCAAGAATAATCTGCAGCATAATGCTGCGCGTCAAGTCCTCGGAAGTTTTGGCATCAACCACATTGAATGCTTCGTGATCCAGCACAAGCTGCTTGACGTCTGCCAGCGTAATGTAGGTACTTGTCTGCGTGTCATACAAACGTCGATTAGGATACTTTTTAATCAGACGTACGGTGGCGTCTGCTGCTGCTTCAGTCATTGGGTTCCCCATGATACTTATTATGCGTACAGTATATAAACAAAATAACCGGATGCTTAACCCATGTGAAGACCGCCGTTCAGTGAGAAGTCCGCACCTGTTGCAAAGCCTGCATCCTCTGAGGCAATCCAGGCAACGATTGAGGCGATCTCCTCAGGACGACCCAGACGTTTGACGGGGATCGTAGCGACAATCTTCTCCAACACATCCGGACGAATCGCCCGCACCATGTCAGTTCCGATATATCCAGGTGAGACCGTATTGACCGTCACACCTTTGCTCGCAACCTCAAGCGCTACAGACATCGTAAAGCCATGAATACCGGCTTTGGCTGTCGCGTAGTTCGCCTGACCAAACTGACCTTTTTGTCCGTTGACAGAACTGATGTTAATAATGCGACCGAAGCCACGATCAACCATATTGTCGATGACCTGTTTAGTCACGTTAAACAAGCTGTTCAGGTTGGTGTCCATCACGGCACGCCAGTCATCTGCAGTCATTTTGCGAAACACACCATCACGCGTAATACCAGCGTTGTTCACCAGTACATCAACAGGACCATGCTCCTCGACGACTTTTTCAAATGCCGCTTTGGTCGACTCCCAATCAGAGACATTGCCCACAGATGCGTAAAATTTATAACCTAATGCCGCCTGCTCGTCGATCCACTGCTTGAAGTCGCGACTAGGACCACAACCAGCGACAACCGTCATACCTTCCTTGGAGAGCCGTTGGCAAAGTGCCGTTCCAATTCCACCCATACCACCTGTTACATACGCCAGTTTTGCACTCATGTAGCTCTCTCCTCTTGCCGCAGTGCCACCATCTGTAGAGTGGCACCGAGCGACCGCTTTGTATAAAACCATGCCCCGCGCGGCTAAGGGTGGTTTGACATCAGATAAAACATTGACCTCAATAAGACCTAAACGGCTCGCACCTTCACAAACGATCCGGGTGCTGCCTCAATTACGGGGAACTCAGCGTTGCCTGCAGTCTTGGGGGCCTTAATTTTTTTTCCACTCTGTGACGCAAGCCACGCATACCAGTCTGGCCACCAGCTACCTGGGATTTCTGTCGCGCGTTCAAACCACTGATCAGCATCTTTCGGATTTTTACCCTCAGGGCCCACCCAATAATTGCGTTTGTTTTTGGCCGGCGGATTGATCACGCCAGCAATATGACCCGAAGCTCCAAGTACAAAGCGGTTTTTACCGGAAAAAATGCCTGTGGAGGCATAGCCTGACTTCCACGGCACGATGTGATCTTCGCGCGAAGCATAGATATAAGTTGGAACCTTAATCTTGCGTAAATCAATCGGCACACCAGCACATTTCAACTTATTAGGCTGGCAGAGTTTATTTTCAAGGTAGGTGTTACGGAAATACCATGTGAAAAATGGTCCAGGTAAATTTGTGCTGTCCCCATTCCAGAACAACAGATCAAAAGCGACAGGTTTCTCGCCCTTCAAATAATTAGACACAACATAATTCCAGACCAGCTCGTTGGGACGCAAAAATGAAAAGGTGGCACCCAACTCGCGGGCTGACATCAAGCCACCTCGCCCGATCTGCTGTTCACGCATGCTGGCGTGCTGCTCATCGACGAAGACACTCAACGCGCCGGTATCGGTAAAGTCCACCATCGAGGTCAACATCGTCAGAGACGCAACAGGATCCTCTCCTCGCCCGGCTGCCAATGCCAGCGCCGTAGCAAGGAGCGTGCCGCCCACACAGAACCCGAGTACATTTATTTTGCTCTGACCGGAAATTTTTTGCGTGACCTCAATCGCTTTGAGTACGCCTTGCTCGAGATAGTCATCCCAGGTTGCCTGATCAATTCCATCGGTGTCCTCCGGTAAAGGATTACGCCAGGAAGTCAGGAAAACAGTAAACCCTTGCTCGACGGCGTGTCGAACGAGTGAATTTTCAGGCTGCAAATCAAGAATGTAAAACTTATTGATACAAGGTGGCACGAGCAGAATTGGGCGCTGAAACACTGTCGGTGTCGAAGGCGCATATTGAATCAGCTGAAAAAAACGATTCTGAAAAACAACCGAACCTTTCGAGGTCGCTACGTTCTCACCAACCTTGAACTGACTCTCATCGGTCTGACTGATTCGGCCTTTTTGCAGGTCAGTCATTAAGTTCGACATACCTGCTCGCAGCGTTTCGCCGCCAGAACTCACAACTGCTGCCTGAGCATCGGGATTCGTTGCAAAAAAATTCGCAGGCGACATCGCGTCCACAAACTGCATCACTGAAAACTGCAAGCGATCTTTCATCTCATCCGGCACCTCGGCAACATCCACCATTTTCTGCATAGCTTGCGAGGAAAGCATATAGAGATGCGCCATCATCAGATGGGCAGGACTATTCGTCCAGGCCTGACTCGAAAACCGGCGATCCTTAACTGGTGGCAACTTGCCTTGCGTGACATCCTCTGAAAGACGTTTCCAGGCCTGCATGAAGTCTTGCTGGATAGATGCCATCGCATCCTGGGAAATACCTGGCGGTGGTGTCCAGCCCTCTGGAAATGGAAAGTTCACATCAAGACCTTTTTGTATCTTTGGCGCATCAATCGTGCGCTGCAAAAAGGTCGTTGTCAATGAGGGTTAACGGGAACACGATATTTAATTTCGAGTGCACAAAGTCGTTATGAAGTACACAACGACTACATTCGTGACAAAATACCGACGCTAGTCGGCCAAACAGCCTAGATTGCGGAATTTTTTAAAGATAATTGAAGTTAAATGAAGTTAATTGAAAACAATCGAAAATGAAATTTAATAAGAAATATTTAGTATTTTGTTTGCTTCCAATTATTCTGTTGCAAGGCTGCAGCTCGACAAGCCCAAGCTTTTCTGACATGTCTCAGTCGTATCAATCACTGTTAGAAAAATATAATTTGAATAGCGCGCTGTTAAATGTGGTGCGGGCATCACAATATCGGCCACTCAGCTTCCTGGCAATTCCATCCATTACCGGCACAGGTTCGCTTCACGAAACTGCTGGTTTAGGTGCCAATATTCTGAGCGCCATCCCAGGTTCTGTAACCGGTTTTCTCTCTGCGGGTGCAGGGACTTACTACACTGGTGGCATAGAGGCCACTCTAGGGAAATCCTTCACCTTTACTCAGTCCTCGATGGACAATGCGGAGTTTTCCAAGAAGATTCTGACCCCGATTTCGATTGAAACGATTAATTATCTGAATAATCGGCACATCAACAAAGAGTTGCTTTTCTCATTAACGCTATCTTCAATCGAGATCAAACGTCCTAACCAGGATCCCGTTATTTACAACAATTATCCTGACTCAAGGTCGTATGGCGTATTTCAGGAACAATTGTCACGATTAATTAAGCTTGGGCTCTCGACTCAGCTTCTAGAAAAAAAAGAACCCGTAGGTCCTCTCATGCCTGAAGTCTTCAGAGACAAGGAAATCCTCGACTTTCTCGATGCTAAAAGTAAGTACAGGTTATCTCTGGAGAAGGTCTCATCCAAAAACGGTGTGTACTTCCAGGTTTATCAGACGATGGAAAGAGCCAATCTCTGTTTTATGAAAAATGAACATGCACAAGAAGTCACGGCAGAGTTTGGTGACCAGTTTTTTTGTTTCAATCACTTCGGCGAATACGATAAAAAATCGCACTACATCGCCCTTAATGAAAGTACAACGCGTGACAACGACAAAACCTTGATCCGTTTTGTGAGTCGCTCTACCCACGAAATTTTTGATTACCTGGGTGCAATCCTTCGAGCGCAAGTCAACACCCCAGAAAATAATCCAGGAATTACCCGGAAAACGAGTGCTGTGAATAACTTAGCATATCAAGATGGGAAAATGCCAATTTTTGTAATTGAAAAAAATAACACTCAATCAAAAAAATTAGCCATCATTACTTATAACGACGAAACGTATTCAATCCCAGACGAAAATAATGGTTACAGCACATTAGTTATCAATATTTTGTCTCAGTTGCTCGCCTTGAGTCGTGTACCTGGGTCGATACCGCCCTCACCCGCCATTCTGATCAAATAACTGTATCGCGCAGACTTAGTTGCGCTGATTTAGTTGCGCTCACCCAACCAGGCCAAGGTCGCCATGCGGCCCGTCTGGTGGTCGCGCCGGTAAGAAAAAAAACGATTTTCCTGATCTGACACCGTACACAGACCAGAGTTTTCTACGTGCTCTACGCCTGACTGCTTAAGTCGCCACACGGCCAGTCCGGCCAGGTCAGCCAGCCACTTATTGG
>JAUSCY010000011.1 GCA_030650995.1 Sheuella sp. | reverse complement strand
CTTAGGCAGAATCATCAGATTGCCCTGAACATAGCCCGGCGCCATTCCTGCGGTATTGCCCTGCCACTGCTGGCGACGAATTCGTTGACGCGCCTCATAGGCGGGGTTTGAAACCGCCTCCTGCAAAATAGACCGTGTTGGACTGACATCATTCATGGAAGATTCCTAAAATAAAGTACTGCAGTCCTCAAAAACAATAAGAACATTTTTGAGATTTCAACCTAACATACAGCAGTGTCACGCAGCAGCGCCTGGGGGTCAAGTAAAGGTCGGGATCTCAGTCTGACCACGACTTCCTTGACTTTGTCACTAAAACAGCAGGCATCTGCCAATCCCAGTGTATGGCAGCTGCGCGCATTGAGAAACTGAACAGCGTGCAAAAAACCAGCACTGCCCCTTTGTGATCTGGAAAGAAATGCATCAGTGCAATCATCAGCACGCTGCCGAGCAAGACTGGAATCGCATAGACCTCAGTCGACATAATCAGAGTCTTGCGGCCAACCATCACATCGCGAATGATACCGCCACCAATAGCTGTGATGACGCCCAGAATAACTGGCCCGAGAGGCCATGCAAAATCAAGCTCCCAGGTTTTAAGCGCACCGTTCATGCCAAAAAGTGCTGCTCCCAGACCATCAAGATAGATCATCAGGGCAAAAATCTGGGGCTGGGTAAAAAATTTGCGCGCTAAAAACGCCAGCAGACTGGCGAATGCTGCGACACGAACGAACACCAGATCATTCGCCCAGAAAATCGGAACATCCAGAATAATATCGCGGACTGTGCCACCGCCTACTGCGGTAATGACACCGAGGACAAGCACACCGAAAATATCCACACCACGGTCTGCGATTGCCAGAACCGCAGTCACTGCAAAGGCGACAGTCGCAATAATTGCCAGCCAAAAATTTATCGAATCCAGAGTCATGCTGCGATACCTTTTTAAGTGGTTCTCTTGCGGGTATTATCTGACATGATCTGCCCTTCAAACAAAAATCAGGCAATGAGACAACAAAATACTCGCGCCTCATCATCACAGGATATTTGATGACAAACAATAAACCCGCAAAACTGCACACCCGTCTTAAACAACCTGGCTTGATTACCGCCCCAGGGGTATATGACATGGTTTCTCTGCGACTGGCCGATACGTTTGGCTTTGACGCCTTGTATATGACGGGATTTGGCGCAGTGGCATCGCATCTGGGTCTGCCAGATGCGGGACTCGCGACTTATAGCGACATGGTGGGCCGAGTAAACGCCATGGCGCAAATGGCTCGTACGCCCCTGATCGCCGACGGGGATACAGGATATGGCGGCCTGTTGAACGTGCGTCATACGGTACAAGGCTACGAGAAAGCCGGCGCTTCAGCCATCCAGCTTGAAGATCAGGAGTTTCCAAAAAAATGTGGTCATACGCCCGGACGCCGCGTCATCCCTACTGAGGACATGGTGCGTAAAATCCGTGTAGCCGCTGAAGCCCGCGAGTCAAAAGACTTCCTGATTATTGCCAGGACGGATTCACGCACAACCCTTGGCCTGGATGAGGCATTACGCCGCGCGGAAGCCTATGCAAAGGCGGGGGCAGACATTCTGTTCGTTGAATCCCCGGAGTCCGAAGAAGAAATGCGCAAAATCGGTGCTTCCTTTGATGTGCCCCTGCTCGCCAACATGGTGGAAAAAGGTCGCACACCTGTTCTGAGTAAAGCCGAGCTCGAGGAGATCGGCTACAAACTTGCGATTTTTCCTGTGACGGCGTTGCTAGCCGCTGTCCAGGCAATGACTCAGGTGTATCAGCAATTTAAAAACACCGGCTCCTCGGTCGGTCAGAACGCTGAACTGTATGACTTTACTGAACTGACCAAGTTAATGGGCTTTGAAGATGTATGGGAGTTTGATAAACAGCACGCCGACTAATTTCAAGGAAAATTACTATGTTCAATGCACTAATCTCTGAATTACGGATGGCTTTGCTTACCAGTCTGGCTCTAGCTGGTTTGGTCGCGGCTCCTCAAGTAAGCGCGCAGGAAAGTTTTCCCAACAAATCCATCCGGTTAGTCGTCCCTTTCGCACCGGGCGGTGTTACCGATACGAGCGGAAGACTGATTGCTGAAAATCTTTCCAAACGTTTAGGTCAGCAAGTCTTTGTTGAAAATAAGCCCGGTGCTTCCGGCAACATTGGTACCGCTCAGGTTGCCAATGCTGAACCCGATGGCTACACCCTGGTGCTGGGCTTTGACGGCACGATGGTAATTAATCCGCACGTCTTTGATAAGGTACCGTTTGATACGGTCAAGGACTTCGCGCCAGTTGGCAAGATTGGCAATGCCATTCTGATTCTTGTGGCAAACCCTGGACTATCTGCAAAATCACTCACAGAGGTCGTTGAGCTGTCTAAAAAGCAACCTGGAGGCTTAAGTTACGGCACCTCTGGTATCGGAGGCACTCCGCATATAGCAGGCGAACTACTCAATCAGCAAAGTGGCGCCAAGCTGATGCATGTTCCCTATAAAGGCGGCGGACAAGCGCTGATCGATGTGCAAGGTGGCACGATACCCCTGGTATATACCGCAGTTGCAGGTGCCTACCAACTCGTCAAAACTGGTCGTGTAGTTCCCATTGCGGTGTCCAGTGCACAGCGAGCGAGCTCTTTGCCCGAAGTGCCTACCTTTATAGAGAGTGGCCTGAAAGATTTTGTAGTTGATTCCTGGGTAGGTATTTTTGCACCTGCTAAAACGCCAAAATCCGTCATCACACGCCTGAATAATGAATTAAATCTCGTGCTCAAGGACCCCGAAGTGATTGCCAAGCTCAATACCTTGGGTATTACTGCCGCGCCAGGGACACCCGAGAAATTCAGCGAAGAAATAAAGAATGACTTAGTTAAATATGGTTCTGTCGTGAAAGCGGCGGGTATACGTGTGGATTAAGCAATTCCATGCAGAGATTTGAGGGTTTGTACTAAGCACTGTTAAAATCAAAAAAGCTGGTTCTATGGGGAATCAGCCTTTCTTCAGGATATGGACATGAAATCGTCACGTCGCCAATTCATCATTTATTCAGCAGCAGGTTTAGCCTCACTGTCAGTGGCCAATCAAGCCAGTGCACAGGCAATGGTTGCAGAAACCGACCCACAAGCGGTTGGTCTGGGATATAAAGCAGATGCCGCCACAGTAGACAAAGCGAAATTCGCAAAATATGTCGATGGTAACAACTGTGCCAACTGTCAGCTCTACATGAGCAAGTCAGCTGACGCGGGCACCTGTGGAATCTTTCCAGGCAAACTCGTTGCAGCCAAAGGCTGGTGTAACGCCTGGGTCAAAAAAGCTTAAGTAGCTTTTGATCACACCCGGGTGATGTATATCCACACCGGGCGCAAGTAAAAAAAACCGCCGCGTTTCATTATGAACGCGGCGGTTTTTAAATGCTCAGACAGAGTTACTGCGCAACTACACGGGCTTCAGTTCCTGCACCTTCAATATAGACATGCTGACCAACGCGCAGATTGCCTGTTGGCTGGGTCACGGTGACCAGCACACCGTTGCTGGTACGGACAAAAATCTGCTGACCTTGTACGGGTTTATCGTAATGTTTTTGAATTTCATTACCAGCGACTGCACCACCGATTGCACCTAGCACCATTGCCACGGCCTTTCCTGTACCTTCACCAATCAAGGCACCAACCCCCAGCCCACCTAAACCACCGATCACAGCGCCTACGCCTGTATCGTGACTGGTTTTAATTGTTGTCATCGTGATCTGTTCAATCACGCCCTTACGAATTTCAATCGGAGCGGTTGGTGCAGGCGTACATGCACTCAAACCAAGCACCATTATCAATGCAACGACTGCGGTAGAAATTTGCTTAAACATCATCTTCCTCAATTAAAGAATATTTGACAATTACAAACGTAAAGTTAACATATAGTGTGTCTTATTGCGCTTTAACAGGGCATTACTGATTATGTTTGAAAACTTTACAGAGATAAAATCATGAAAAAAATACTTGTTGCTACATGTATTGTGCTTGCGGGAACAACATCTGCAATTGCGCAAACATCAAAAAATTCAAATGCGGTTCCTAGAGCCCA
>JAUSCY010000010.1 GCA_030650995.1 Sheuella sp. | reverse complement strand
TGGGCTGAATTGAGCCAGCGCACAATAACAACTAACTTTTTCTCAGGCTCAATCCAGGTAAAAGAGCTCCCCGCCCCCACCGCAAAATAGCTTGAGGCAGGCACGCTTGGGAATACTTTCTGATCCTTATTTAACCAAACCAGGTAACCGTAAAAGGGTGCCAATGCACAAGGCACCTGCATCTGCCTGATCCAATCGGCAGAAAGCACGCGATTGCCATTCGCAGCAACACCCTCGTTGAGCATCATCTGCCCGACCAGAGCCTGATCCTCACTACTGATGGACATACCGCCTCCCCAGTGCGTACCTCCGGGCACGGATTGGACACGTTTACCCGCGATCTCAACCCAGGCGTTGTCGTATCCCACCCAGCTCCAGTCTTCAGAGGCGCCTACCGGTCGCATGATTGCTTCGCGAAACACCTCAGGCAAAGGTTTCTGGAATAGATGCAGCAACGCAAGCGACAACTGATTAATCCGCACATCGTTGTACTCCCAGTATGTGCCGGGTGTCTGCAAAGGACGGGCATCACCCTTCTTACCATCAGGCGCTGCCGCAAAGGTCACCGCACGATAGCGATCGGCCTGATCGGGGATATCAAAGCAGGTACCCTCCCACTCACTGGTCTGCTGTAACATCTGCGCCCAGGTGATCAACGCGTTGTTGCCCTGATCAAAGCCAATGCCTTTGACACGCTTGCCAATCGGTTCGTTCACGTCAGGCAACAGTCCCCGGTCATGGGCGACACCAGCCAATAAGGCCAGGCAAGTCTTGGCCACGCTGAAAGTCAGATCGGCACGCTTGGGCTCTCCCCAGGAAATCAGAGTCTTACCATTTTGAACAATCGTTCCAGAAACAGGGCCCCGTGAATGCACAGGACCGTACAAACGATTCCAGGGTGGTGGATCGGAGATGTGTACGCCCCAGTTGCCGTTGCAATCACGATCCCAGGTTGTCTCGTGATCAATCGAGAATTGAACCGCTTGCTGTAGCGCATCATTCGACATACATACCCTTTTGGTGTTTCGATTGTTAATTGCACAGATATAGCATGACGGCGTAATGATCGCGACAGATTTTGAGTGTTTTCCACTAGACTGACAAAAAATCAGGTCATCAGATTTTTAAAGTGATAAATTTGGCATATAACTTGCTTGAGTAATAAATAGTTCAAATCTAGCCATATCCGAAACTCTGAGATGTATTCGCAAAATCAGGCAGGCAAATGCCTTGCTTCACAAGGAACGAGAACATATATGAAAATGAACGATCAATATGCCGTATCGGTCATGCACCGAATCAAAGCCTGTCTGGCACTTTCCGCGTGCGTGCTGTCAACCAGCCTGTTTGCACCGGTAGCGCTTGCGAACAAAGCCAACAACACGCTTGGCATGGCCTACGATCAGGCACCTGAAAATATTGACCCGTATTACAACAATGTTCGGATTGGCGTGATTATTGCCAACAATGTCTGGGATACGCTCGTATATCGGGATCCAACTACCGGCGCCTACTCAGGACAGTTAGCCAAAAGCTGGAAACAGATCGACGATCGTACCCTCGAGTTTGACTTGCGCGAGGGTATTAAATTTCATAATGGCGAAGAATTCGATGCGGATTCCGTTGTTTTCACGCTGAACTATGTTGCAGATCCGAAAAACAAAGCCGTTACACAGCAAAACGTACGTTGGATAGAAAAGGTCGAAAAACTCGATAAATTCAAAGTACGCATCATTAGTAAAGAACCCTTTCCTGCTGCGATTGACTATCTGTCAACAACTCTGGCCATTCATCCTGCGAAGTATTACAAGGAAGTCGGACCTGCAGGGATGAATGCAAAGCCTATTGGTTCAGGCCCTTACAAAATTGTTGAGAATATTCCAGGCAAATCCGTCACCCTTGAGCGCAACGCGGATTACTTTAAAGACTCTCCTAAGACACAACCGACGATTAATAAAGTCAAAATCCGTTTCATCCCTGACCGCCAGACTCAAATGGCAGAGGTGATGTCAGGCGGGGAAGACTTCATCATGCACGTACCAAAAGACCAGGCGGACAATTTAAAAACTCTGCCACATCTCCAGGTCCTCAGCGGCAACACCATGCGAATCGTCTTTTTACAGTTCAATACGCTGGATGGTGCGCCAAGTCCCGAACTCAAAGACATCAGGGTACGCAAAGCCATTGCACACGCAATTGACCGAGAGGCGATTCTTAAGAATATCGTGGGTGGCGGGGAGATGATTAATACGATCTGCACACCTTCACAGGTCGGTTGCAGCAGTGAAGGCGCAACCATCTACAAATACGATCCCGCTTTATCTAAAAAGCTCCTCGCAGAGGCTGGCTTGCCTAATGGTCTGTCTGCCGACCTGAGTGCTTACAGGGAGCGCAATCAAACTGAAGCCATGATTAATAATCTGCAGGCTGTCGGGATCAAAGCCAAGCTGAACTTTATGCAATATGCGGCTATGCGTGATCTGGCTCGTTCAAACAAAACCGCGATTACGCATCAGACATGGGGATCAAATCTGATTAACGACACCTCCGCCTCAACGCCCGTTTATTTTGGTGGCGGCAACGATGATGTGACCCGTGACCCGGAGGTGATCAAACTACTGGATCAGGCTGACCACACTGTTGATCCGGTCGCCCGCAAAGCGCTTTACAACAAAGCGCTGGTCATGATTTCTGAAAAAGCCTACGCAGTTCCATTATGGACACTCCCAGTCTATTACGTCGCAAACAAAGATGTGAAGTTCACGCCTTATCACGACGAACTGCTCCGCTTCTGGGAAATGGGCTGGAAATAATGATTTCTTTACATAGCTTTAAGTATTTTCAGCGATGATCGGCTATCTCTTTAAGCGACTCGGGTTAGCGCTACTCGTAGCGCTAACCGTCTCGATCATCGCCTATCTTTTACTCCACCTCACCGGCGACCCAGCCGTTGCGTTGGCCGGAGAAGGTGCAAGCGAGGCAGATATCGCCATGATCCGTCAAACCTACGGGTTTGATCGACCACTGGTCGTTCAGTACGGTGACTGGTTATGGCATATCGTCAGAGGCGATCTGGGCACATCGGTCTACTTCAAAACAGCGGTCGGACCTCTGGTGTTTAGTAAGCTCGAAACCACGCTGTTACTCGCCGTGTACGCACTGGGTTTTGCCTTGCTGGTTTCGGTACCGTTAGGCGTCCTGGCTGCAATTTACAAAAATAGCTGGATCGACAGACTATGTCTGGCTATCGCTGTGCTTGGCCAGGCCTTGCCGAATTTCTTTTTCGCCCTCATTCTCATCATGCTTTTTTCAATATCCTGGCGCATGCTCCCCGTCTCGGGCAGTGGGACCTGGCAGCATTTTGTGATGCCAGCCATTGCCCTTGGGTATTACGTGGCACCGGCTTTCATGCGTCTGATCCGTGCGGGCATGATCGAAGTGCTTAGTGCGGACTACATCAGAACTGCGCGTGCCAAGGGCTTATCTCCAACCACAGTGGTCTTCAAACACGCATTGCGTAATGCCATCGTGCCCGTGGTGGCGCTCGCTGCGGTTCAACTCGGATTCCTACTTGGCGGATCAGTTGTGATTGAAACGATTTTTGCGCTGGACGGCCTTGGCTATCTCGCCTATCAAAGCATTACTTTCAAAGACTTCCCTGTGACACAAATCATCGTGCTGCTGCTTTCAGTCATTTACATCCTGCTGACCTTGGCCTCTGATATTGCCAATGCCTGGCTGGATCCTCGTATCAGGGTGGCTTGAGACCTATGTCAAGCTCAACTAACAACTTACCCGTGCATGTGCCTAAGCCAGTCGGCAGCCAAACCTCCAGACGGCGCACGCTCTGGCAACGCATCGGGCAAAACAAAGCCCTCACGATTGGCTGCGGTTTATTGCTGATCATTACGGTCCTGGCAATATTTGCTCCTATTTTTTCACCCTTTGATCCTTACGTTCAGGATCTCGCCTATCGCACGGTCCCACCGGTCTGGTTCGAAAAAGGAACCTGGCTTCATCCTCTTGGCACGGATCAGTTAGGTCGCGATTATTTATCCAGACTACTTTATGGCGCACGTATTTCTTTGTTGATAGGGGTCTCTGTCGCCTGTATCTCAGGATTGATCGGCACGACAATGGGCATGCTTGCGGGTTATTTCGGCGGTCGCGCCGACATGCTGGTTTCATTTCTTGTCACGACGCGACTCTCCATGCCTGT
This sequence comes from Sheuella sp., assembly GCA_030650995.1. Taxonomy (GTDB): domain Bacteria; phylum Pseudomonadota; class Gammaproteobacteria; order Burkholderiales; family Burkholderiaceae_B; genus Zwartia. Next base: position 12,150 of record JAUSCY010000010.1, on the reverse strand, counting down.
CATTCTGGTAGCCCTGGCAACAGTCGCCATTGTCGGTAGCTCACTCTGGGTTGTGATCATGGTGCTGGGTTTACTGAAATGGGATCGTTTCGCCGTGGTCATGCGCAGTGCGACACAGCAGGTGAGATCGATGGAATATGTGTCTGCCGCGCAGTCGGCTGGCGCATCGACTTTCAGGATCCTGATGACCGAAGTGCTCCCTAACGTACTGCCACATCTTATTGTGATCGCCACACTCGAGGCTGCCAGCGCGATATTGCTTGAAGCTGCCCTGTCCTTTCTGGGACTCGGTGTGCAACCTCCTCTACCCTCCTGGGGGCTGATGATTTCAGAGGCGAAATCCTATATGTTCTTTTCGTTCTGGCTCATAGCAATTCCTGGAACGGCTCTCGCAGCATTGATCTTTGCGATCAACCTGGCTGGCGACGGATTGCATCAGCTATTCTCGCCTGACGAGAGGGCCTGATCATGCATCAAAATGAAGTTGTACTGGATGTTCAGGGTCTGCATGTAGACATCAAGACGGCAGGTGGTGCATTGCATGCAGTGCGAGATGTCTCCTTTCAGGTCAGACGTGGGGAGACTCTTTGTATCGTAGGTGAGTCAGGTTGTGGAAAATCCATGACATCACTTTCGATTATGGGTTTGCTGCCCAAGGTCGCTACACGCAGCACCCGCAGCCTTTCCTTTTTAGGTGAGGATCTCAGCGCCGCCTCTGCAAAGCGTATCAACACTTTACGTGGCAACCGGATGGCCATGATTTTTCAAGAGCCGATGACTGCACTGAATCCGGCCTATACGATAGGCGATCAACTGACTGAACATTATCGTCACCACAAGGGTGCCTCGAAAGAGCAAGCACAAGCACGCGCGATTGAACTACTTGAAAAAGTAGGTATTGCCTCGGCGGCACAGCGCCTCGGACAGTATCCACATCAGTTATCAGGCGGTCTGCGTCAACGCGTCATGATCGCAATGGCGTTGATGTGCGGGCCAGAGCTACTCATCGCTGATGAGCCCAGCACAGCACTGGACGTGACGATTCAGGCTCAGATTCTGAGGCTACTGGCAGACTTACAGAAAGAACTCGGCATTGCCATGGTGCTGATTACCCACGATCTGGGTGTCGTCGCACGCATCGCCGATCGCGTAGCTGTCATGTACGCGGGTGAGGTCGTTGAGGAGGGCACGGCCCAGGACATCTTTGCAAAGCCGCACCATCCTTACACGCAGGGGCTGATGCGTTGCATCCCCGTACCCGGCAGGACTGCGCCCGGGGGCAAACTTGGCACCATACCTGGTGTAGTCCCCTCGCTCATTGGCGAGATTACAGGCTGCGCCTTCCGTGACCGTTGCGAATATGCGCAAGAAATTTGTGAACACAACATACCCGTTCATCACTCCCCCAGTGGGCAGCAGTGGCGTTGCGTGCGAGGGGCATTATGAGTGCATTGATTCAGACAGTGAACCTGCACCGGACATTTTCTGTCAGTGCGGGCTTGTTCAAAGCCAAACAGACACTTCACGCAGTCAACGGTGTGGATCTCACAGTCAATCGCGGTGATGTGATGGGGATCGTTGGCGAATCGGGCTGCGGAAAATCGACACTCGCAAAAATGCTGCTTGGATTAACCCCTCCGAGCCAGGGAAGTATCCAGATAGAAGGCCAGGATATTGGCAAGATGGATCGCCGGGAGCTCGCAAGACGCGTGCAACCCGTATTTCAGGATCCCTACTCTTCGCTAAACCCGCGTCGTAACATTGCTTCGATCGTCTCTTTTCCCCTGGATATTCACGGGGTAGGCAGTAAACAAGAGCGGCGCAATAAAGCCATCGAAATGCTTGAACGCGTAGGGTTACCGTCCCGATATGCGGACAGCACGCCAGGCCAGCTTTCAGGCGGACAGCGACAACGCGTCGCGATCGCGCGCGCGCTGGTCATGCATCCTGAAATTGTAATTTGTGATGAACCGACCTCTGCGCTGGACGTATCGGTTCAAGCTCAGATTCTGAATTTGCTGATGGATTTGCGCAAAGAATTTAATCTGACCTATGTTTTCATTAGTCACAACCTGGCTGTTGTCGAGCATATTGCGACACAAGTCGCAGTGATGTATCTGGGCCAGATTGCAGAGCTCACACAAACTGCAGAGCTATTCAAGCATCCTCGTCATCCATACACTCAAGCTTTACTAGCCTCTGTACTTACTCCTGAAACCGGGCTTGGCATCCCTGACATGGGCTTGGGTTTATCTTTTCCCGATCCGTTACACCCGCCAAGCGGTTGCACGTTTCACCCAAGATGCAAACAAATCCTTGCCTGTTGCACCACACAACGCCCGGTTTTGAGTCGGGATACACATGGGGAAGTAGCGTGCCATCTTTACTCAAAATAAAACTGTATTGGTCCACACTCTTAGATAATCTGGCATGAAAAGACGTATTTTTATTCAGCGACTGGCTACTATTGCGCTCGCATCAAATAGCTGCATGGCGATTCCTGCCCTCGCAAAAACATCCAAACTCATTCATCCTAGTCCTGACGATGCATTGATCGTCATCGACATGCAGAATTGTTTTCTTCCTGGTGGAACCTTAGCCGTTCAAAACGGTGATCAAACGATTGCCGTCATTAATGCACTCGCCAAAAAGTTTGAAAATGTTGTTCTGACACAAGACTGGCATACCAGGGACCATGTTTCATTTGCCTCGCAACATTCGGGCAAACAACCCTATGAAACAATCAAACTCCCTTATGGTGAGCAGGTGCTTTGGCCGATGCATTGTGTGCAGGGAACTGCAGATGCTGAAATCGCGCAGGGAATTGATATTGCTCATGCGCAAATGATCGTGCGTAAAGGCTATCACTCCGGAATCGATAGCTACTCGGCTTTTATCGAGGCTGATCACGAGACACAGACTGGGCTCGCCGGGTATCTGAAAGAAAGAAAAATCAAAAATGTCTATCTCTGTGGTCTTGCCACAGATTTTTGTGTTGCCTGGTCTGCTCTTGATGCACGTAAACTCGGATTCAACACCTTCGTCATAGAGGATGCCTCTCGCGGCATTGATCTGAATGGTTCGCTGAAAAAATCCTGGATCGCTATGGAAAATGCCGGCGTTAACCGTATTCAATCAACCGATATCGTGCGCTAAATTCAATCAACGAATGTCACGCGCTAAATTTTTAGACGCTAAATTTTTAGGATGCTTATTGCGCTGCCTGATTTTCGTAAGTATTTTTTCAGGGCTATTGCGTTCTGGGCTTTTGCGTTCAGGCCAACGTGAACTCGAATGCCCAGAAATACTGCCATCGCTTGAAGACGGGATTTAGCCCAATATCTTTGACAAGCTCATGCATATGCGTTTCGGTAGGAAAGTTTTTGAGTACGCGATGCTGCGACCCATCTGATAACGACCGGACCTGATACGTATTACCTTCCGAATCAAAATCAGAGATAGGTGTACTGCTGCCCTCTACGTATAAATTATCAAGCAGAACAACAGTCGCCCCAAATTTCAATACGCTTCTCAAGCCAGTTAGAAACTCACGCTGCCGAGCCATCGGCACATGTGAAAACCAGAACCCGGCAAAGGCGGCATCGTAAGGCGTGGCAGGTTGAGGAATATCGTAGGCATCCGCGATAACCCATTGCACGCGATCAGCATCGCGCGCGAGGCGGCTACGCGCGACCTGAAAGGTCTCACCTGCGGCATCAAGCGCCACCAGATTTTTGACAACAGGAACCAGAAACTGCGTCCAGTAACCTGTGCCTGCGGCAATCTCAATAATTGAGCGATCTGCATATTTGAGAGGTAGCCAAGCCTCAATCTCTCTCAAGTCCTCCTGACGCTCGGGCTTAAGATAAATATTGTCATATTCTTTGGCACGTGCGGCATAGTAGTCTTTCATGGAGTACCCCTCTAACGAATACAGCCCAACCAATCATGCCAAATAATACTTTCGCCAGGCTAGTGCTCTTTCACCGGGCTAGTGCTGAAGAATTTTGGACAGAAAATGGATGGCCCGGTCACTCTTAGGCTGGTTAAAGAACTCCTCTTTAGTCGCATCCTCCACGATTTCTCCCTGGTCCATAAACACCACGCGATGGGCAACCTTACGGGCGAACCCCATTTCGTGGGTCACCACCATCATTGTCATACCTTCTTTTGCAAGCTCGACCATGACATCGAGCACCTCACCAACCATTTCGGGATCAAGCGCGGAGGTTGGCTCATCAAACAGCATCACGACCGGATCCATACTCAAGGCACGTGCAATTGCTACGCGCTGCTGCTGCCCACCTGATAATTGACCCGGATGTTTGTCTTTGTGATCAGTTAAACCTACGCGATCCAGCATTTTCAGACCACGCTTGAGTGCCTCGTCAGGACTACGCCCCAGTACTTTAATCTGGGCGATCGTCAGATTTTCAGTCACACTCAGATGAGGAAATAATTCAAAGTGCTGAAATACCATGCCGACCTGACTGCGCAGTTTGGGCAGATTCGTCTTGGGATCATGCAAGGCAACACCATTGATAGTGAGCGCCCCCTCCTGAAAAGGCTCAAGCGCGTTCACGCATTTGATCAGCGTCGATTTGCCTGAGCCTGAGGGTCCGCATACCACCACGACTTCACCACGATTGACATGTGTCGAGCAGTTTTTCAGGACATTGAAACTGCCATACCATTTCGAGACTTTTTCGATTTCAATCATTTTATTGGTCATGAGAATTTCCGGATAGCTAAATGGTATGAATAAATGGTTGAATAAAGGTGGCTGTCACTCACGCCACCGCAATGCGCTTTTGCAATTGTTTGACCAGTAGCGATGCGGCCAGGGAAATAACGAAATACACCAGTGCGGCAAAAAGATACATCTCAACGAGTCGGCCATCGCGCTGGGCAATTTTGCTCGCTGCACCAAGAAAATCTGTAATCGAAAGCACATACACGAGCGAAGTATCCTGGAACAGCACAATCGCTTGTGTCAGCAATAAAGGAGTCATTGATCTGAAGGCCTGTGGCAAGACCACATAGAACATTACCTGATGATATTTCATCCCCAAAGCCTGGGCTGCAGCGGTCTGATCTTTTGGAACTGCCTGAATCCCCGCACGCATAATCTCCGAGAAATAAGCGGCCTCGAAAAGTGAAAATGTGATCAGGGCGGACATAAACGCACCAACCGCCATTGGACGCTCAGAGCTCATGATCCACTGACCGATATATGGCAAAAGAAAATAAAACCAGAAAATCACCAGAACCAGAGGCAAAGAGCGAATCAAATTGACATAGCCCGCGGCAATTTTCTGCAACGCAGTAAAGCTCGACAAACGCATCAGTGCAATCAACGTTCCAAGAATGATGCCCGAAACCGCAGACAGTCCGGTCAGCATCAGCGTAAAGCTCATCCCTTCTTTGAAAAGGTAAGGCCAGGTCCGTGTGATGACTTCAAAATCAAAGTTACTAAACATGAGGCAATCTCCGCAACCCTGATTAATGAACAACCGCACTGGCGGGAGCACCGAGGTAGCCTGGCACGGCAACCGACTTTTCAAGTTTGCGCATCAATAAAGTCACCACCATATTCGTGATGAGATAAAGAATGGTCGCAACGGTAAAGGCCTCAAACACCTGAAAAGAAAATTCCTGCATGGATCGTGCACGCGCTGTCAGTTCCATCAGCCCGATTGTTAGTGCAACAGATGTATTTTTAATCGTATTGAGTAACTCGGAAGTGAGTGGCGGCAAAATCACGCGAAACACTATTGGCAACAAAATGTAGCGATAGGTTTGGGCGGTCGTCATCCCCAGCGCGGTCGCAGCCATTTGCTGGCCTTTAGGCAGGGAAAAAATACCGGTGCGAACCTGCTCGGCAACACGGGCAGACATGAAAAGTCCTAAACCAACCACCGCAGTGTAAAAAGCTGCATTCGGGAGCTGCTTGAGCCAGTCCCCCATTTTCTGGGGCACCAACTCAGGCATCACGAAATACCAAAGGAACAACTGCACGAGCAAGGGAATGTTGCGAAACAACTCGACGTAGGCAGCGCCAACGCCCCGGCCAAAACGATTGGGCAAGCTGCGCAAGACGCCTACACACACACCGAGCAGTAACGCCAGAATCCAGGCAAAAAAAGCCGTAGTGAGGGTCCACACCAGACCAGAGAGCAGCATATCAAGATATGTACCCTTACCTTCTGGAGAAATTTCAAACAAAATACCCCAGTTCCAGTTGTATTTCATGCCATGACTCACTTAAATATTAATTGGGCGCTTGCTCAAGGGAATGTCTCCCTTGAGCAAGCGCCCAGAGGACTAGCAATTAATAACTGGCAGGATCTGGATTATCAGTTGGGTTCGCTAAAGCCTTTTTCAGCTGTGGCGTCATGGGCTGATTCATGACCAGACCTTTAGGAGGAATCGGTTTTTCAAACCACTTCGAATACAGTGCCTGCATCTCGGGGGATTTATAGAGCTTGTTCACAGCAGTATCGACTGCCTTTTTGAAAGCGGCATCATCACGCACCATCATGAAGCTATATGGCTCTGGTTTGGAGAATGCGTCTTTTGAAATGACATATTCAGCAGGATTTTTTGACGAAGCAACCAAACCGGCGAGCAAGATATCATCCATCACGAAAGCTGCTGCGCGTCCTGTTTCAACCATCAGGAAAGCTTCAGGATGATCCTTGGCTGTCAGAATGGTCAGACCAAGATTCATAGCGGTGTTCGCCTCTGAGACTTGTTTAAGATTGGTCGTACCGGCTGTGGAGACAACGGTTTTGCCTTTCAAGCTGGCAATATCGGTAATGCCAGAGGATTTCTTGAAAACATAACGGCTGGCAGTCAGATAATAGGTCGGACCAAAGGAGACCTGCTTTTGACGCTCAGCATTGTTGGTGGTGGATCCGCACTCCAGATCTATCGTGCCGTTAGCGATCAGCGGACTACGGGTCGCTGAAGTGACTGGATTGAGCTTGACTTCAAGTTTAGGTAGCTTTAACTGTGCTTTGAGGTCGGCAACAATAAAGTTGCAGATATCCATCGCATAACCTACAGCCTGTTGCTTATCGTCGTAATACGAAAAAGGAACCGATGCATCACGGTGACCGATAGTAATGGAGCCGGTATCTTTGATTTTTTTGAGTGTGCCGGTAAGATCCTGCGCCATCACGGATCCGCTGAGTACGACACCGGCCAGAGTGGCCAGACCGTACTTGATGAAATTACTTTGCATAACAAACTCCTTGAAAGTTCTTTAAAGCAACAGGGAAAGAATAGTCATTTTGCACTGCAACGCAAGTTTTGTGCCAGTTTTCACTTAAAATACTTGCTATAGAACCTGAAACGATAAGTATTGACAAATTTATTCCCGCATATCGGGAACAAACGGTAAAAGCATTTCACGAATAGCACCAAGCGATTGCGTCCATTGCGCACCAGGCATGAAAGCCAGCACGGCAGCATCATTTTTAACTGCAGCGACAAATACGGGATCCTCAATAGTCTCTTTGATGGCTTGTTGCAGACGCTGCGCAATTTCATCGGGTATTGCTTTAGGTGCGGCGATACCTCGCTCAGAACTGATCAGTGCCGGATAGCCAAGCTCCGAGGCCGTTGGAACCGGACCGAGTGGGTCAAAGCGTTTATTGCTCAGCACGGCAATCGCACGTACTGAATCGTTATTAGCAACGAGAAACTCAGCGACGCTGGCGAATGCATAGTCAACATGCCCTCCCATTAATGCGCTTTTAAATTCACCTGCACCTTTATAAGCAATGTCGGTGCCTTTGAATCCTGCGACCTGCTGCAGCTTAAGTAAGGATAAATGACCACTGGTGCCGCGTCCACTATTTGCAAAAGACAAAGATCCCGGATCTTTTTTCAAGGCCGCAACGATCTCTGGAAGGGTGCCGTATTTTGCATCCTTGCGTGCCATCAGCACACTCGGGTCATCGACTACACGGGCGATAATTCTCAGATCATCGTTCTGATAAGCGGTCTTTTTATACATCGGGGTAAATACAAAACCCGGCACATTGATAAAACCAATCGTGTAGCCATCTGGTTTGGCACGTGCAACATAAGTATTAGAAATTTCTCCGCTTGCACCGGGTTTATTGACCACAACGATACGCGCACGACCACCCAGTTTTTTTTCCATGTAAGGTGCCATGGCGCGCGCCATCAGATCCGTACCACCACCCGGAGCAAATCCAACAACCAGTTCAATACTCTGATCCTCCGGCCAGGCGGACCAGGCAGGTCCGCACAATGACAGGGAAATCAACATCAGCAAACTATTTAAATATCTGTTCGACACGGGCTACTCCTTTGTTTTTAGTATGGGGTATGCAAATAGTTAAACGCAGGGTTTTATTTCATCAGACTTGCGGTCGCATCAGCTGCTGCCGGGTAAGGCAAGGCATTAATTAAAATCTTGGTCGCAACAGTTTGTGCAAATAACTTATTCAGATCCAGCGCAACGTAATTCAGACGATGCGCATAATCGGTCACGTACATTTTGTTATTGGTCAAATCTTTGATCGCCACAAATTGCGTGTAATCAGAAATGACATCATTACCTTCTTTGCTTTGTGCAATGCCAATCGGAATGTCGACGTTATTGAGGATGTGCCCAATCAGTTGCGTCGCCTCTTGTGCATTGGCGGGCTGTGTCGCGTAATGGCGTAAAAACGCACCACGCACAAATCGCGACGGTGGTGTGTAGTCTCCAGGCATACCCACCATGGCCGATCCCTGACCCAGCTGAGTGACATTGTCTGTGCCGACTGGGCGCGAAGTGGCCCCGATTGTGCTCAGATTCAAATAGTTACGCAGGTTAGTGACGTGCCAGTCGTAAGTCGGCGCATTGGTGAGAGTGTGTGCAACGTTGGCATGGATATTAAGCTTGCCATCAACATACTCAACGATCATCCCGTCATTGCTTTTGTCGGTAAACACAAAATGCAAAACTGGAGGTTTCGGGCCAGAAGGCAACGAACTATCTGCCCAGACTTTGATTAATGGAAGTGCAGCCTTGAGTTCGGCCACGTTTGCAAAATTACCTAACGCCCACGTACCGAAGTCGAGAATCGATACATAGTTTTTATCTTGTGCTGTAACAGTCTGATATTTTGTAAAGCCGGGCAGGAAGTTACCACTCATTCCCATGCCCTCAGAGTTCTGTCCTTCAAGCAAGGTATTGCCAGGAATCACACCAGGTCCTATGCCCACAACGGCATATTTTGTTTTTTCAGCGATCACCAGTAACTTCAAATCTGCGGGCGCGGTCAAATTGAGGGCTGTGCCTTTGGGCAGGCTCAGCAATTGCCATTGCATGTCGTAGGCCCACTCCATGGTGCGGCCTGCAATCACGACACCATCTTTTGACTGAATATCAATAGCAGTGCAGGCCAGGGAGATATTGGCGGTCGCAAGACCCATACATAAAACCAGCTTTTTCAACATTAGATATTCCTTAGACTTTATCCCTAGACTTTGAGGATCTTAGTGGGTTTGGGCAGGGATTGGTAGCGCCGTTTTATAACGTACCTGTTTGAGTGCAAAACTCGAACGGATTTTCTCTATTCCGGGAATGGGCGTGAGTTGCTCAAGAATAAATTTCTCAAGTGCGGCGATATCTGCGACGGCCACACGAATCAGGTAATCGCTGTCACCTGTCATCAGATAGCACTCCATGACCTCATCATGCTCACTGATACGCTGTTCAAAATGCGCGAGTGACTCTTTGCTCTGACTTTTCAGGCTGATGCTGATGAACACGTTCAGACCCAACCCGAGCGCTTTGGCATTGGCAATCGCGACATACCTGTCAATCACGCCCGCTGACTCGAGCGCCCTGACTCGAGCCAGACACGGTGACGGGCTCAGATGTATACGCCGTGCCAACTCGATATTAGAGAGCGCTCCATCCGCCTGCAATTCAGCCAGAATCTTTAAATCGATAGAATCTAAGTTCATTATTCTGTTTATTCCTAATTATCGGAATTTAATGCTAAATAATATCACTCAACCGTGCGATATAAGCATCCCATGCTTGCCGTGAATCATTAGAATGTGGTCATACTCTCTGACACTGCACACATCATGAATGCTTCGATCGATCCCCGTCTCAACTCCTGGCGAGAGACCTCTCCTGACACCGATTCGCAGGAGACCGCTGAGTGGCGACAAGCCCTGATGACCGTGATCGCCAACGAAGGCCCGGAACGGGCAAAGTTTCTGCTCGATGAGTTGGTGCGCACTGCACGTACCAACCAGGTCGGCTGGCAACCTGAGCTCAGCACTCCCTATATCAACTCGATTCCTGTTGAGCAGCAACCTGTATTTGGTGGTGACCTTGCCATCGAAGAGCGTCTTGCCTCCATCATGCGATGGAACGCGCTGGCAATGGTGGTGCGCGCCAATCAGGCCTACGGCGAGCTCGGGGGGCACATCGCCAGTTACGCGAGTGCAGCCGATCTGTTTGAAACAGGATTTAATCATTTTTTCCAGGCGCGCAGAGGAACCGGCGCTGGGCAACACCGTGGCGATCTGGTTTTTTTCCAACCTCATAGCGCCCCCGGGGTATACGCCCGGGCGTATCTTGAGGGCCGCCTTTCTGAACACGATTTACTTCACTACAGACAAGAAATCACTGCCGCCGCAGAAGGTGCACGCGGGCTGTCAAGCTATCCCCACCCCTGGTTAATGCCTGATTTCTGGCAGTTCCCGACGGGCTCGATGGGGATTGGCCCGATCAGCTCTATTTATCATGCACGCTTCATGCGCTACCTGACTCATCGAAATTTACTGGACTGTTCAAATCGCAAAGTCTGGGGCGTCTTTGGTGATGGCGAGATGGATGAGCCAGAGTCAATGAGTGCACTGACTCTGGCCGCGCGCGAGGGGCTCGACAATCTGGTGTGGGTCGTCAATTGCAACCTGCAACGACTCGACGGCCCCGTGCGTGGCAATGGTCGCATCATCGATGAACTGGAAAAACTATTCATTGGAGCCGGCTGGCATGTCATCAAGCTGGTCTGGGGCAGCGACTGGGACGGGCTCTTCGCACGTGACATAACCGGTGCGCTGACGCGCGCCTTTGCCAATACTGTCGACGGTCAGATGCAGACCTTCGCAGCGAAAGACGGACGCTTTAACCGTGACAATTTTTTTGGTCAGAATGAAGAACTCGCACGTCTCGCTCAGGGAATGACTGACGAGCAAATCGATCAACTCAAGCGCGGTGGTCATGATCTGGTTAAGATCCACGCCGCCTATGCTGCTGCGACCAATCACTCTGGCCAACCGACCGTCATTCTCGCGCAAACCAAAAAAGGCTATGGAATGGGTAGTGCCGGTCAGGGGAAAATGACCACGCATAGCCATAAAAAATTCGACGATACAGACCTCATCGAATTCCGTAATCGTTTCAATCTGCCCCTCAGCGATGCAGAGGCAACCGGACTCGCTTTCTATAAACCGGCAGCCGACAGCCCTGAGATGAAATACTTACTGGCGCACCGACAAGCCCTGGGCGGTTATCTGCCTAAGCGCGATACAGAATGTGAAATCGTACCCGTACCTGATATCAAGCAATACAGTGCTTTTGCGCTGCATGCTGAGGGTAAGGAAATGAGTACCACCATGGCGTTTGTGCGCATGCTTGGTAACCTGCTCAAAGATCCGGCATTGGGTCCGCGCATCGTCCCCATCGTTGCTGACGAGGCGCGTACGTTTGGTATGGCCAACCTTTTCAAACAAGTTGGCATTTACTCAAGCGTCGGTCAGCGTTACGCCCCCGAAGACATCGGCTCAGTACTCAGTTACCGTGAAGCGCTCGATGGCCAGATTCTCGAAGAAGGCATCTCTGAGGCTGGGGCGATCGCCAGCTGGACAGCCGCCGCGACAAGCTACAGCGTCCATGGATTGGCGATGTTGCCTTTCTACATTTACTACTCAATGTTTGGATTTCAACGCGTAGGCGACCAAATCTGGGCAGCAGCAGATCAGCGTCCAAGAGGATTTTTGCTCGGTGCAACGTCTGGTCGCACAACTCTAGGTGGCGAAGGTTGGCAGCATCAGGATGGCTCAAGTCATTTGCATGCGGCAACGATTCCGAATTGCAAAGCCTAT
>JAUSCY010000105.1 GCA_030650995.1 Sheuella sp. | reverse complement strand
TCGCGTTTTTGTTGAACGCGTCAACATAAGCCTGCAACATGTCTGGTGTGTCTCGATGTGGATCGACACTGATAAAGATGATGCGAACGTCTTTTGCTTCGTCACCGAGCTTGGCGATCACTTCGCTTAGCTGGGCCATGGTGGTCGGGCAGATGTCCGGACAACTGGCATAGCCGAAAAACATCAGTACGGTTTTGCCTTTCAGATCATCCTGTGTAAATGTCTTGTTGCCTGCTGCCTGCAATGAAAAATTCAAATCGGGCAAATGACCAGAAACATCATAGAGTGCCCATTTCGCTGGCTGCTCTGTACAGGCTGTGAGTGACAGAAGACCTGCAAAGGCAAATGCTTTCAGGAATGTAAGGAAGCGGAATGAAAGGAAACGCTTGAGCATGGCTTGCTCAAGAGCGCGTCCTTTTTTGATCATTTCCCGGGTCATCACTTCACTTGCTCAGTCATGCCGCTATGGCGCAATAAAGCATCCATACGGGGTGCACGCCCTCTGAACGCTGCAAATGATTCCGCCGCAGGTCGAACACCACCAACAGCCAGGATTTCTTTTTTGAATCGCAGTCCCGTGTCACGGTCTAGCGCACCCATGACAGGCGTTTCTGTGATCGTTTGTGCTGCTGCGTGGGCTGATTCAGCTGCACGTTCAGCCGCTTCTTCAAAAGCTTCGAAGGCATCGGAGGACAATACTTCAGCCCATTTGTAACTGTAGTAGCCCGCGCCATAACCCCCTGCGAACAGATGCGAAAAGCTATGCGGGAAACGGTGCCAGGCGGGTGGTCGCATGACCGAGACCTCATCACGAACCTGATCGAGCTGGGTAAGTACTTCGGCGATTGATAGTCCTTTATCCTGACTGTGAAGCAGGATGTCGAACAAAGAGAATTCGATCTGGCGGACTGTCTGCATACCGCTCTGGAAGTTTCGCGCAGCAGTCATTCTGTCATAGAGCTCGCGCGGCAAAGGCTCGCCTGTGTCAACATGCGCGGTTAATCGCTGTAGCACAGACCATTCCCAACAAAAGTTTTCCATGAATTGCGATGGCAACTCAATCGCATCCCATTCAACTGCAGCAAAGGCGGCTGCACCTGGCTCATCGACCTCTGAGAGCAACGCATGCAGAGCGTGACCGCTTTCGTGGAACAGCGTGATGACATCGTCGTGTGTCAGGAGAGCGGGTCGATCGCCTTGTGGTCTAGCGAAATTACATGTCAGATACACAACAGGAGTCTGGATGTGGGTACCTACATGACGTCGACTGCGCTCACTATCCACCCAGGCGCCGCCTTGTTTACCAGGACGCGCGTACAGATCTATCATCAGATAACCGAGTGTCTCACCGCTCGCACTGACTACCTTGGCTGCGCGTACATCCGGATGCCAGCCTTTGACGTCGCAATGTTCGAGGGTAACAGCAAATAGCGTATGCACGACGTCAAACAATCCCTGTAATACGCGAGGCTCAGTGAAATACTGTTTGACCTCATCTTCCGAATACGCATAACGGGTCTCGCGCAGTTTTTCTGCCGCGTAGGCAACATCCCAGGGCTCCAGGTCATTGAGGCCAAGTTCATCTTTTGCATAGGCTTTGAGCTCTGCCAGGTCTTTTTCAGCAAAAGGTTTGGCACGTACTGCAAGCTGTCGTAAAAAACTCACGACTTCTTCGGCAGTATCTGCCATGCGTGTCTCGAGTCGCAACGCGGCAAAGTGTTCAAAACCGAGCAGTTTTGATTCTTCTGATCTGAGTGCGAGTGATTCTTCGATCAGTGTTGAGTTGTCAAAAGCCTCATCGCCGTGTTCGGAGGCAACCGTAGCATAGGCGCGATAAAGCGTATGCCGCAGATCGCGATCGTGAGCGTATTGCATGACCGGCAGGTAGCAGGGCATTTGTAGCGAGAGTTTCCAGGTGTTGCTTTCAGTGTCTTTAATCGCACTTAATACATCGTCAGGCACGCCGTCCAGACGTTTGATGTCATCAATGATCAAGGACCAGCCATCCTTGGCATCCATTACATTTTCAGAGAATTTCTGAGAAACCTGAGATTGTTTTTCTGATAGCGTAGCGTACCGCGTGCGGTCCTCGCCCATGAGCTCCACGCCACTGAGTTTGAAATTTCGTAATGCCAACTCAATAATGCGCTTTCTGGCCTGAGACCACTGGTTGAAATCGGGCACTGCACGTAAACGCTGGTATTGCTTGTAGAGTCCTTCATTCAGACCGATCCAGGTAGAAAATTCACTGATCGGACCGAGCATAGCGTTATAGGCATCGCGCAATTCAGGTGTGTTGACAACCGAGTTCAGATTGCCGGCGATCGACCAGGCGCGCCAGAGAGGCTCTGACGCCGCATCAAGCGGGGCGACGATAGCGTCCCAGGTTGCAGGGAGTTCTGGGTTGGCTGCATCGTTTACAGCTGTTCGCGCACGCTCCATTAGCTGCTCAATCGCAGGTTTGATGTCCTCGGGTTGAATGGATGCGTAATCCACTAGGCTATCCATCGATACCAGGAGCGGGTTGCTGTGCTTAGACATTTGATTCCTTCGGGGTACTTTTTATTTGGACTGTAAGGTCCGCTCTGCTGCTTCGATGGTATTGACAAGCAGCATCGCGATGGTCATCGGACCGACGCCACCTGGGACGGGCGTGATGGCGGATGCAACTTCTCTGGCACTTTCAAAATCGACATCGCCACAAAGCTTGCCATCAGGCAGGCGATTAATACCAACATCAATCACAACTGCACCGGGTTTGATCATGCTGCCATCAACCATGCGCGGTTTACCTGTTGCGACGACAACGATATCAGCATGGCGGGTATGCCAGCCGAGGTCACGTGTTTTTGAATTGCAGATGGTGACAGTCGCTCCAGCGCTCTGTAGCAACATCGCCATCGGTTTACCAACAATGTTGCTGGCGCCAACAATGACAGCGACTGCGCCGCGAATTTCAACATGCTCGGATTCCAGCATTTTCATCACACCGTAAGGTGTACAAGGTCTGAAAAGCGGTTTGCCGGTCATGAGCAGACCAGCATTGCTCACATGAAAGCCGTCAACATCTTTTGCTGCAGCTATTGTTTCAATAACAAGATGCGAGTCGATATGGGCAGGTAAGGGGAGTTGAACCAGGATGCCATGAATCTTAGGATCCGCATTGAGTGCTTTGACTCGATCAAGCAATTCAGATTGTGTAATGGTCGCAGGGTAAGCTTCGAGTACAGAATGTAAACCGGCTTTTTCGCAGGCAGTAACTTTGTTACGTACGTAGACTTGAGATGCTGGGTCACTGCCCACTACGATGACTGCAAGTCCAGGCTGTAGGCCCTTTGCTGTCAACGCTGCGGCACGCTGGGCGACTTCTTCGCGAATCGTGGCAGCAAGCTTTGCACCATCAATCAAACGTGCGGTCATGCACTCACCTCAGACTTGGCCAGCGCGACTTTCATCAGATCAGCGACTGTTGTGACTTGTAGCTTTTCCATGATGTTTGCGCGATGTGCCTCAACTGTTTTAATGCTGATGCCCAAGTCGTCAGCGATCTGTTTATTCAAACGGCCGGCCACGATGCGCTCAAGTACCTGTTGTTCACGTGCGGTGAGACGAGCAATCATTGCATCGTGCGAACGTTGGGCCTGCGCTTGCGACAAGCGTTGATTCGCTTGCTCAAACATACGTGTCACGATTTCACGTAAATCTGTTTCATTGAAGGGCTTTTCAAGGAAATCAATCGCGCCTTTTTTCATCGTCGAGACCGCCATCGGTACATCACCATGACCGGTAATGAATACGATTGGCATCGTTGACTGTCGAACGATCAGTTGCTCCTGAAGTTCAAGGCCACTCATGCCAGGCATCCGCACATCGACGATCAGCACGCCAGGTTGATTGTCCATGAATTCGGCAAGAAAGCTTTCACCGCTTGGATAAGCCCTGACGCGGTAGCCATTGGCTTCGAGTAACCAGCGTAAGGAGTCACGGACGGCTTCATCGTCATCTACGATGTAAACAGTACTGGCGGTTTGGGGTGTGCTCATACAGGTAACTCCTCGGACTAATTGTGCTGGGGTGCCGGTTGTTGGTCGGCACATGGCAGTGTAAAGCGAAAAACCGTACCGCCTGCTGGGTTGTTAGCTGCCCACAGACGACCGTGATGTGATTCTATGATGGTTCGACAGATATTAAGCCCCATTCCGAGGCCTTCTGTTTTAGTGCTGAAAAATGGTTCAAACAGTCGTTCGGGATCAGTCAATCCATGACCGCGATCCATTACACCGACTTCAATCTGGTCGTCGTGTTTTTTCACACTGACAACAAGATTGCCAATTTCGGATTGATCCATCGATTCAAGTCCGTTTTTTAAAAGATTCAACAGTACTTGTT
The DNA here is from genome assembly GCA_030650995.1 of Sheuella sp. Lineage (GTDB taxonomy): Bacteria > Pseudomonadota > Gammaproteobacteria > Burkholderiales > Burkholderiaceae_B > Zwartia. The sequence goes on along the minus strand of JAUSCY010000105.1, from coordinate 18,917 downwards.
CAATCAGGATCGGATCGGCGAGCACGTCTGGCAAATTATCCGGAATCTGTCGCTCAATCACGATCTGACGTTTACGCGCATGAATCTCGGCCAGACTGATCGCGTTTTCAACCACCGTATCGATCTGGATTGGCTGGCGTCGAGGCTCGCTACGCTTAACAAAATCTCTGATACGGCTGATAATTTTTCCTGCGCGCTGAGCCTGGGAGGCTGCTTTTTCCAGAGCCGGTAGTAACGTGTTCAGATCTGTATGTCCGGCTTTGACCATGGCGACTGCGCCCATACTGTAATTGGTAATCGCTGTTAGCGGCTGATTGAGTTCGTGCGCCAGAGACGAGGCCATCTCACCCATCGTGGTCAGACGACTGGTGAGTTGGATTTTTTCTTGCTGAATTCGCGAGGCTTCTTCGTGGTGGCGCCGTTCGGTAATGTCACGTGCGACCTGTAATCGCACCCGACGCCCGTCAGTCCATGCCAGCATGCGGTGTTGCACTTCAAACCATCTTTGGACAGAAGAGGAATAAATCTCTACTGACTCATCGGTGTACCGACCTCGTCTGCCTGCTAACAGCTCATCGTGACCATTGGTCTGCGCACCAAAAAAGCGGCGATAGGTACGGTTTGCAAATAAAAGTTCCAGACCGTCGTTTGTGTCTGCGGTAACGGATATCGCATCATCCAGTCCCTCAAGGACGGTCATGAAACGTTCGTGTGCAGCCGTGAGTGCCTCGCGGATACGTTTAGGTTCGGTAATGTCGGTCATGGAGGTCATCCAGCCGATTTGGGTCCCGTTTGGATCGCGTAATGGCGATACGTACATGCGCGCATTAAACCGCGAGCCGTCTCGTCGCTGCGCCTCGAGCTCCAGACCGCTACTTGGCGTTTTACCCGTCAGCACGTTATCCAGTGTTTGCTGGTGAGACTCGTGTCGGCCGGGTACCCAGTAAGGGAAGGGTGGCATGCGTCCGATCAGATCTGCTTCGTTCCATCCGATCATCCGGCAGAACGCCGGGTTGACATAAGCGATACGACCTTCAAGATCCAGCACCCGCATGCCAGTTGACATCGAGTTTTCCATCGCGCGACGAAAACCCGTCTCAGCAATCAAGGCTGCTTCTGCTTCGGATCGATAGCGCGTGTAGCGCCACAGCATCAGCAAAGCGATGACAATCACGACAGACAGCGCAAGCACCACACCTATCAGGCGGTTTTGTCTGACCTCCTGATCAATCGTTACAAACATGACGCTGCCATCATGCAATCGCTGCAGCCAGAAAAATACACCCATCACGCAGGCATATAGAACCAGTACGAGCATTGGGGTCAGCCAATACCATCTGCGACGACGCAAACGCGCGTGGTCGTGAAAGGGGGTAGCTATAACTGATTTAGGCGCAGACGACATTAGGGATATCCACAGATGGCCTATTTTAGACGGGATATAAAGTTTTCACATTTCATAATGTGAAAATCAATACCGTAACGTGAAATTTAGCTTGCCGGGTAATCCATATGTACATAGAATGCGCAAAATACCGAAAAACAAGTAGGCTTACATATCAGATTGCCTACCGACTCAGGAGATTGTTATGGCACCACAAGCTGCCGCATTCAACGCCACAAATGACGAAGATAATTTAGAGACGCAAGAGTGGTTGGATGCACTTGCTGCTGTCCTGGATCGGGAGGGGCCTGAACGTGCACATTACTTGTTAGAGCGGTTAACAGATCTGGCCAGACGCTCGGGTGCGAATATTCCTTTTTCGCCGAATACGGCATATCAGAACACGATCCCTGCAGGTCTTGAGCCCGTGCATCCTGGTAATCAGGAACTCGAGGCGCGCATACGCAGCTACATTCGCTGGAATGCGATGGCTATGGTGGTGAAGGCAAATAAACACAACCCGCCTGATGGTGGGGATCTGGGCGGTCACATTGCTTCGTTTGCATCGCTTGCAACGATTATTGGTTGTGGTCAAAATCATTTCTGGCACGCAGATACTCCCGAGCGTGGCGGTGATCTAGTCTATTTTCAGGGACACTCGTCGCCTGGTGTGTATGGTCGCGCTTACTTGGAAGGACGTCTGACCGAAGATCAGCTTAACCATTTCCGACAGGAAGTCGATGGCAAGGGATTGTCGTCATATCCACATCCCAAATTGATGCCTGAGTTCTGGCAGTTTCCAACAGTATCAATGGGTCTAGGTCCGTTGATGGCAATTTATCAGGCACGTTTTCTAAAGTATCTGCACGCACGCGGCATCGCTGACACCAGCAAACGTAAAGTCTGGGTTTTTTGTGGCGATGGTGAAATGGACGAGCCCGAATCACTCGGTGCGATCAGCCTGGCTTCACGTGAAAAACTCGACAATCTGATCTTCGTGATCAATTGTAATTTGCAGCGTCTTGACGGACCTGTGCGAGGCAATGGAAAAATTATTCAGGAACTCGAAGGTGATTTCCGCGGCAGTGGCTGGAACGTGATCAAGTTGATCTGGGGCGGTTACTGGGATCCATTGCTTGCGAGCGATAAAGAAGGCATCCTGCGCAAGATCATGGAAGACACCGTTGACGGTGAATATCAGGCTTTCAAAGCCAATGATGGAAAGTTTGTCCGCGATCATTTCTTTGGTAAGCATCCCAAGTTGCTTGAGATGGTGTCACGAATGAGTGATGACGATATCTGGCGTTTGAATCGCGGTGGCCATGACCCATATAAAGTCTACGCGGCTTTCTCTGCAGCCTCGCAGCACACGGGTCAGCCAACGGTCATTCTTGCCAAAACAATCAAGGGCTATGGTGTGGGTGATGCGGTGCAGGCTAAAAACCCTTCGCATCAACAGAAAAAACTTGATATTGAAACAATCCGCGAGTTCCGCGATCGTTATGGCATTCCTGTGCCAGATGATCAGCTTGAGAAGATTCCTTATTTCAAGCCTGCAGAAGACTCGCCAGAAATGTTGTATCTGCATGAGCGCCGTAAAGCACTGGGTGGATACCTGCCTAAGCGCCGCACCAAAGCAGACGAACACCTCAAAGCACCTGCGCTCGAAGTATTTCGTCCCGTGTTGGAGCCTACCGCGGAAGGGCGCGAGATTTCAACAACACAGGCATTCGTGCGTGTGTTGAATCAGATTTTGCGAGACAAGGACATTGGTCCGCGCGTCGTGCCAATTCTTGCTGATGAGTCACGTACCTTTGGTATGGAGGGCTTGTTCCGCCAGATCGGAATTTACGCACCTGAAGGCCAGAAGTACATCCCTGTCGATAAAGACCAGGTGATGTACTACAAGGAGTCGGCCGATGGTCAGTTGCTCCAGGAAGGTATTAACGAAGCGGGTGCTTTCAGCTCCTGGATTGCTGCAGCAACGTCATATTCGACGAACAACCGGATAATGATCCCGTTCTTCATCTACTACTCAATGTTCGGTTTCCAGCGTATTGGTGATCTGGCCTGGGCTGCAGGTGATATGCAGGCGCGCGGATTCCTGCTCGGCGGAACGGCAGGCCGTACAACGCTAAACGGCGAGGGTCTGCAGCACGAAGACGGCCATAGCCATATTTTTTCATCGACCATTCCGAATTGCGTTTCATACGACCCAACCTTTGCGCATGAGCTGGCTGTCATTATTCAGCATGGCCTCAAGCGTATGGTTGAAGATCAGGAAAACGTGTATTACTACCTCACGGTAATGAATGAAAACTATGAGCAGCCGGGTCTGACAAAAGGCGACGAAGACGGCATCATCAAAGGTATGTATCGCCTGAAAAAGGGTGGTAAATCCAAACTGCGTGCGCAGTTGATGGGTTCGGGCACGATACTGCGTGAAGTCATGGCAGGTGCCGAGTTACTGGAAAAAGACTGGGGCGTGTCGGCTGATATCTGGAGTGTGACGAGCTTTACAGAATTGCGTCGTGAAGGTCTGGACTGCGAGCGCCACAACCTGTTGCATCCTACGGCTAAGGCACAGGTGCCTTATGTCACGGCACAGTTAGCCAAGACCGAAGGCCCGATCATTGCTTCGACTGACTACATGAAATTGTTTTCGGATCAGATTCGTCAATTCATTCCACGTGGCCGCGATTTCAAAGTGCTGGGCACCGATGGTTTCGGTCGTTCGGATTTCCGTTCAAAGCTGCGTGAGCACTTTGAGGTGGATCGCCACTACGTCGTGCTGGCAACCCTGCGCGCGCTGGCTGATGAGGGCAGTGTGCCTGTCGCCCGCATCGCCGAAGCCATCAAGAAATACGGCATCGATCCAAACAAAGCCAATCCTCAGTACGCTTGAGAGAGAAAATAATCATGAGCAACATTATTGCTATTCAGGTACCAGACATAGGCGACTTCGAGTCTGTTGAAGTCATTGAGGTATTAGTTAAAGTGGGTGATGTCGTTAAGGCGGAACAGAGCCTGATAACGGTAGAGTCCGATAAGGCCTCGATGGAGATCCCGGCGTCGCATGGCGGTGTGGTGAAATCGATTGATGTCAAAGTCGGTGACAAGGTCAAACAGGGCAGCGTCGTGCTGTCTGTTGAGGCCTCCTCTGAAGCTGCTGCGCCCGCGCTGGCTGCTGTTGCGTCTGCACCAGCCACGGCTGCTGCACCTACGGCACCGGCTCCTGTCGCTGCTGTATCGACGCCCGCACCTGTTGCCGCACCGGCTAACGCTGCTGTGGCTTCTGCCGCAGGCGTTTCCTTGGCTGCTGTGGTACTCCCCACAGCAGGCAAACTTGAAATGCCCGTGTCCACAGCTAATCTTCCACATGCTTCACCTTCCGTTCGTAAGTTCGCGCGTGAACTCGGCGTGGATCTGACCCGCATTACAGGTTCAGGTCCTAAAAGTCGTATCGTTCAGGAAGATATTCAGAACTTTGTGAAACAGGCTCTGGCTGGTGGTGCGGGTGCATCATCACAAACAGCTGGGACATCGCTTGGTGGTGGGATCGACCTGTTGCCATGGCCTAAAGTAGATTTCACAAAATTTGGTGCGATCACTCCTCAGCCCTTGTCGCGTATCAAGAAAATCTCTGGTGCCAATTTGCATCGTAATTGGGTCATGATCCCGCACGTCACGAATAATGACGAAGCGGACATTACAGGTCTGGAAGATTTACGCGTAACCTTGAACAAAGAAAACGAAAAGTCTGGCGTTAAAGTCACGATGCTCGCTTTCCTGATCAAAGCTGTTGTTGCGGCACTGAAAAAATTCCCCGAATTCAATGCCTCACTTGATGGTGATAACCTCATTCTCAAGCAGTACTTCAACATCGGCTTTGCCGCAGACACACCGAATGGTCTGGTCGTGCCTGTCATCCGTGATGCGGATAAAAAGGGCATCCTCGAACTGGCTCGCGAAAGTAGTGACTTAGCTAAAAAAGCACGTGACGGAAAACTCTCTCCCGGCGAAATGCAGGGCGGTTGTTTCTCGATTTCCTCGTTAGGTGGCATTGGCGGCACGAACTTTACGCCGATTATTAATGCACCAGAGCTCGCTATTCTTGGGGTGTCTCGTTCTTTCATGAAACCCGTCTGGGACGGAAAGCAATTCGTGCCTCAGCTGACATTGCCTTTGTCGCTGTCTTACGATCACCGTGTCATTGATGGTGCCTCGGCTGCGCGTTTCAATGCCTATCTTGGCAGTTTGCTGGCGGATTTCCGTCGCATCGCACTGTAAGGGATCATGATGAGCAACATTGTTGATATTCAAATTCCGGACATTGGTGATTTTGACTCGGTTGATGTAATCGAGGTCCTGGTGGCGGTTGGCGATACGGTCAAAGCTGAACAAAGTTTGATTACTGTAGAGTCCGATAAATCCTCTATGGAGATTCCTTCCTCGCACGCTGGGGTAGTGAAAACCATTTCCGTTAAAGTCGGTGACAAGGTCAAGCAGGGCTCGGTGATTATGCAGGTCGATGCTGTTGGGAGTAGCGCTTCTGCAGCGACCTCAGCTCCTGCCTCCGTACCGGCTCCTGCGTCGACCGCTCCTGCATCAAACGCAACGCCTGCAGCTTCAACCCCCGCTTCAACGGGATCTGCAGCACCGGCTTCATCCCCCACACCAGTAGCTGCATCTGTAGCCGTTGCGCCCAAAGTCGCTGCTTACGCTGGCAAAGTTGATTCTAAATGTGACCTGTTAGTCCTCGGCGCAGGCCCTGGCGGTTACTCCGCAGCATTCCGTGCAGCGGATTTGGGTCTTAATGTCATCCTGATCGAGCGTTACGCAACGCTCGGTGGTGTATGTCTGAACGTGGGTTGCATTCCTTCTAAAGCGTTGCTGCACACGGCAGCGGTGATGGAAGAAGCACAGGCGCTCGCTGACCATGGCATCTCTTTTGGTAAACCCAAGATCGATCTGGATAAGCTGCGTGCCTTTAAAGACGGCGTGATCAGCAAGCTCACAGGTGGTTTGGCCGGCATGGCCAAAGCCCGCAAAGTGACTGTAGTGCAGGGTGTTGGCGAGTTTGTCAGTGCGAATCACGTGACGGTGAAGACCGATGCCGGTACACAGACCATTGAGTTCGGTCAGGCCATTATCGCGGCTGGCAGTCAGTCAGTAAAACTGCCTTTCATGCCGGAAGACGATCGTGTAGTTGACTCGACAGGCGCACTGTTATTACGCAGCATTCCAAAGAAAATGCTGATCGTGGGTGGTGGCATTATTGGTTTGGAAATGGGGACTGTTTACTCAGCACTCGGTGCACGTCTTGACGTTGTTGAAATGCAAGATGGTCTGATGCAAGGCGCTGACCGTGATCTGGTCAAAGTCTGGCAAAAGATGAATGCCCCAAGATTTGACAATCTGATGCTGAAAACCAAAACGGTCGCAGCGGTTGCCAAGAAAGACGGTATTTACGTCACATTTGAAGGCGAGGGCGCGCCTAAGGAACCCCAACGCTACGATCTCGTATTGCAAGCGGTTGGTCGCACACCGAATGGCAAGAAAATTGCAGCGGATAAGGCTGGTGTGATCGTCACAGATCGTGGCTTCATTGAAGTTGATCGCCAGATGCGCACTAATGTTCCAAATATTTTTGCGATCGGCGATATCGTGGGCCAACCTATGCTGGCGCATAAAGCTGTTCACGAAGGACATGTTGCCGCTGAAGTTGCCGCGGGTCAGAAAAGCTACTTTGATGCACGCGTGATTCCGTCAGTTGCCTATACGGATCCAGAGGTGGCGTGGGTGGGCCTGACAGAGGACGATGCCAAAAAGCAGGGCATCCAGATTACCAAAGGTATGTTCCCCTGGGCCGCTTCAGGTCGCGCGATTGCCAATGGTCGTGATGAAGGCTTCACAAAGCTCTTGTTTGACGCGACAACACACAAGATTCTCGGTGGCGGTATTGTCGGCACGCACGCAGGTGATCTTATCAGTGAGGTTGCGCTAGCGATCGAGATGGGTGCTGATGCGGTGGATATCGGTAAAACGATTCATCCACATCCTACGCTCGGTGAGTCGGTAGGGTTGGCGGCCGAGGCAGCGGAAGGCCATTGCACTGATTTGCCACCTGTGCGAAAGAAATAGCCTGTATAAATATGTTGTGTAGTCATGCCGCCTTGGTGAGTTTCACCAAGGCGGCAATTTTACGAGCGGACGGATCTCTTCAATACTGAAGTTCTTATTTTTTAAAGTGCCACTGTAGAGAACCAGGGAACCGCTGCAATTGCGATCAATCCGACCAACAGCGCAATGATATAAGGCCATATCGCACCCATGACATCATCCGGTGAGGCATCTCCGATACGACAGGCCACATAAAAGCCAACACCGATCGGTGGCATCATCAGGCCGATATTCATGGCAGTTACAACAACCATCGAGTAATGAATATCGTGTATTCCCAGCTTTTTAGCGATGGGGAACATGATGGGCGCCAGAATCAGAATCGCCGGTAAGCCCTCAAGCAAACATCCCAGAATCAGAAATACCAGGATTGTTACAATCATGAAGGCAGCCACACCACCGGGCAGGGTTGTCAGAAATTGCGACAGACTTTGTACCACTCCGCTTTGTGTAATGGCCCATGCCATCGATGAGGCTGTACCAAGGATCAACAGGATGGCTCCGCTTAAGGCTGCAGTTTCGACCAGCATGGCGTAGACTTTTTTCCAGCCAATGCCACCGTACAGTACCTGACCGATCACCATTGCATAGAGCACGGCGATGGTAGAGACTTCTGTTGCTGTGGCCACACCGCCACCGACCGCACTACGAATCAGGAAAGGCAGCACCAGCGCAGGACCAGCAATCAGAAGCGAGCCCCAGATGACTTTTAGTTTTGGACGACTCACATCATCCATTTTTTCATGGCGAGCTTTCCAGCGGGCCAGAGCAACTAAGGCGAGCAGCAACACACCCGCAATCACAATGCCACTTTGAAATAATCCTGCGATTGACACGCCAGCAACAGAGCCCAATACGATTAGAACAATACTGGGTGGAACCGTATCAGCCATCGCAGCGCCCGTTGCCAGCAGGGCAATCATCTCGCGGGGTTTGTGCCCCCGGCGCTTCATTTCAGGAAACAAAGCAGGCGCGATGGTCGCCATGTCAGAGACTTTTGAGCCGGAAATACCAGACACGATAAAAAGTGAGCCTAGCAACACATACGACATACCTGCTTTGATATGTCCCAAAAGTGATGCCAGGAAGTCCACAATTGCTTTACCCATACCTGTTGCATCCAGCACGCAACCGAGCAATACGAAAATCGGCACTGACACAAGAATCAGGCTGGACATCCCTTCGTCCATACGGCCAATGACCACCATCAGTGGGACGGTAGTTGAAAAAGCCAGATAACACATGGCTCCGAGACCAAAACAAAAGGCGATCGGTACGCCTGCGACTAGACATAGCGCGACAAGGATGACCAGAAAAATCAGAATATTGTAGAGACCGATATCCGTGAGCTGTGAAGAAAATTTCCAGCATAACCAGGCCATGACCGCGACCACCACGACCGCTGCTAACAAGTTCGCTTTAGTGACTGTCTGCGTTGCATAGGTTGCTAGAACAACGAGCATGCTGATAATGCCGAACGCTAGAGCAGATACTCGGAAACTGTTTGGAATATTCAAGGCAGGAGAGGTGACGAACCACTCGTCTTGCGCATATTCAATCGCAGGGTGTACGAGTGCCAGGAGAAAAGCAGCGATGGCGACTAAAGCGAGTGCATGTACAAAATTACGTAATTTCTCCGGCATCATCTGTAAAAATAATGTCAGTCGAAGGTGTTCATTACGATGCATCGCAATGGCCGAGCCCAGCATGGCTAACCATAAAAATGAAATCGATACGACTTCATCAATCCAGATAATCGGTAATGAGAATACATAACGCGATACAACACCAACCAGTAACATCACGACAATAACTGTCAGCAACGCTGCACTGATAAGTTCCAGAGGCTTGATCAGTCTGGATATAAGTGCGTTATTTTTAACAGCGGTTGCGGGACTCAACTCGACTTGGTTGATATCTGTAGTCATGGTAATAGCCTTTCATCATTCTTAAATAAATATTCGGGTGTACGCACGTGCGAACACCCGAATATTTTTGTAATGGATTTTTACTGCAAGTCATCCGCAATGAGCGATGAACCTGCAGATTATTTCTCCGCTCAGGCGAGCTTGCCGCTGTAGCGCTCAAGCATCGACCAGGCCTCATCACCGAGCTTGCCTTTCCACTCAGAGTAAAAGCCACCCTGACGCAGACGGTTACGGAATGAGTCAGGTGTCGTGTTGTTAAATACCATTCCTTTTTCTGTCAGACCTTTTTGCAAACCTGCGTTCATTGCTTCGACATCAGCACGCTCTTTCATTCCAGCGGCGTTGATATTTTTAGCAACGATGTTGCGCAGGTTTTCAGGCAGTTTTTCCCAGGCACGTTTGTTCGCCAGGAACCAGAATCCATCCCACATATGATTGGTGAGAGAACAGTATTTCTGTACTTCGTTCAGTTTGGCGGTATCGATAATGGCCAGTGGGTTTTCCTGACCGTCAACGATTTTGGTCTGCAGCGCGCTGTAGACTTCGTTGAAGTTGATCGATGCAGGTGCCGAGTCGAACGCTTTGAACATTGAGGTCCAGAGTGGTGACACGGGAACGCGAATTTTGAAGCCTTTCAGGTCATCGGCTGTCTGTATAGGTTTGGTCGATGATGTAATCTGGCGAAAACCATTGTCCCAGATTTTATCCATTGCGACCAGGTTGGCTTTGCCAATCTCTTTACGCACATGCGCACCCAGATCACCATCCAGCGCTTTCCAGACTTCGTTGTAGTCTTTAAAGGCAAAGCCGATGCCGGTGATGGAAGATGCAGGCACAAGTGTTGCCAGAATCAGGCCAGAGAGAGTGAAAAACTCTACACCGCCGTTACGAACCTGGCTCAGCATATCGGTGTCTGAACCAAGCTGGCTGCTTGGGAAAATACGAATTTCAACGCGGCCATTGGTTTCGGCAAGAATGGCATCAGCCATTTCTTTGGCGCGAATGTTCATTGGGTGCGTGATCGGCAAGTTATTAGCGTATTTGTAGGAAAACTCAGCCTTTGACTGAGCCCAGACACTGCGAAGTGGTGCTGCCATGGCGATGGCGCCAGCGCCAGCACCTGCCAGCAGATTACGTCTTGTTATGGTCATAGCTGTCTCCTAAAGATTAGTTTCGGTTCGTATCATAGCAACGATCAAGAGGGATTCACCCCTATTTAGTGCTGTTGAAGGCTAAAATGCGTGTTTTCCCCTATCTGCTGCCACGCGATCAACACTGTGTCCCATATCCTGCACATCCCCGGCTCGTCAGTTTTGTCCACCTTTCGCCAAGAGCGCCTTTTGGCACGAATGAAAGCTCTTGGGTTACCCATTGCGGCCATTCAGGCACGTTATGAGCATTTTGTCTGGTGTGATGAAGCCCCTGACGCCCAGACGCACGAGCGTTTGAATCAGCTGCTTGACTATGGCAATCCCCATGTCCCGCATCCGGATGCGTCCACTGGTGTTGTATTACAGGTTTTCCCACGACTCGGAACGATCAGCGCCTGGGCCAGCAAATCAACGGATATCGCGCACAATTGTGGTTTTTTTACTGTCCGACGCATGGAGCGGGGGGTCAAATACACCCTGATTCCTGAAAGTAACTGGCTCAAAACAAAAAAACTTGATTCAGAAATGCTCAGGCTTGCGGCCTCTTGTCTACATGACCGTATGACTGAAACGGTGGTCGATCAGCATTTTGATCCCCAGGCATTATTTGCTTCGTTGCCTGGCAAGCCAATGCAGACGGTTCCCGTTGTCAGACTAGGCAAGGCCGCTCTTCTGGAGGCTAATACCGCACTTGGACTGGCTCTTTCAGATGATGAGATCGATTATCTGACCCAGTCTTTTACCGATCTGGGACGTGACCCCACAGACGTTGAGCTCATGATGTTTGCGCAAGCCAACAGCGAGCACTGTCGTCACAAAATATTCAATGCCCAGTGGGTCATTGATGGTGTGTCTACACCCAAAACACTGTTCGGCATGATTCGTGAAACGCATGCGGCGCAACCGCTCGGGACGATCGTGGCCTATTCGGATAACTCGGCCATCATGCAAGGTGGTGAGGCGCTGCGTTTCCAGGCTTCTAATCCAACCAATGAGGTTGCTCCGGTTTATGAGGCGCATCCCACGATGGTTCACACCGTCATGAAGGTTGAAACGCATAATCACCCAACCGCAATTGCGCCTTTTGAAGGTGCCGCGACGGGAGCAGGTGGTGAAATTCGCGATGAGGGTGCAACCGGCCGTGGTTCAAAACCTAAAGCAGGTCTGGCTGGATTTACTGTGTCGCATTTGCAACTCGACGATGCCGTTCGCCCATGGGAATCAGATCACCACGGAAGTCCAGACCGGATAGCCAGTCCGTTGTCGATCATGATTGATGGCCCTCTGGGCGCAGCCGCTTTCAATAATGAATTTGGACGTCCAAACTTGCTTGGATATTTCCGTTCCTATGAGCAGACTGCTGGCGGTACGCGTTGGGGTTATCACAAACCGATCATGATCGCAGGTGGTTTGGGGAGCATTGATGCCGGCCAGACGAAAAAGAACGTTATTCCACCTCAGGCATTATTGATCCAGCTTGGCGGACCGGGTTTACGTATCGGTATGGGAGGCAGCGCAGCATCAAGCATGTCTGTTGGTACCAATACCGCCGCACTGGATTTCGACTCTGTTCAGAGAGGTAATCCTGAGATTGAACGCCGTGCCCAGGAGGTCATTGATCGTTGCTGGCAGCAAGGTGCTGATAACCCCATTATTGCAATCCATGACGTGGGTGCAGGTGGTTTGTCCAATGCATTCCCAGAGCTAGTCAATGATGCAGGGCGTGGTGCAACTTTTGAGCTCAAGCGAGTACCGCTCGAAGAATCCGGCATGTCTCCGGCAGAAATCTGGAGTAACGAATCTCAAGAGCGTTATGTTTTATCGGTCTTGCCGCACGACCTTGAGCGCTTCAAAGAAATTGCAGATCGTGAGCGTTGCCCCTTTGCGGTGATCGGTGTGGCCACAGAAGAGCGCCAGCTGCGCGTGTTTAATGGCGAGGGCTTGCCAGGTATCGACTCGCCTAATCCCGTTACTGAGACAAGACCAGTCGATGTGCCGATTGATGTCATCCTCGGCAAGCCACCACGCATGACGCGTGATGTGAAACGCTTGCCAGGTGTGTCCGAGCCACTTGATCTGACTGTCATTAGTCTCGATGATGCCGCAACCCGCGTGCTGCAGCATCCGACTGTTGCAAATAAAACGTTTCTCATTACGATCGGTGATCGAACTGTAGGTGGCTTGTCGAGTCGTGACCAGATGGTCGGACCGTGGCAAGTTCCTGTTGCAGATTGTGCGGTGACCTTAGCCGACCATGACGGTACACGTGGCGAAGCCATGGCGATGGGTGAGCGCACACCACTGGCCGTGATCGATGCGGCGGCTTCAGGTCGTATGGCTGTCGCTGAGGCGCTGACCAACCTCGCTGCTGCGGATGTTGTTCGTCTCGAGGACATCAAGTTGTCGGCGAACTGGATGGCAGCATGTGGCGCACCCGGTCAGGATGCCGCGTTGTTTGACACAGTATCCGCTGTCAGTACGTTGTGCCAGCAAGTTGGCTTGTCCATCCCTGTTGGTAAAGACTCTTTGTCGATGCAGACAACCTGGGATCAGGAGGGTGAAAATCGCAAGGTTGTTTCGCCCGTTTCATTAATCGTGACAGCGTTTGCACCCGTCAAGGACGTGCGCAACACTCTCACACCAGAATTAAAGACAAATGTTGGACCTACGAGCCTGATATTGATCGATCTGGGGCAGGGGCGTCAGCGAATGGGCGCGTCGATACTTTCTCAGGTATGTAATCAGATTGGTGAGCAGACACCTGATCTGAACGATGCAGAGTCCTTGCGTGCTTTTTTCGTGACGATCCGTGCCTTGGCTGACTCAGGTGTTGTGTTGTCATATCACGATCGATCGGATGGCGGTCTTTTTGCAACGATTTGCGAAATGGCTTTTGCCGGTCATACAGGTGTATCTCTTAATCTCGATATGCTGACGATTGATGCGCATGCTTCAGATTGGGGTGATTACAACATCCGACCTGCGCAAGTAACTGTGCAGCGTGATGAGTTGACTCTGAGAGCCTTGTTTAATGAAGAAGCCGGTGCAGTGATTCAGGTACCTGCTGCTGAACGTGATGCAGTCTTACAGGTTTTACGCGCAGCGGGTATGTCAAAGTTTTCCCATGTAATCGGTTCATTGAATACAGCGGATGAAATTGAAATTTTCCGCGATGGTAAAAAAATCTGGGGACGTCCTCGCGCACAACTCGGACAGGTATGGAGTGATGTGAGCTATCGCATCGCTTCACTGCGAGATAACCCTGCATGTGCGCAGGCAGAGTTTGATGTGTGGAAAGACCTGACCGATCCTGGCTTGTCTCCCCTTGTGAATTTTGACCCACAGGACAATATTGCCGCGCCATTTATCAATATTGGTGCCAAGCCACGCGTTGCCATTTTGCGTGAACAAGGCTGCAACAGCCAAGTTGAGATGGCCTGGGCATTTGATAAAGCAGGCTTTGAGGCCTGGGATGTACACATGACTGATTTACAGTCTGGCTATGTCGATCTGTCATTGTTCCAGGGACTTGTTGCCGTGGGTGGTTTTAGTTACGGTGATGTGCTGGGTGCAGGCGAGGGCTGGGCACGCAGTATTCTGTTTAATTCGCAATTGTCTGATCAGTTCGCGCAATATTTCGCACGTCCAGATACGTTTGGTCTGGGTGTATGTAATGGATGCCAGATGATGGCTGCACTTGCCAAGATGATTCCGGGTGCTGAAAACTGGCCAAGGTTTACGCGCAATCTATCGGAGAAATACGAGGCGCGCTACTCAATGGTTGAAGTGCTTGAGTCACCATCACTGTTCTTTAAAGGCATGGCGGGATCTCGTATTCCTGTGGCAGTTGCGCACGGTGAGGGATTTGCAAACTTCTCGCGTCAGGGAGATGCCCAGAAAGTATTGGGTGCCTTACAGTTTGTCGACAATCGCGGTCAATCTACAGAGGCCTATCCGTTCAATCCAAATGGCAGTCCGAATGGCCTGACTTCTGTGACAACGGCTGACGGTCGGTTTACTGTTTTGATGCCGCATCCTGAGCGCGTTACACGTAATGTCATGATGTCCTGGGCTCCAGAGCGTTGGGGACAAGCCGATACAGGAGGCATGCATTCACCCTGGATGCGGTTTTTCCAGAATGCGCGTATGTCAATCGGCTAAAGCTTATTTTTTGATATCGACGACCATGCATGTCGTGGTTGCCGTTGCATGCAGCTTTCCATCTGGACCAATCAGACGACCTTCAGCAATCGCAATGGTTCTGCCAACCTGAATCGCCCGTCCAATTGCACGCACGCGTCCAACTGTTGGAAGCAGGGCGCGGGTCATTTTTACGCTGAGATCCAGCGTTGTATAGCCTTTTCCTGGCGGCAGCATCGTGTGAATCGAGTTTCCAACGGCTGCATCCATGATGGTGGCAAACCATCCACCGTGTACGAAGCCTTGCACATTCAATACGCTTTCAGTTGGATTGCCCTGGACGACGGCATGACCGGGTGAGGCTTCCATAATCATGTAGTTCATGGTTGTAGCCATGTTGCCATTGGGCAAATCTCCCCGAATAACTGCTTGCATGACCTCGAGTCCTGTCAGCCCCGCGACCTTTTCCTGATTCAGGTGCCCTACCAGTCGTCCGTTTGACATGGCGCTGAGTAGCTTTTCTTCTTCTTTTATCCAGTTCGCGAGCATGTTTTCTTGTGTCATTTTTATAGAAAATCTTTAAGATAAATAGAAAGTAATGTTTAGTTTGTGGTCTGATTTAATGATTAATTTCATTAGTAGCCAAATATGGTCACGCATTTTAGGGGTTTTTGACATTTGATGATCAAAAAAGTCCTTGTCTGGCATCGTATAATCTCTCTTTGCGCCCGGAGCTTTTTATGCGTTTAATTCAAACCGCGCTCACCTTCGACGATGTGTTGCTGGTGCCTGCCTTTTCTCAGGTTTTGCCACGTGATACATCACTCGCAACGCGCCTGACCCGCAATATCTCCCTGAATATTCCTTTAGTATCAGCTGCAATGGATACCGTGACTGAGTCCCGTCTGGCGATAGCCATGGCTCAGGAGGGTGGCATTGGCATCATCCACAAAAACCTAACCGCGGACGAGCAGGCTCATGAGGTCGCGCGCGTCAAGCGTCATGAGTTCGGTATTGTGATTGATCCGATTACCGTTACGCCCGATATGAAAGTCCGTGATGCGATAGCTTTACAGCGAAAGCACGGTATTTCTGGACTGCCTGTTGTTCAGGGCGGCAAAGTCGTTGGTATCGTCACGAATCGTGATCTTCGCTTTGAAGACCGTCTCGATGCACCGATCAAAACTGTGATGACACCCCAAGAGCGTCTGATCACAATGAAAGAGGGTGCGACGCTGGCTGAGGCGCAAACACTCATGCACAAGCATCGTCTTGAGCGCGTGTTGATTGTTAATGATGCATTCCAGTTATGTGGTTTGGCAACGGTCAAAGACATTGTAAAAAATACCGAGCATCCTGCTGCATGTAAAGATCGTCATGGTCAGTTGCTGGTCGGCGCTGCAGTCGGTGTGGGTGACGGCACAGAAGAGCGGGTTGAAAAACTTGTCGCCGCTGGTGTGGATGTCATCGTGGTTGATACGGCACATGGCCATTCAGCAGGCGTGATTGAGCGCGTGCGCTGGGTCAAAACGAATTATCCTAAAGTCGAAGTCATTGGTGGCAATATCGCAACCGCTGACGCTGCCCGTGCCTTGCTCAACGCAGGCGCAGATGGCGTCAAGGTTGGTATCGGACCAGGATCGATTTGCACCACCCGCGTAGTGGCAGGTGTAGGCGTCCCACAGATCACTGCGATTTCAGACGTATCCAAAGCACTCGAAGGTACAGGCGTGCCATTGATTGCTGATGGTGGTATTCGTTTTTCGGGTGACATTTCCAAGGCTCTCGCTGCAGGCGCGTCTACTTGCATGATGGGTGGAATGTTTGCTGGTACCGAGGAAGCTCCTGGTGAGGTTGTTCTGTTTCAAGGCCGTTCTTACAAGTCATATCGTGGCATGGGTAGTCTGGGTGCGATGGCTGATGGATCGGCGGACCGCTACTTCCAGGACCCAGCCAATAACGCAGACAAACTTGTTCCCGAAGGCATCGAAGGTCGTGTGCCTTACAAAGGCAGCGTTTTGGCAATCATTTATCAGCTGGTCGGTGGTGTACGTGCATCGATGGGTTATTGCGGCTGTGCGACGATTGAAGAAATGCGCACCAAACCAGAGTTTGTGCAGATTACTTCTGCCGGTTTCCGTGAGTCGCACGTGCACGATGTACAGATCACCAAAGAAGCTCCTAATTACCGCGCAGAATAATTTCTGACTTTCATGATCCCTGGCACCGGCTTTTAAGCCGGTGTCTTTTATTCAAACAGGCAAGGCTCCCATGCATCAGCGCATTCTGATTCTCGATTACGGTTCACAAGTCACACAACTCATCGCACGTCGTGTACGTGAGGCAGGCGTATATTGTGAGCTTCATCCTGGCGACGTGACATCGGACTTCTTGCGTGAGCAGCTGGCGCTTGGTCTGAAAGGCATTATCCTTTCTGGTAGTCATGCCTCAGCCTACGATGAGGATTCACTCAAAGTTCCTGGTGCAGTGTTCGAACTGGGCATCCCAGTGCTGGGTATTTGCTACGGTATGCAAGCGATGGCGCAGCAGCTGGGCGGCGAGGTCAGTCATGCGGATCACCGCGAGTTCGGCTATGCCGAGGTTCGCGCACATGGCCATACCAGCCTGCTCAAGGATATCGAGGATTTCTCGACACCCGAAGGGCATGGCATGCTAAAAGTCTGGATGAGTCATGGTGATCAGGTGACACGCCTGCCTGAGGGCTTCAAAGTCATGGCTTCCACACCGTCATGTCCGATTGCAGGCATGGCTGACGAGACACGTAAATTTTATGCTGTGCAGTTTCATCCTGAGGTCACCCACACGATTCAAGGTCAGGCGTTGCTCAATCGCTTCGTCAATGAAATTTGTGGCTGTACCGGTGACTGGAATATGCCTAACTATGTTGACGAAGCCGTAGCACGGATTCGCGAACAAGTTGGTAATGATGAGGTGATTCTTGGACTGTCTGGTGGGGTCGACTCTTCTGTGGCGGCGGCACTGATTCACAAGGCGATCGGCGATCGACTGACTTGTGTGTTTGTCGACCACGGTTTGTTGCGCCTCGATGAGGGTAAGCAGGTGATGCAAACATTTGCAGAAAACATGGGTGTGAAAATCATTCATGTCAATGCGACTGAACAATTCATGGGTAAGCTCTCAGGTGTTTCTGATCCGGAGGCTAAGCGCAAAATTATCGGCAAGGAATTTGTTGAAGTATTTCAGGTTGAGTCAGGTAAGCTGAAACAAGCAAAGTGGCTCGCACAGGGAACGATTTATCCCGATGTGATTGAGTCTGCGGGTGCAAAAACAGGTAAAGCGGTTGCTATTAAATCGCATCACAACGTCGGCGGTTTACCAGATACTCTTAATCTGAAACTGCTCGAACCACTGCGTGAGCTGTTCAAAGATGAAGTGCGTAAACTGGGTGTGGCGCTCGGTCTGCCTCATGGTATGGTCTATCGACATCCATTCCCAGGCCCTGGTTTAGGGGTTCGCATACTTGGCGAAGTCAAAACAGAATACGCAGATTTACTGCGTCGTGCCGATGCAATTTTTATCGAAGAACTGCATAACTATATCGATAAAGCTTCGGGTCTGAGTTGGTATGACCTGACCTCGCAAGCTTTTGCTGTATTTCTGCCCGTTAAGTCGGTAGGCGTCATGGGTGATGGTCGTACGTACGATTATGTCGTTGCATTGCGTGCCGTGCAGACTTCTGACTTCATGACGGCTGACTGGGCACCGTTACCATACCCGTTGCTCGCAAAAGTTTCTTCGAGAATAATTAACGAAGTGCGTGGTATCAACAGAGTGGTATACGACGTGTCTTCAAAACCACCTGCGACAATCGAGTGGGAGTGAAAGCGGCAGTGTAAGTACTTGATTTATATAGGTTTTGTACTTACACACTAGTTTCACACCGCATCAATAAGTCGTTGTTTTTATTGTTAATTTAATTTACAGTTACACAAATACTTGCACATTGCAGTCTTTGTTGTAAACCGTAGTTACATTAAACAATGACACTTAAGAAAAAAGAATTTAGCGAAGACGAGATTGCGTTGTTTGACAACGTACTCTTATATAAGCGCGGCGAGTTTTGGCATTTTATAATGTGGCTTGCAAAAG
>JAUSCY010000136.1 GCA_030650995.1 Sheuella sp. | reverse complement strand
TGGGGGCCGCGTTCGGCGGCGGCTCTTCGGGCAGCCTGTTCGGCGCTACCGGTTCCGCCAACTTTCTATCGCGCACCACAGCCGCGCTGGCGGTGGTATTTTTCCTCACCAGCCTGGGCCTGGCATACGTGGCGACACACAAGCCCAAGACGGGGGGCAGCGTGATGCAGGGCGTGACCTCGCCGCCTGCGGCAGCGGTGGCGCCCGCGGGAGAGGTGCCCAAGCCGGCCGACGCGCCGGCCGGGTCGAAGGCGAACGACGTACCCAAGTAGAAACCAGAATGCCGACGTGGTGAAATTGGTAGACACGCTACCTTGAGGGGGTAGTGGCGAAAGCTGTGCGAGTTCGAGTCTCGCCGTCGGCACCAAGTCTGAATCTGCTGTTTTAATTCAGAATATTTATTTAAAAATCCTCAATTAATACCCGCAATCTAAAACCCGCTAAAACCCGCAATCGCTAAGACGATATGCGGGTTTTTTGTTGCCCCGGGCAATTACCAGTTGTTTGAATAATTGGCGTTAGGTTTGATGTTGTGTAATTATCCTGTCATCACTGGTTTTTACTGAGCAGGAATAAACATGGCCTTAATCGCCGATCGTATGAATCGCATCAAACCCTCGCCGAGCTCGATGGCGACCCAGCGTGCCCGTGCCTTGAAAGCTGCTGGCCATGACGTAATCGGTCTGACTGCGGGGGAGCCGGATTTTGATACGCCACCAAACGTGGTCGAAGCGGTCATTCGGGCGATGGCTGCGTCTAAAACCAAGTACACCGATATTGGTGGCACGGCTGAGCTCAAGGCAGCCGTACGCGGAAAGTTTTTGCGTGAAAACCAGCTTGAGTATTCCGCCAATGAGGTCATGTGCAGTACCGGTAGCAAGCAAGCGATCTTTAATGCCATCATGACCACCGTGCAGCGCGGCGTAGAAGTGATTGTCCCGGCGCCTTACTATGTCTCCTACCCTGACATGGTATTGCTTGCGGGAGGCACGCCAGTGGCGGTGTCATGTCCTGCTGATAAAGGTTTCAAGCTCCAGCCTGAAGATCTTGAACGTGCAATCACAAAACAGACGCGCTGGCTGATCCTGAATTCACCTAATAACCCGAGCGGTGCTGTTTACACGCGTGAAGAATTACGTGCGCTTGCGGATGTGCTTGTGCATCATCCGCAGGTTTGGGTGTTGTGTGACGACATCTATGAGCATGTATTGTTTGATGGCCGGGAGTTTTGCACGATGGCCCAGGTGGCCCCTGAGCTGAAAGATCGAACGTTGACGGCCAATGGCGTCTCAAAAGCATACGCGATGACTGGCTGGCGCATTGGCTATTGCGCAGGGCCCGAAGATCTCATCAAAGCGATGACAAAGATGCAGTCGCAAAGTACATCGAACCCTTGTTCCATCAGTCAGGCGGCTGCCCTCGAGGCACTGACCGGGCCGCAGGACTTCATAAGCAAGCATATTGAAATATTTCAACAGCGACGAGACCTAGTTGTGACAGGGCTGAACGCAATTCCGGGTGTTACCTGCCATTCACCTGAGGGCGCTTTTTATGTGTTTCCTTCGTGCGCAGACATGATTGGTAAAAAAACACCTTCGGGCCAACGTATCCAGACTGACGAAGATTTTGTTTTGTATTTACTGGACGCGGAAAAATTAGCTGGTGTGCAAGGCGCGGCCTACGGCACCACCCCATTTTTTAGATTCTCGTTTGCAATCTCCATTGAGGTATTGAATGAAGGCCTGATCCGTTTGAGGCGGGCATGTGAACGACTTGGCGACTGAGCGTGCTCAATGATCAAGTTCAATGATCAAGTTCAATGAGTGTGTTGTAACAACTCATCTTCTAACAATAAAGATCCTTAAGAGTCAGATATGTCATCAGCCCAGCTTACCCAAAATCCAATAGAAACAGGATTGCCAACCGTGATGGTCCTGGGTACGGGCGGCACCATTGCCTCATCGGGATCTGTAGCGACCCAGTTAAGTGATTACACCGTTGGTCAGGGTGTTGATGCGTTGATTGCCGCCGTGCCTGAGCTGCAGTCACTCGCAAAATTCAAATACGAGCAGGTCTCAAACATCGTCAGCTACCAGATCGGCGATGAAATTTTGCTCAGACTCGCGCAGCGCGTCAATCACTGGCTTGCTCAACCTGAAATTACGGGTGTTGTCATTACGCACGGGACAGATACCCTCGAAGAAACCGCTTATTTTTTGAATCTGGTCGTACAGAGCGATAAGCCTGTTGTTCTGGTGGGGGCGATGCGCCCCGCAACTGCGATCAGTGCGGACGGTCCGCTCAATCTGTTTCATGCAGTGGTTGTGGCGGTCAATAAGCAGTCTGTTGGCCGCGGTGTGATGGTTGTCATGAATGATCGAATACTTGCCGCACGATATGTCATGAAAGGGCACACGACCGGTGTGGATGCCTTCATTGTGCCTGAGCAGGGGGTTCTGGGTGTCGTTTCTGATCGGGATGTCCAGTATTTCAACCAAACAAGCAGAGTGCATACGATCCATAGCGCGCTGCATCTCGATCCTGCATTGAAAAGCTTACCTCCCGTCGATATTGTGTATGAATTTCAGGGGGCGGGCGTGCACATGTATGAGGCTGCTCTGCAGGCGGGCGCAAAAGGGATTGTCCTGGCAGGGATGGGTAATGGCAATTTATCCGATGCGGCGCGGGCGGGCGCGATGCAGGCGGCTGCAAAACAAGTCGCCTTCGTACGTTCATCGCGTGTCTCTCAGGGAAGCGTGCGACCATCCAAGAAAGATGCAGAATTTAATTGCATTGCCGCCCAGTCATTGAATCCACAAAAAGCGCGCATATTGTTGCGCCTGGCGTTACTTAAAACGCAGGATCGTGAGGCATTACAGGCAATATTCAACGCGTATTAGCCTGCCTGGGTAGAGACCAGGTGCTGATGCTGTGCGCGATCACCTCTGTACTGCCCTCGGCAGTCAGTATGACGTCTCCTGCACATAATCTGCCTGTTTTCAGTACCTTGGCATGCGCCAAAATTACACCCGAAGGGCTTTTACGCAGAAAATTCATGGTCAGACTTGAGGTCACGGCTTCCTGATTGCCGGTCGCCCCGACGACTGCGGCATACATCGCTAAGTCTGCGAGCCCCATGAGCATCGGACCGGCAATAATCCCACCCAGGCGCTGGAAGTCAGGATTGGGAGGGAGCGCGAGCGTCGCACTCCCGAATCCTATTTCTCTGACCTCGATACCTAAAAACTTTGCAAACGGGTGATGTTCTTCTAGTAAAACCAGGAAATCTTGCAGATTAATATGGGAACTCTGGTGGGATGGGGTCATATTTGAATAAGTTTTAATATTTATCCAAAGCTTGACTGATTCATCTGGTTTATTCAAGTTTTCTGGAATTTAATCAAATAAGTTGAAAATCAAAAACGAAGGGTAAACCCTATGTTTATTGGTTTAAAAACAACGAAATGTTGCACTAACCCAACACAACTACCCCCTCTAGTCTGTTTTCTAACGAGAATCATAGCCACAGCCCCGTATTTTTGATGCAATAGCGTCAACTTCCCTTAGCGGAGTTAGGGGGGCGCAGACAGTCAAATGTTTGTTGCTCTTGTCACTCAAATCATCGGAGATTTCTTAAATGAAAAAGACTCTGCTCGCTGCCGCCCTGCTAGCCGGCTTTGCTGGTGCCGCTTCGGCACAATCATCAGTAACTTTGTACGGTATCCTTGATGCCGGTTTGGTTTACAAAAACGTTAAATACTCGAATGGTCCTGCTGACGTAAATAACAGCAACTTCGGAATGGCTTATGGTACACAGTCGGGCAACCGTCTGGGTTTCAAAGGCGTCGAAGACATGGGTAACGGCAATCGCCTGACATTCCAGTTGGAAAATGGCTTTGATATCGGTAACGGTACCGCTGGTCAAGGCAGCCGTTTATTCGGTCGTCAGGCATGGTTCGGCGTTGAGAATGACGCTTGGGGCTATGCACGTATGGGCCGTCAGCTGAATTTTGCATCAGACTACTTCGGTGCTCTGGATCCATTTTCACAAGGCTTTGCTCAAGCTAACATCGGTTCAGTGTTTGGTTCAACCAACACATACCGTCTGTCGAACGCTCTGAAATATCAGACTCCTAACATGGGCGGCTTTACAGCTGGCGTAATGTATTCGTTCGCAACTGGCATTGATTCGCTTTACGTCGCTAACGGCGCAAACGTTTCGTCAGGCTCAGCCTACGCATACGACACAACCAACAACACACGTCAGATCAGCTTAGGCGCTAAATACGCTAACGGCCCAATCTACGTTGCTGCTTCGTATGACAAACTGTACGGCGCAACAGGCATTGCTGGTGGTTCACCAGACGCATCGCCTTCAGAGTGGAACTTGGGCGGTTCGTACGACTTCAAAGTTGTGAAAGTCGACGCTGTTTACGGTCAGACTCGTGGCGGCTGGATGGCAGGTCAGAACAACCAGGGTAACTCTGGTGCTTCGATCTCTATTCCAGGTCGTACAGTGTTTGGTGGCGGTTTGAACATTTATGACACGAACTGGGGCGTTAACTCGTACCAGGTCGGCTTGACAGCTCCTATCGGTGGCGCAAGCAAAGTATTCGCATCATGGAACATGGCAATGCCTAACGGCAATATGCAAGAAGCATATGACGCTAAAAACATGAGCTCATACAACTTGGGTTACTCATACGACTTCACCAAGCGCACTAACATGTACGCATATGTTTCATATGCAAACAACTACGGCACAATCGACGGCTTGACCTCGACTGTTCTGGGTGTTGGTCTGCGTCACCAGTTCTAAGCAACCGCTTAGTACTACAAGCTGATTTCGGTTAGTTTGTGTAAAACGGGTCACCTTTCGGGGTGGCCCGTTTTGTTATGTTTCGCGTTTTAATTCGGTATTGAAAGTTCTCATCAAAAAATAATTCTCATGAAAAGACTCGTCTTACTTGCCTGTGTCATGTGGAGTTGTTCCCGTATCGCATATGCGACGGACGTGACGCTTTACGGAATCATTGATATGGGGCTGCAATACGCAAGCACTCAACAAAATGTTCTGGATGACAACTTTAAAAAAAGTTTTTTTGGCATAGCGACAGGTGTGCAAAGTGGATCGCGTTTTGGGGTGAGAGGTGGTGAGTCTTTAGGCAGTGGCTGGAGAATTGGTTTTAACCTGGAGGGCGGGTTTGATCCTGGCAATGGAACATCAGGTCAGGCAAACAGACTGTTTGGTCGACAGGCGATATTAAGTATTATGTCCGAGCAGCTAGGTCAGCTCGATTTTGGACGTCAGATTAATCTGGCGAGTAATTATTTTTTAAGTATTGACCCTTTTGCTGAAGGCTTCGGTCAGGCAAATATCGGTGCTTCATTTGGTTCGGCCAACACCACGCGCTACAGCAATATGGTGTTGTATCAAACCCCTTCGATTGAGGGATTAAAACTAGGTGCAGGCTATTCGTTTGCAACGGGACTGTCATCGATCTATGCGGATAATGGTTCGTGCTTAAACAGGACCTGTAATGTGACGGTGCCAGATTATGCCTATCAGGCGCAGAATAATTTACGCGCCATTACGCTTGGTGCTCAATATGCTGCCGGGCCATTGATGCTCTCGGCATCTTTGGACAGATTGCAGGGTCCTGCGGATATCCCAAATGGCCCACCTGCCTCATCACCGACCGCGTGGATGGTAGGCGGATCTTATAAATTCGATTTATTCAAGCTTTCAGCTGTGTATGGGCAAACACGCAACGGCAGCCTTAACGGGCAGTCGGCCGGAACAGGCGCAGGTGGGGCTTCAGGAATAAATAGCTCAACAGGTTCTGCCGACGTGCTCTTTGGGGAAAATTTTGCAAGTGATGCGTACCTGGTCGGTTTAGTGATACCTGCAGGCGCTCGGGGTTCAGTGCTGGCCTCCTGGCAAATGGTAAAGCCCGCGGGAGAATATGCGAGTTTAGGATTCAAAAATCAGCAAATAGCGAGCCTGGGTTACACCTATCTTTTTACCGCACGAACAAACTTGTACGCCTATGCATCCTACGGTCAGAATTTTGCCATGGTCGCAAGTGCGCAAAGCTCGATGGTCGGTGTTGGAATTCGGCACCAGTTCTAGAGTAAGAACCCTAATGTCAGTGCTACAATCTTGAGGTTTTATGTAATTGTTGATTGCACAGCGTACAGCAGCTGCAATTGCATGAATAAGTAGTAACTGCGACGTAATCGCGACGTAAACGCGACGTAAACGCAACGAAAAAGTAACGTAAACGCAGACCATACAAAGATAACGCAAAGAAATCGCAAATGAATTTACAACAGTATTTTCCCGTTTTGCTATTTATCGCCTTAGGAACAGTGATTGGTTTTGCCTTGCTGGCAGCCGGTTCACTGATCGGTCCTAATCGCCCGGATGCACAAAAACTCTCACCTTATGAATGCGGTTTTGAGACGTTTGGTGATGCACGCATGAAGTTTGATGTCCGTTATTACCTGGTCGCGATCCTGTTTATTCTTTTTGATCTTGAAATTGCATATTTATTTCCCTGGGCGATTGCAAATAGCGCCGTTGGAATAGTTGGTTTTGTCACGGTGATGATCTTTTTGGCAGTGCTCACCGTTGGATTCATCTATGAATGGAAAAAAGGTGCACTGGACTGGGAATAACCCACTCTGGTTCAAACACAATTATGGCAATTGACGGCATTCTCAAACAAGGTTTTGTCACCGCTAGCGCTGACGCGGTGATCAACTGGGCTAGAACCGGTTCGATGTGGCCCATGACGTTTGGTCTGGCCTGTTGCGCCGTTGAAATGATGCATGCGGGTGCTGCACGCTACGACCTCGATCAGTTCGGCATTATTTTTCGTCCGAGCCCACGTCAGTCTGATTTGATGATTGTGGCTGGCACGCTCTGTAACAAAATGGCTCCGGCTTTGCGTAAGGTGTATGACCAGATGCCAGAGCCACGCTGGGTGCTATCAATGGGATCCTGTGCAAACGGTGGGGGGTACTACCATTACTCCTACTCTGTTGTGCGTGGCTGTGATCGCATTGTTCCTGTTGATATCTACGTACCGGGGTGCCCACCGACAGCTGAAGCACTTGTTTACGGCTTGCTTCAAGTGCAAAATAAAATTCGCCAGACCAACACAATCGCTCGTTAATTCAAGATTCCGGGGTATGTGGTTGAGTGCGTATCACTTGATCGATCTACCTTGTTTTAATCAGGCTTAAGACATGTCCAGGCTAGAAAACCTGCAACAAAAAATGGTGGCACTGTTAGGCGAGCAGGCTCGCATCACACTATCCACCGACGAAATCACCCTCGAAGTTTCCGCTGATATGTGGGAGTCAACATGTCTACGTTTACGCGATGCGTTGCAATTTGAGCAGTGTCTCGATTTGTGCGGTGTTGATTATTCGACGTATGGTGTAGGCACCACAGGTGAGCCCAGTCAGGCAGCGCTCGTGCCTGCAGGTCGCTTTGCGATCGTGATCCATCTTTTGTCACTGGTCAATAATGTACGTTTGCGTGTGCGTACCTTTGCAGCAAACGACGACTTTCCTGCAGTGGATTCACTGATGAATGTTTGGCCAAGCGTTAACTGGTTTGAACGCGAAGCATTTGATCTGTTTGGTATTGTGTTCGAAGGCCATCCGGATTTGCG
>JAUSCY010000133.1 GCA_030650995.1 Sheuella sp. | reverse complement strand
TTCATGGCCGCGGTGGTACCGTTGGTCGCGGAGGTGGTCCGAGCTATGAAGCGATCCTTGCTCAGCCTCCAGGTACGGTGCGAGGGCAAATCCGGTTAACAGAGCAGGGCGAAGTCATAGGTTCCAAATATGCAAATCCTGAGATAGGCCGGCGCAACCTCGAGACCCTTGTCGCGGCAACGCTGGAGGCAACCTTGCTGCAGTCGGCTAAGCCAGCGACACGTATATTTATGGATGCTGCGGCCATGTTGTCCCAAGCCAGTATGACGGCATACAGAGCGCTTGTGTATGATACGCCCGGGTTTGCAGAGTATTTTTTTGATGCAACCCCCATCAGGGAAATTGCCAAGTTAAACATCGGCTCGCGCCCGGCAAGTCGCAAACCCAGTCAGAGAATTGAGGATTTGCGCGCTATTCCCTGGGGGTTCAGTTGGGGGCAGTGCCGTTTGACCTTACCTGGCTGGTATGGCTTTGGTTCGGCGGTTGAGAGCTTCCTGTCGCATAAAGATCCGGCAGCGAGTAAAGCCGCACTGAATGTCTTGCAAAAAATGTATAAAAACTGGCCTTTCTTTTCAACGCTTTTATCTAATATGGATATGGCATTGGCCAAGAGCGATATCGCTCTTGCTTCGCGTTATAGCGAGCTTGTGTCCGACGCACGATTGCGTAAACGGATTTTCAAAGCGATCGAGTCAGAGTGGAAAAAAACCACTGATGCCCTGGCGATGGTAACGGGCGAGAAACACCGGCTAGCTAAAAACCCCGCTTTGGCAAGATCGATTCGTCACCGATTCCCATATATCGATCCCCTGCATCACCTGCAGGTGGAGCTCATCCGTCGTTATCGCGACGGTGATCAGGATGAGCGGGTGCAGCGGGGGATTCATATCGCGATTAACGGGATTGCAGCGGGGCTTAGAAATACTGGTTAAGTCAATTATCAGCCTTGATATTCGCTGCTTTGATAATCTCTCCATATCGCTTGAGGTCAACTGCTATTTCTTTGCTGAATTTTTCAGGAGTGCCAGGTGTGGCTTCAATGCCGAGCGTATCAAGTTTTGCGATGACTTCAGGAGTAGAGAGCACTGCATTTAATTCTTTGTTTAAGTAGTCGATAACTGTTTGTGGTGTTTTGGATGGCGCAAATATTCCAACCCAGCCGCTCGCCACAAAATCCTTTACACCGCTTTCCATGAATGTAGGAACATCAGGTAGTGATGGTGCACGTTTTTGACTAGAGACCGCGACTGCGTTGAGTCTGCCTGATTTTATATAAGGATACGCACCTGCTACCGCTGTGTACACCAGAGGAATTACACCGGCTTGCACGTCAATCATTGCCTGACCACCGCCTTTGTAGGGGATGTGTACAAGCTTCGATCCGGTTTGCTGGTTGAGCAATTCAACAGCGATATGCTGGGGACTCGCAACGCCAGAAGATCCGAAGTTAATTGTCTGTCCAGGCTGTTTGGAGAGGGCAATGATTTGTTGAAGAGTCTGCGCCTGAAATTTCGGATAGGCCACCAGGATCAGGATCGTTTCACCAATTTTTCCGATAGGCGTAAGGTCTTTTATTGTGTCCAGCGGCATGGAAGCAAAAATATGTGGATTGATCGCAATCGTGCCGTCAAAACCAAGAACCAGGGTGTAGCCATCTGGTTCGGAGTTCGCCACCATCGCCGCGCCGATGTTGCCAGACGCGCCAGGTTTGTTTTCTACAATAATTGTTTGTCCGATGCGGCGTGACAATTGGTCTGCAATCAAGCGACCACTCGTATCGGTGACACCACCCGGTGCAAAGGGAACAATCAAACGGATAGGTTTGTTTGGAAAGTTATTTTGTGCGTGAATAGTTGCTGAAGTTGCGATCAGGGCAAGACCCATCAAACACTGCCGTATGCGACGCGTGATCTTTGTTGTTGTGTTGAACATGTTATCTCCTTGTGTACTTTAGGCGTTGTAAATTGTTAAGAGGTTGTCGTAAATGATTCGCGTGAGCTCAGCTGCTTTCTGACGAAAGGCACGAGCCCGCCGGCGTTGATGATTCCTTGAATATAAGGTGGGAATTTTTTAGCCTGATATGACGTTCCATTGACGACAAACAAGCCTTGCATTAAATCAGCGCTGATCTCATCTCCGTTTTTTACTGCAGCGACTAGTTCTGGGCATTCGAAAACAGGCAGTCCGATATTGATCGCATTGCGATAAAAAATTCTTGCAAAGCTTGTTGCGACGATGCATGAGATGCCAACGGCTTTGATTGCGATCGGCGCATGCTCGCGCGAAGATCCTGTCCCAAAATTATTTCCCGCAATCATCACATCTCCCGCACGTACGCGTTGCGTGAATGTGGGATCAAGGCCTTCCATGCAGTGAGGACCGAGGTCCTCAGGCGTGTGTAAATTTAAATATTTACCAGGCAAAATAACGTCAGTATCGATATGCGCGCCATATAAATGTATAGCTCCCTTGACGTTCATACTCGCT
This sequence comes from Sheuella sp., assembly GCA_030650995.1. Classification (GTDB taxonomy): domain Bacteria; phylum Pseudomonadota; class Gammaproteobacteria; order Burkholderiales; family Burkholderiaceae_B; genus Zwartia. The sequence goes on along the minus strand of JAUSCY010000133.1, from coordinate 17,488 downwards.
CCTTTCTGCCCGCATGCTCAGCAATTGTGGATGGATCAGTAATTTTCCCTGTGATTGCTGCAGCTGCTGCGACCCAGGCGTTTGCCAGATAAACTTTTGAATCGCTGTGTCCCATTCTTCCCCGGAAATTCCGGTTAGTCGTGGATATCGCTGTTTCTCCGGCACCGAGAATTCCCATGTGTCCACCAAAGCAAGCACCGCACGTGGGCAAAGAAATTCCTGCGCCGGCAGCGGATAATATTTCCAGCAACCCTTCCCTGGCTGCTTGACGATAAATAGCACTGGTCGCAGGTACGATGATCAGTCTGACATCGGGCGAGATGCTTTGTCCTTTGAGTACTTGCGCGGCCTGTCTGAGGTCGGTGATGGTGCCGTTTGAGCAGTTACCGATATAGACTTGATTGACCTTAACCTCTGTCAGCTGTGCGATGGGTTGACCATTCGCAGGCGAGGGTGGGGCAGCGATCATGGGTTCAAGCTGATTCAGATCAATCGTATATTTCGCCAGATAGATCGCATCCTCATCGGGCATGACAGGTTTTCTTGCGGTCCAGCCAGTGTTCTCTATATAGCGTGCAACTTGCTCGTCGTATTCAAACACGCAGGTATCTGCACCAGCTTCTACTGACATATTGGCAATCGCCATGCGCTCGTCAATATTCAGATTCGCAAGGCCTGGCCCGCCGAACTCCAGTGCTGCATTCAATGCTCCATCGACGCCGATTTTTGCAATGAGAAACAAAATGATGTCTTTGCCCGTTACAAACCGTCCGGGCTGGCCCGTCAGCTCAATTCTGATTGAGGGAGGGACCTTCACCCATAACTCGCCTGTTGCGATCACGCCAGCGAGATCTGTTGACCCAAAGCCGACGCCGCACGCATTTAAAGCACCGGCTGTACAGGTATGCGAGTCTGCTCCAAAGATCAGACCTCCTGGACCAACTTTACCAAGTTCGGGCAGTAGGGCGTGTTCTATACCGTGGCGACCAGATTCATAAAAATTTTTGATGCCAAATTTATTTCCAAAACTCCTAAGCAAATTAATTGAATCTGCACTGGTTACGTCTTTAGGAGGTGAGAAATGGTCAGCGATCAGGATGACTTTTTCTGAATCAAATAGATTGCTCACGCCCATTTGATTGAGTTGTCCAACGGTAATAGAGCCGCTCGTATCGTTAAGCAAAATCACATCTGGTGTGAGTACTTCGATATCACCAGAACGCGCTTGACCTGATTGTGCGTGTGCTGCGAATATTTTTTCTGTCATTGTGAAACCCATGACATTTCCTTTTAAATATATCTATTTGATTTTTTGAGATTGTTTGTTTTTGCTTAATGCCGGAGAACTCAGAATCAGTTGTGAGGAATGATGTAAATGTGTCTGCATGGCCAGGTAGGCCGCTTCAGGCGATCCCGACAAAATACCCTCTGCAATTTTCTCGTGTTCATCTAACGCATGCGTCATGACCTGATCGGTACCGATAATCTGTCTGAGCTGGATCATGAAGACGGGCTGTTGATATTTATCTATCAGTTTGCCGAGTTCAGCATTGCCACCGATTTGAACAATCATCTGATGAAATTCGCGGTTATCGGCAATGAAATGCGCGAACACGGGGTTGGTGCGATGCCGTCTTCCTTTTTCAAGTACCTGAGTAAGATGCGCGCGATTATTTCCCTCATTAATTTTCTCTGCTGCCAGACGTGCTGCGTAACCTTCCAGGGCAATTCTGATTTCATACAGATCTTTGACTTCTATCGCATCCAGTCTTCTGACAATGGCGCCACGATTAGGCTCAACGTCAATTAATCGTTCTGCATCGAGCTGGCGAAATGCTTCTCTTAATGGACCCCGGCTGACACCGAGCTCCAGGATCAGATCTGTCGAGATCAGGCGCTGGCCAGGCGCAAGCCGCCCATCGAGAATTTGGGCCTTGATGATCTCGACGATCTTGCTGACGGTTTCCCCACTGCGTCCAGCTGGAGTTCTATTGCTGGCTGTCGATACAGAATTTGTCATATTTCAAACGGTCAAAGAGTCGCTGTGTATAAGAATTTGACAGACTTAACCTAAGTTTATACTATCCTACATAATATACATACAAAAGTGTAGGACAATATGAATGCAGCACTGACATTGCGTAAAAGACTCCTAAACCCAGAAATCATGGTGATACCCGGTGGGGGCTCGCCCATTGAACTCAGACAAATAGAAGCTGCTGGATTTGAGGCGGGCTACGTGAGTGGATATGCAACAGCGGCTGCTCGCTTTGGCGAGCCAGACATCGGCCTGATTGCTTATGCCGATATCGAAAATGCTGTGCACGCCATCAGACGCGTCACAACGATTCCTCTGATCGTTGATTGCGACACTGGCTATGGAGATGTCGCAAACGTCGTGCGCACGGTCAGAGGGATGGAGCTGCTAGGGGTCGCCGCGATTCAGATCGAAGATCAGGCTTGGCCCAAGCGTTGTGGCCACATGGACAATAAAATTGTCGAGACGCGCGAAGTGGCTGTCAGAAAGATCAGAGCAGCAGTTGCTGCCCGGACCAATCCTGAAACGCTTATCGTTGCCCGCACAGATGCGCGCGGCCCGATGGGGATGCAGGAGGCATTGGATCGTTGCCTGTTATTCAAACAGGCAGGTGCTGATATTCTTTTTGTTGATGGACCACAGTCAATTGAAGAGCTGGAGCTGATCGGAAAGAATTTGCCCGGACCCTTGCTGGCCAATATGTCTGAAACCGGCTTGACGCCGTTACGGTCCGCGAAAGAATTGCAGGAAATGGGTTTCGCGATCGCTCTATTCCCCAGCAGCACGGTGAGACTGACTATCAAAGCTGTTGATGATTTTTTGATAGACTTGAAGAAAACAGGCGACTCAAGAAACTGGGTGGATAAGATGGCTTCTCTTGAGCAAACAAATAATGCGTTAGGTTTGAATAAAATACGAGCCTTTGAGCAAGAGCTGCTTGCAAAAGACAAATAACCTGAAAGGATCAAGGGTATGTCATCACAATGAATGGTTGGGTTGGAAATCCTTTAGTGATTACACAGGCAGGGCGGCTCAGTCCTACGCCTTGTCTGGAGTCGAACCACACCGTTTTTCTTGAACAAAACCATGTTCATGTCTGGTTTACTACATTCAGTCAGTTCAGCTCCTCACTGGATATGTTTACCCGCACGCTTAATCCCGCCGAATCGTTGAAGATGTCGCGGTTCGCGACTGAACACCTGCGTGTGCGTTTTGCGTGTGCGCATGGTTTGTTGCGTTTGCTCCTTTCAAGGTACGCTGATTGTCTGCCAGGGGAGCTGGTTTTTAGTGAGGGCTCTCATGGCAAACCAGTTCTCGTTGGTGCAAAAGGTTTATCTTTCAGCCTGTCACATTCAGGTGAGGGCGTTGCGATCGCGGTCGCAAGAGACCTCGATATTGGTGTCGACATAGAGGAGATCAAACCGATTGAGGATCGCAGTAGTCTGGTAGAACGTTTTTTTTCTGCCGATGAAACTTATTCCTACAAGGCATTACCCCCCTCGGTACAAGAGACTGCTTTTTTTCGGCTGTGGACACGAAAGGAGGCCTTTGTGAAGGGGCTCGGACTGGGCCTGTCCCATCCGCTTGATTCGTTCTCGGTTGGAGTGGACGTGCCAGTCAGTCTTGCAGGACATGACTCGTCTGATTGGTCATTGCATCATCTTGAGCCTGGTCACGGATTCGCTGGCGCGCTCGCTGTGCGTAGCCATCAGGCCGCGCTCTACGGAGGATTCTTGCAATTGACTGGTTTACATGCTCGGGCATCTGATGAGCAAAAAAAAGCAGATAAGTAAATATCTGCTTTTAATCTAATGCTTAACGAATCATTTGGCAGTGTTACCAAATGAGACATGCAATTACGCTGCTGTGGCTACCGTTTCATGCGCTGTTTCTTGTGCAGCTGCTTCTAGTTTTGCAGCTTTTTCAGCAGCAGTAGCTTTTCTCTTTTCCATACAGGTGTTGTATGTGTCTGAAACGTGGTCCCACAGAAATTTATCAGTCGTCGCTTTAGAAAACGAGTCAGCACAGACCAAAGCCAGACCCACAGGACCGAGCGCGAGTCGTGCACCGACACCCGCTGCAGTGTGAGCAATACCGTTGAGAAACTTACCTTCCATTAAAAGGCTGGCTCCTGGTATGAACACTTCACCGAGCAGTTTTGCGCCATTTGCAAATACGTTTGCGTTTTGGGTTGCTGTTTGAGTCATATGGAAATCTCCTGATAGTCAGATATTGCTCAAGTATTGCAGTTTTTCATTGCAATATCAATAGTTTGAGAGCTTTTGGGTCTTTCTTTTATCAAAAAAGATAGGGCTGACAAGTCGCTGCACGACTTTCTTTGTCTGGACGGCTTTGAAACAAGATATTCATCGCACACACAGAGCCAAACATTTTTTTCTGGTCATGTCCGATTCCTATCACCTCATAGGCCAGATGATTAATTTTGGCTGCGCGACCGGCAAGAAATCTCTCATACCGCACGTAAGCTTGCGCGCGCGCCAGCCTGGTAAGACCTTGAGCCATGGCTGGACAGGATGTATCAAGATACTTATGGGCGGGATCGTTATCGCTTCCCCCCATCAGGTAGACCACATTGCGATAGGCGAATCGTTTGAATAACCCCTGACTCGATATGCCTGTTGAATAAGCAGGCATGTTGTCCATGCCGTATCGGTATTGATTGAATGCAGGGCACTGTTCTGCAGGAAAGTCCTTGAAAGTTTTTTCGACAGGTCTTTGAGCGGTGAAGTATAGAAATGAGGAGGGGTTTGCAACGATATATCGCAGGTCCAGGCTGCGCGCCCGGATCTGCTCATCTACATGATTGAGCACGGCATAGCGCTGTACCAATTGAGCACCAGCTGAATGGCCCGCCACATTCACACTTGTGACAGAGGGAAAGTCAGTCTTGTCTGTGATCTTGAGTAATAAGTTGTCCAGTACGTCGAAGGCACTCAACCCGGTTGGGCGGTTCGTAGCAGCCAGACCAACGGCCCAATCTTGTGCTTTCCAGATTGGAAGCTCATCAAACTCTTGTTTCGGATCGTTTAAACCGGGAAATTTTGGTGCAAGTAAAAGAATTTCCTTTGCATCTCGTCCTGAGTCTTTAAGCAGGGATTGCGCGGTATTGAAGTACTCATCTGCATTGCGATTCACCCCGTGAATGATGATGATCACTTCGCGAATCCGCGAGAGGTCGCTGCGCATGTCGTGATTGGCGTAAACAGGGAAATCGAAGCTTTCTCCTTGCACGCCGAGCTTGATGCGCTGCCAGTCTGCAGCAACTGCTACAGATATGGATAGGTAAATAAGCAGCGTAGTCAAGCAGATGCGCAGAGGTTTCAAGACAAGCCTTGTTTACGTTAAAAGGACAGATCCGATCGTATTTAAATCGATAACCGGAAAAGCAGAATATTACAGTCGATCAGCTCAATTGAAGGATTCAGTAGAATGGGCAGCTTACGCTGGAGTATTTAATGACAAACTTTCAACCTCAGTCGCAATCTGGCTCGCCCCGCATGCTGACGCTGACAGAATTAGCTGCTTTGATTAAGGGCTATCGCAAGCTCAAGCAACTCAGCCAGGAGGAGTTGGCGGAGTTATCCTCGCTCCCCATTGATCAGATTGATCTGGTTGAAAATGGCCAGAGTAGTGATCCGGATACTTTACGCGCGTTGGGACAGGCTTTCGGGTTCGCTGATATCGATGTTTTTAATAAACCGATTCATATTCCTACTGGACAGGAATCAGCCGAAGAGGCAGATTCTCTTGAATCAGAAGGACTCAAACTCGAAGCGTTTGTTTTGACAACAGGGGAGGCGCTTGGGGAGCTGGTGATGCAGAGTTCGGCACTTGCGGTGAGCCGCTCATTTGAGTTGGGTATGCAGGCTGATAAGGTCTTTGAAGCACTCACTGATTATGTGCGTGAGTATCGGGAATATTTTGAAGAGTATTCAGCCACCCGCATCAGTGATATTCACGCCGAATTTCAAGAGTATCTGGCTGAACTCAAGAGCCTGGATGTGTCGATTAGTTACGCCACGCGTGATTTACCGGCTGAAACTGCTCAAGAAAAAGGCTCACCGCATCCGACGGCGTTATACCTGGTCGCGTTTCCACTAGGCGAGGAGCCTGATTCTTTTCTGGTTTAACGGCCACTCGTTGAGAGGTAAATCACCCAACCTAGTGTGAGCAAAACTGGGGCAAAAGAAATCACCAGAACAGCCAGAATGCCTGAAGCGGGTGCGTGTGCGTGTTGGTCTTCGTGTTGTGAGTGGTTCGCCATGGTGGTCTCCAATGTATAAATCGCAGATTGAGATTCTTAACGCGCGGGCTAACTAAGTACGCGATATGTGAGCCCTTAACTATAACGCTAAGTTAAACCTTTAAAAATGAATTATATGTGTTCCGAAAAAAATATGGGTATTCAGATTTTTTGATTAGCCCGAGTATCATGAGAATGAGGATGTATTTGTAGCGTTTATCATACTTGTCAGGAGTGATCGGATGAAATTTTTACGATTGATTGGCCTTGTTCTGGTAACCGTCTTGCTTGGCGCTTGCGCGAGCGGACCCCAGATCCGAACTGATTTTGACCCCAAAGCTGATTTCTCTGCTTACAGGAGTTTTGCCTTCGTGCAACCACCCGCGACGGTACAGGCAGGCTATACCTCATTTCTGACAGAGAGACTGAAATCATCCGTGCTGGCTCAAATGCAAAGCCGTGGATACGTCCTAAATGAGCAGTCGCCTGACCTGCTGATCAATTTTTATACGCAGACGCGTCAGCGCACTGATTACATCGCACCGCCGCCCATGCCGTGGGGTCCTTATTATTACGGCTACAGATTTGGTTATTACTCTGACTGGGCGGGCTATGCGATGCCTCCGGAGGTCATCCAATACACTGAAGGCATCCTGAATATTGACTTAATTGATGCCCGTCGTAAACAACTCGTCTGGGAAGGTATCAGCACGTCCGTAATCAATGACTTGCAGCAGGCTACTTCTGAGGCTTCCGTGGCGAATGTAGTCGCAGCAATTTTTGCTAAATACCCTTTCAGGGCTGGAAGTAATGTGCCATTAAAAGCTTCTGAAAGGGGCAGTGGGAAGTAGTCGCTCGAATCAAAGTGAATCCGAGCGATATTGCCGAAACAACACATAAGGCGTATGAATAAATTCAAGTCCAGGCAAAACCCGTCGTTGTTTCTTCATACCCGTGACTCTTTATTTCAAGAGTTTCAGGCGTGGTGGGGGTTACTAAAGAGCGAATGGTACTGGGTGCTCATACTGATCGCTGGCGCGCTACTTTTGCTCGCGTTTACGCGACCGCTGCCGCCCAGGGATGTGTATCTTGCAGTCGGGCAGGAAGGCTCAACATTTGAGGCGCTGGGTCAAAAATTCGTTCCTCTGTTCGCGCAGGAAAATATTCGCCTGCACTTGGTGAACACCTCAGGCTCGGCGAGTAGTCTGAAAGATCTGGCAGATAAAAATATTCAGGTCAATGCCGCATTGATGGTGAGTGGAATACCTGAAAAGGATAAATATCCTGATCTGAATTCTCTGGGTAGCATTGAGTATGTTCCCTTATGGCTTTTCTATCACGGTGATTCGCCTGTCATCAGCGGAACAATTGCAAACTTTTCAAATAAAAAGGTAGCAATTGGTCCTGAGGGAAGTGGTACAGAAATCATCCTTGAGCGGATTCTTTCCTTAAGCAACGTCTCTCTTGATAAGAGCGCGACTTTTCTCAAGATACCCAATAAAGAGGCTGCTGAAAAACTAATCAGTGGCGAAGTCGATGCGGTATTTATTCTGGACGGCATCAATGGACCCAATGTGAAAAAGTTATTGGCGCACGATGATGTCCATGTATTTAATTTTGAATACGCCAAAGCGCTTGCTAAAAAACTCCCTTATCTGGAGGTAGTGGAGATCCCGAAAGGGTCGCTTGATTTAAAAAACTTGCGTCCCCCAAAAGACATCAGCATGCTGTCCTCAACGGTTTCTTTGCTGGTAGAAAAAGATATGCACCCGGCGGTTCAATATCTGTTTTTGCTGGGCGCCGAAAAAATCAGTAACAATGTTGATCAGTTTTTCGCTAAACCGGATTTATTCCCAGCGTATCTGGATCGCAATATTCCGCTGAGTCCTGTCGCAAACCGGTTCTATGAAAAGGGAGCGCCAGCACTCAAAGACAGCCTGCCGCTTTGGTTAAGCAGTTATCTGGACAGGATATGGATTTTGCTGATTGGTGCACTGGCCGTTATCTACCCGATGTTCAAACTCTTTCCCAGCTACAGACATACCCGCGCGGCCATGTTGATTTCAGACGCGTACCAGGAGATTCTTGAGATTGAACAGCAGGCAGACTCTTGCGAGTCGTTAGAAATTTTACAAAAAATGATTGATCGTCTGGAGGAAATGAATGCTGACTCGCGTCGCATCTCCATATCCTCTGATGACATCAATCGTTTATATAGTATGAAATCTGCCCTGAATATGGTGCACGCACAGCTGCTTGATAAAAAAAGCAGACTAGATCCCTGATCTCCAACAGATCAGCGAATTGTATTTATTCAATAGTATTTATTCTCTTGTTGGCTGTTGCAGATCGATCAGATATCGTAAGGAAAAAAGTACGGTCTCCTTATTACAAGGAGCTCGCATTTTAAGCACTTCATCGCGTTGATTCTTTGGGAGCGGTTGTGCCTGAAATTCTTTGTCATGGCGCGTCTGTCTGAATATTTCAAATACGATGCCGTCCGCAATCGGCTCATTGCATTGACTCAAGGTATCGAGATAGAGTTCGCGTTCACGCGGACTCAGTTTGCCGGTGCCCCTGCCGTCCTGCACCAGAATTTGAATAGGTGAGTCCTTTTTCAGACGACTTAACATCTCGGCATATTGCTGCGGTGCCATATTCCCGGCAAAAAACGACGAAACGAAAACTGCTTTATCACCAATCGCTTGCAAAGCTTTTGCTTCGGATTGAATATGTTCATTGAGTACCGCGAACGCATTTTGTTCGCGCCATCTTCGATCGTCAATCTCCAGAGGCATATACCACCCGGAGATTTTGTTGCCTGGCAACACACCTAGCCAATAGCGAGCCCTGACCGTGTCTAACTGACGTTGCTTGCGAAAGTAATCGCCTAGTACTTTAGTGGGTTGTTCGAGTCGGATAAATAGTTCAGGGTCAGCATGCAGACCAATGACCAGATTCAGACCTGCGGCAATCGCATCTTCTAGCCTGCTTTTCAGCCATTGCTGTGTTGCATTTTTATCCAGGACATCGCCATATGAAGTCCACTGGACAATGAGTGTGTCTATTCCCTGATTGCGGACCGCCTGAAAGATCGTTGGCCAATTCTCAGGTCGCACATCAAGGTCGCGTAATTGGGGTTGATAGAAAATCGCCCGGGAGGCCGAGGAGAGACCAGGGACAACAAGCAATATTGCCAGGATAATTCGCGCGAAGAACATTACCAGCGACCTCCGAAGGTCAGTAAAACAGTACTCTTGTCGGAGAGATAAGTTGATATGGCATATTGAAACTCAAGACCAACAGAGATTTTACTGGCGTAGGCGTTGTAATGACTCTCGTTGCCCCAGATGTTCCAGCGTACGCCTAATCCTGCTCGTACATCCGGTTGCGTTTGCTGATTGAGTGAATTCCATTGAATATGAGAGTAAGGCTCAATTGTCTGCGATTCACCCAGTCTGTTGTGATAACTCAACCGGTAGTCAGCGGTCAGCGAAGATAGTTTATTGACGACATAGTAGGCTGCATCCAGGTAAAGATTCTGAGCTAGCCAGCCCTGTGCCGCAGGATGCCATTCGTCACTGTATTTACCGCTGTTAAAAAAGGACGCGCTCACGCGAAGCAGGGTGTTAGTCGGGGGACTCTGACCCTGGTCAAGGGGGATTTGCTCTTCTACAGACAGATTGATGACTTGATCACTGAATGGTTTCCATCGCAGACCCGCTGATAATACCGGTGCATATATAGGTAGTGAGGCGTTCTGAGATCCGTTTCCTGCGAATATGCGAGAAAAAACGGATAACGTCTTACCATCATCAATTGCCGGATCGCCCAGGCGATAAGCAATTTCTGCTTGACCATAACTTTTATAGTTCAACCCCGGCTGTGGCGCGTTAGGAACCGAAGCAATCTGGTTGCCACTGATCGCATCCACGCTAAGCGTCCATCTGCGTTGCAGATCTTCGTGCATACGGCGCAACCCAAAGCGCTGATTTTGGATCTCAGGCGTTATTTCTGCTGCCGTATAGAGATCATCGTTATCGATTGCTTGCTTGGTAAAAAAGAGTGCTTTGTCGTTCTGCCCGAGTCGCTGATTGGTGAAAGCGAGTTGTTCAATCAGGCTATTGTCATCCGGGCGCATTTTGAGTGCACGATCCAGATATTTATCTGCTTTCACCATTTTATTTTGACGGTAATAGGCGTAGCCAAGTGAGGCTTCGACAGAACTATTATCCGCATTCAGGACCAGCGCTTTTTTCAGAGATGCCGTTGCGCCAGTTTCATTGCCTTGCTTTGTTTGTAGTGCAGCAAGTGTTTCGTAATACTCAACTTTAGGCTGGATTGCAATCGCCCGTTGTACATCGTCCATTGCTTGTTTGGGATTGGTCTCAAGTTCGGTGATCGTCTTGAGCCACCAGTATTCGTCGCCTTGTTTTCCGCCTTTAAGTTCGTATTGCTTTAACCACTGCGTAGCCAGTTTGATCTGGTTGCTTGCGATCGCTGTGTAGGTCGCTGCTTTCAAGTCAGACCTTTTAAATTCACGACTATCAATCACCTTTTTCCACATGGCGAGCGAAGTGTCAAAGTCTTTGGTTGTGAAAGCCTGATAGGCAAGGGTACGCGCAGTTTTTACGTTAGCTTCTTTTCCGTACGCGCGACTGTAGGCGAATTGTGCGAGTCCTGGCGTATCCTGCTTCTGATAGCAGTTGCCAAGCCGTATCCAGTCGTCATTGTCATACTCCGTGGAGTAGTCTTCAAGGACGCGCTCCACACTATCGCAATTTTTTAATGCTTCAAGTAGTTCAGACTGCTTGCTACGCATTGTTGCAGTATCGAGGGGCGTGGAAAGCTTGGCGATGTCATGTTGTGTGAGCAGGTTAGGGGATTTCGCGGTAATCAGACTTAACCTATCGAATAATGTATGCCTCAGACTCGGGCTTGCATCCTGGAAGGGGTATTCATTGAGCAGCAAGTCCAATGCCTGGTCTGGTAGTCCTTCTTTCTCAAGATTAAAACTCACTTGATCGAGCTGGGTGGTACTCAGATTGTTCAGATGCGGTAAAAATTTGACCAGTTGTCTGGCAGAGACTTTGCTCTGACTGCTTTGAAACTGATTGAGGACTAAATGCGCCTGTATGGTTTTGTTTGAATCAAACACGCATTGGTAATTTAAAAGTGCTTTGGGTTCTGCGGGCGCAGCGGCCGCGAGTAGTTCAAGCCATTCTTTTTCTTCTGCAGCAGTTTTGAGGGCTGGTTTCTTATTCGTAAATGCAATCAGTAATGTTTTATCTGTCGCAGAAGCTTGAGCTAAATAAATACGCTGGAGCAACACCTCGCGACTGGATTCATCTGCGTTCGGGAAAGGATAGGCATTGAGTAAAAGCTGGATTACCTGATTGTAGGAACCTTGTTCCATGAGTTGATAGCTAACCTGGTCCAGCTGTTGAGGTTTGGATCTTAGCGACTGGCTAATTTTGGAAATATATTTAGTTAGGGATTTCTGATCGGCACCAGCGAGATGGAATTTTATGATTTCCTCAATCTGAAATATTTCATTCTGATAAAATCTGGGTTTGTACGTCAGCAACAAGTTATTGGCGTTACTAGATACCTGCGCGAGTAATTTAATCCAGCCGTATTCGTCGTAGGCCTCGGTAAATTCTGGTTTATTTTTAGTAAGAAAACGTAGAAGTTCAGTGCTGTTCGCAGTAAGAGACTGAGCCTGTCCAAGTGTGGCGTGTGCCAGTCTCGCCTGAGCCTGCGTTAAGGCTTGCTGCAGATCTTGCCTGCTCGGATCATTTTTAACTTGCCTGGTTAATAACGCGATGGCCAGGTCAAACTCTTGATTGTCTTCGTATGCATTCGCAAGATAGATCGCGATCTGTGGTTGGGAGGGTACAAGCTTATGGGCTTGCGCAAACTCTTGGATAGCCTGGTCTGTATGATTGTTTTTAATCGCTGTGAATGCTTTTTCGATATGTGGATAAACGATAAATCGCTGATAAGAAGATAGACCCTGGTCCCAGTCTGGGCGTTGACTGTCTTCTGCCCGCACCACAGCAGGTTGAGTGATCCACAGCATCAAGAGCAGGGCAAGCAGGGATCGATAATTTATCATCACGATGTTGCTTCAGTGAATGGTTTGGTTTTATCGATGAGAGTCGCCTTGTCGATAAGTGATTGCATGGTGGGCTGAATTTTTTTTTGTATTAAAAGCGCATTCTCAAGCGTTTCCTGACTCACAATATTTCTGCTCACCAGGAAGGATCCGAGATTCTCATCTGTTTTCGCATGCTGGAGCAATACTGCTGAGAGTGATGCTGCATCGATGCGACCTAACGATAATAGGACTTCAGCAAAGAGCAATTGGTATGAAGTAAAGTATGCCCATATTTCTGATGCCTGAATTTCCGTGATCTGACCGGATTGCCTGGCATGATCGAGAAGTGCGCGGGGATCTTCGCCCCGGTGTCGCGCATACCAGTGTCGTAATCCAACGGTGACTTGTCCCAGTGGGGCGATTACGTATTTAATTTTGCATTTGAGCTTCCTTGCCAGGGCGGCAAGTGAAATAGGATCAATCACAGATTCACAGGCTAAGGTCAGCGTCTTATCTTCCAGTCTTAAGGGCAATACCGCATATTGCAATGCAATGTTGTCAGTGACTTTTTCTATGATGAGTGGATCAATCTGATAAGCATCGATGGACTCATATCCTACCCGCCCTTGTTCGGCAATCGCACGGGCAAGATCCTCTGCGGTGATGAGTCCTTCATGTACTAGCCAGGTTCCAATTTTGACGCCTCTGGCTTTGTGTGTCAGAGCCTGTTCGAGTTGTGCGTGCGTCAGGCATTGATGTTCAATCAGGATCTGTCCGATCATGCGGCGGGCGCGATTTTGCTCGCCCAGGCTTGGAAAGTCGTGGGTCGTTTTATCCCACGCCACTCTGTGCGGATTTCCTTCTTTTACGATGCGCCGTATGGCGTGCCAGTTCGCCAGAAAGTTAATGTAGTTTCCCCAAAATAATCGGGGAATCGACAGCAGACCCTGAATTAATCCATAGTAAATGCTCACGAAATAGACACGCTGAGCCATACGGTTAATCATAAAATATAAATTCAGCCAGAGAATGGCTTTCAGGAATATGTCATTTTCAAAAATTGAAAGAAAGAGGTAAGCGTCAGGCCAGAGATTCTGATACAGCCACAGCATCCCTAACTGAACCAGAATGATCATTGCGATGAAACTCACAAAGTTTGTAATCACGCCTTTGCGGTCACGCCAGAGAAAATAATTCAGAATCCAGTCCGTTTTTGACCAGTTGTGTGTAAAGTATCCCTGAAAAACAATACCTATAATCCATCGCGCTTTTTGTCGAACGGCCGTCCCAACGGTATCAGGGAAATATTCTCTGACACAGATTACTTGCGAAGCCCTGTATGCTTGTCCGAATACGCGCGAAAGTTGCCAGATTTTTTTAGAGGTATCGATCACAGGGAAACGTACAAAAATTTCCTTCATCCCCTTTTCTTTCAAACGAAAACCAATGTCGTAATCTTCTGTCAGACTCTGGGTATCAAAGGCAATGCCATCACCATCCTCTACCAGAGCAAGTACTGCACGGCGACTGAAACAAGTCCCAACTCCCGCGCTAGGTACTTGTCCGGCGATGGCTTCACGCACAGTAATGTCTTTGCCGTGGACTTCCGCAAATTCATCGAGATAGCTCATGCTGGTGAAATTCGTCCATTGCCTTTCGAAGGGATAGACCGGGACCTGGATCAAATCCTTTTTATCGACAAGATAATTGAATAGCCTTAACTCCATGCTTGATATCACGTCCTCTGAGTCGTGCAGGATAAACCCAGAGAACTGCAAGTTTGCACGCAGTTCGAATTGAAAAATGGCATCCAGTACGTTGTTCAGGCAGTCAGCCTTACTGGTCGGCCCGGGACGTGCGCACACTACTTTATGAATATTCGGAAAATACGCGCACACCTCATCGACATCCCGCTGAGTATCGGGGTCGTTAGGGTAGGTGCCTACAAAGATATGATAATTCTCATAATCCAGTGTCGTGGCTGCAAGTTGAGCCATATTGCCAATGACACCTGTTTCATTCCAGGCGGGGATCATGATCGCGAGTGGTTTCTCAGCGGGTAGGTAAAGCTGATTCGCTTCCAGGTATTTGTGGCGTCTGAATATTGTGAAATGACGCCAGATGTGTCGGACCCAATAAACCACATCAATAATCAAATCGTCGAAACTACTGATTGCAATACAAATTGCAATAAATATGGAGAGGTATTTCAGCCCAAAGAGATATGTAGAAAAAATATCTACTAGCCACATATGCCCAACTTGTATCAATTGTTGAGCGAAGTGTTCTCAACTTTTTCTGGTTTATATTGTTGAAAGATAATGCAAAATTTCTGTAGCCTAAACATTAAGCGAAAGCTATTCTGTAATAAAAACTAATTTAGTAATTGTATTGTAAGAAATAGTTTATTGTTACAGCCACGAAGAGTAAAATTCACTTTCAACTTAAACACTTACAGTTACCTTAACACTCAAGCTTCACCACTTTTTGAATAAGCAAACACATCCTTTATATGGCATTCTGCTTATTTCGCTGTCATCGCTGTTGTTTGCGACGCATGACAATATTTCAAAATATCTGACCCTGTTGTATCCACCTATTCTGGTCGTCTGGGCACGGTTCATGACGCAAAGTGTGCTCATGGTGGGTGTTTTCGCTCCCCGCATGGGCCTGGATCTGATCCGCAGCAACCAGCTCTTGCTGCAACTGGCGCGAGGGGCCTGCATGATGGTGGCCAGTATGTCGTTCGTGCTGAGCTTACACTTTAATGTACCTGTGGGCGAAGCAACTGCGGTCGTTTTTTTATCGCCATTGCTGGTGACCTGGTTCTCAGGTCGTGTATTAAAGGAAAAGATCAATCGAGGCCAGTGGGTCGCAATCGGTTGTGGGCTGCTTGGCGTGCTTGTGATCGTTCGGCCGGGTAGTGCACTGTTTACAGCGCCGATTTTGTTTCCCTTTGTGTCTTCAATCGCGGTAGGCGCTTTTCAGCTTCTGACGCGTCAGTTAGTCAAGACTGACAATATTATCGCCACAAACTTTATGACAGGCCTGTTTTGTACTGTCGTCATGAGCTTGGTGGTGGCTTATTCCTGGCAAACACCCACAGTCATTGATGCGATGCTGATGATATCCGGTGGCGCTATAGCGATGGTGGGGCATGTATTACTGACTTATGCATATCGTCAGGCGTCGGTTGTGACGCTCGCGCCTTTTAGTTATGCCCAGATTATTTTCGCTGCTCTGGTTGCATTCTTGTTTTTTGGTCATATGCCCGACCAGACTACGCTGGTCGGGATGCTGATTATTATCGCAAGCGGGGTCGGCTTGATACTGTGGCAGCGGCGATAAACTGTGGCAGCGGCGATAACGCGATCTTAATTGCTGGTCGAAATCCCTGCTTTTTTGATGACCTGTCCCCAGCGTGCGTAATCTTTTTGCATGAAGGCTCCAAATTCTGCAGGTGTTCCTGGCATCACAATCGCGCCACCATCTTCCAGTTTCTTTTGTAGTTCAGGAACTGCAAGTGCCTTATTCAGTGCTGTGTTGATATAGTCAATCGTTGCCTTGGGCGTGCCCACGGGGGCCATCAGACCGTACCAGACCGATGCGACCATCGAGGGATATCCGAGTTCCGTGAACGTCGGCAGGTCTGGCAACAGGCTGTTGCGTTTGATGCTGACTGCTGCGATCGGGCGCAGTTTGCCGCTTTTAATATGGGGTAACAGCGAAGGGATGCCGTCAAACATCATGTCAACCTGACCACTGGCGACATCAACCACAGCGGGTGCAGAGCCTTTATAGGGAACATGAACCATGTTGATATTTGTTTCTGTTTTAAATAGTTCGCCAGACAGGTGGGGCGCGCTACCCGTCCCGGCTGAGGCAAAACTCAGTGTTTTTGTCTTCGCAAGTTCAATGAGATCCTTAACGGAGTAAACGGGTAACTGTGCATTGACCGCGAGAATGATTGGAAACTCGGCAAGCGCTCCAACTGGGATCAGATCCTTGAAAGGGTCATAAGTGAGTTTGTCATAAAAATAAGGGCCAATGCCGTGCGTTGAAATGCCGGCTTGCAAGAGCGTGTAGCCATCTGCCGCAGCGCGTGCCACAAATGCACTGGCAATGGTGCCATTGGCGCCGGCTTTATTTTCTACCAGCACGGTCGTGCCGAGCTCTTTAGCAAAACTTTCTGACAATGTACGTGCCACAAAATCTGACGCGCCGCCGGGTGGCACGGTGATGATGAGCCTGACGGGCTTGTCTGGATATTTTGATGAATCGCTTGAGTTGGTTTGCGCGAGTGCAGAGCCTGAGAGGCAAAGCACTAGTGAAATGAGCAAGAATTTTATTTTCATTATCTCTGTCCTTATTCCGAATTGGTAATTAGTTATTAAGGTGATTGGTTAATAACTGGTTAAGCAATATCCATGCCCGGAACCACTCCGGCGGGCAGACTTTCGATGTGACTGCAGATCGCCCCGGGCGTGGTCAGCCAGATCTGGTCGCGATGCGACACAATGTGCTCAATGACCTTTCTGAATTGTCGTAAGCGGTATGGTTGACCAAGTATGAAGCTATGGAGCACCACGCTCATCACTAAAGGTCTGCGTGCTGACTCCTCGAGCAACTCGTCGAACTGATCAATCAGGCTATCGCAGTAAAGTTGCGAAGGAGTCCGTCTTGAAACACATTCGAATGAGTCATTCAGATCGTGCGAGTAAGGAATCGACAGAATTGGGCCATGCGCGGTTTTGAACCAGACCGGTTGATCGTCCAGCGGCCAGTCCATCATGTAGTGATAGCCGGACTCCTTGAGTAAGTCCAGCGAGTGATGGGTTTGTGAGATATAAGGTGCGAGCCAGCCAGTTGGGTTTTTACCTTCGTGTTTAGCGATGGTTTGGGTGGCCTCGATAATGCAGGCGCGCTCTTGTTCGAGACTCATATCCGCCTGGCGCTCGGCATTGGTTCGGCCGTGCGCCACGATCTCGTCCCCGCGCGCACTGAACGCCGCAATCATTTCGGGGCAATAATCATACAGTTCTGTATTAGTCAGCAGGGCGTAGGGAAAATTATAGGTATTGGCTAA
>JAUSCY010000130.1 GCA_030650995.1 Sheuella sp. | reverse complement strand
AGGAGAGGCTATAAATATCGACATGGTGAGCTCGTCAAAACTCGTAATGAACGCAATCACCCAGCCACTCACAACACCCGGCATGATCAGCGGCAGGATAATTCTTCTAAAAGTAATCCAGGGCGAGGCTCCCAGCGACAGGGCGGCACGCTCAAGAGAAGGATCCAGTCCTGTTGCGGAGGAAAGAACTAATCGCAACGCATAAGGGATCACGACGATGATGTGTGCAACCACCAGGCCAAAATAAGTCCCGGCAACGCCAACTGAGGTGAAAAATTTCAGGAATGCCAACCCCAATACGATATGCGGGATCATCAAGGGAGAAAGGAAAAAGGCCATCAAGGCTTCACGCCCAGGAAAACGAAATCGTGCAAGAGCAAGCGCCGAGGGGATCGCGAACACAATCGCAAAACTCGCGGACAAAAACCCAAGCCCCAGACTAAAGAAAAATGCGTCAATAAATCGCGGATTATTTAATATTGCTTTAAACCATCTTAATGACAAGCCATTCGATGGCAGTGAAATAAATCCATCACCTGTGAATGCCACTGCACACACCATGATAAGTGGTGCAAGAATGAACAATATGAAAATAGTGTGGAACGCTATACCGATCGGGCCGTTGCGCAAATACATGTTTTCAGGCCCCTTAGTTAAAAACTGCGCCATAGCGCTTTTCGATTAATCGGTTAGTAGAAATCAACACGATGATCGTTGCGATCAGCAACAACACGGCCAGTGCAGAACCGAGCGGCCAGTTCAGCGTATTAAGAAACTCATCATAGGCTGCAGTCGCAACGGTTTTGAGCCGTCGGCCACCAACAATCGCAGGCGTTGCAAAGGCACTGGCTGACATGGCAAACACCATAATCGCACCAGACAAAATGCCCGGCATGACCTGAGGCACAATGACACGTCGAATCACGGTGAACTGACTCGCACCGAGCGATAATGCCGCAGCCTCTGTCGATGGGTTAATTTTCTGCAGGGATGCCCAGACAGATATCACCATGAAAGGCACCATTACATGGGTTAATGCGATCCCAACACCGAGATTGGTGTACATCAGACTCACCGGGCCTGAAGCTAACCCTAAGGCTTGCAATCCTTTACTGATTAAACCTGTTGAGCCAAACAACAATGCCCAGCCAAGGGTGCGTACCACCACCGAGATCAGCAAAGGACCGAGTACGACCATCAGAAATAAGCCCTTCCAGGGATTACTCATGCGGCTGAGCACATAGGCTTCTGCAGTACCGAGGATGATGCACGCAATAGTCACGGCCAGGGCCACGCCAAAAGTCCGGGCAAACACCTCGTAGTAATAGCCGTCGGTCAGAATTTCAATATAATTTTTGAGCGTAAAAGAAAACTGAATTCCGCCGTAAAACTCAAAGTTAAAGAAACTGATTAGAAAAACGCTTGCTAACGGTGCGATCAAAAAAGTTGCGTACAGCGTCAACGCCGGTGCGCTTAACAGCCAAGGTGCTTGTGAAGGTTTAATCATGCCTTTACTCTTATGCGACAGCGCCAACGGGGCGCATGTCCTGTGCCCGCCAGCGCAGATGTACTGTCGAGCCCTCGAGCGCGACAGGCTCTCCATCATTTTGTCTGATCACAAGCACATCGCCCACGGTGGTCTGCACCTGACATAACCAGTGATTACCTTGAAACACACGGGTTCTCATCGTTCCTGGTAAAGCGCTAGGGTGTGGAGTTGAGAACAGGATTTTTTCTGGACGGACAATCACACTGCCTTGCGGCATCGGGGTCCCATCCAAGGGAATAACCGCCTCGGCAATCCGCACAGAGGGTATTGAATCAGTGACTTCAGACTGAACCTGGAAAATATTTGCTTTACCTAAAAACCCACCTACAAACTGAGAGTTTGGTTGCTCATAGGCGGTGAAAGGCTCGGCGATTTGCTCAACACGTCCCTGATTCATCACTACGATGCGATCAGATAAGGCGAGTGCCTCAGACTGGTCGTGCGTCACCAAGACCGTTGTTGTACCGATGCTGCGCTGGATACTACGCAACTCAAGTTGCATTTCCTCACGCAGTTTTGCATCCAGATTAGACAGGGGCTCATCAAGCAGCAACACGGCTGGTTTGATCACTAACGCCCTGGCCAGTGCAACACGCTGCTGCTGACCACCGGACATACGCGCGGGGTATCTGTCAGCCAGATGGCCGAGCCCGACAAGCTTGAGCGTGTCGGTGACCCGATCAGCACATTCTGCTTTGCCAACGCCTTGCATTTCGAGACCAAAGGCAACGTTCTGCGCTGTAGTCATGTGAGGAAAGAGAGCATAGTTTTGAAATACGATCCCTAGCCCTCGTTTATTTGCAGGCACACTGTTTAAATCACGTCCATTCAGGACGATATTGCCAGCCGTTGGTTCGATAAAACCTGCGATCATTTGCAAGGTTGTCGTTTTGCCACAGCCAGAGGGACCGAGCAAAGAGATGAACTCCCCCTGACTGATTTCAAGATTCAAACCATCGACCGCCGCGGTGGTGCCATAGCGTTTGGTTAAATTATTTAATACGAGATAACTCATTCAAACTCCATGACACACCGAAGGGTTAAAACCTTTTATTCCAAGCTCATCAACGTTCAATCTCGCGGGTCCAGCGCTTATTCCAGGCGTCGCGATTATTGTTAATGGTGTCCCAATCGACAACGATCAGATCTGCAGCACGCTTGCCGATTGGCAAAGGCACATTTTTATCATCAGTAATAACAGCCTTTTTGTTAACGGGGCCATAACCATATGCCGTGCCCATCATGGACTGGACTTCAGGTGTCAGCAGGTAATTCACAAAATCCTGTGCAAGTGGATTTGCATTCGGCTTGGCAACTGGGCAGACCGATGACAACAAAGCGTAAGCGCCTTCCTGCGGATAAACAAAACCGACTGGGAATCCTGTATCAGCAAAAGATTTCACCCGTCCTGTGCCCCAGACTCCAATCACGGCCTGACCACTTTGGAAAAGTTCAGTCATCTTGCCTGGTGAGGGTTCGTACACTAAGACGTTCGGGCCGACTTTATCTTTAAAAGCCTTAAAGCCTGGATCAATATTTTTCTCACCACCACCACCCTCTCGTGCAAACTCAACGACTGCGTGCAGTCCGTAGGTGTTGTTCAGAGGCGGTATCACAAGCAGCTTTTTGAATTTTGGATCAGTGAGATCTTTCCATGAGGTTGGAGCAGCCCAGCCTTTTTCTGCAAAGATCTTTTTGTTGTACATGATGCCTGTAGCAACGATCCCCAAACCTACAGCTTTATCGTCCTTATAGCGTGCAGTGGCGTAGATATCGTCAACGGGCATCCCTTTGATAGGTGCGCAGAATCCCAACGCAATGGCCTGATACATGGGGCCGTCATCCACAATCGCGACATCAATTTCCTGATTGCCTTTTTGCGCCTGTAATCGCGCGATGGTGTTTGTGGAGTTTCCAGCAACAAAGTCGATCTTCACACCGTGTTTCTTTTCAAACGGTGGAAAAATATCCTTGCGCATGATGTCTTCAAATGAACCACCATAACCGGCCACAACCAGCTTTTGCTGAGCCGATACGTTTGCGGCCATTGCGGCCATCACGGTGGCCGAGGCGACCAGTGCAAAAAGCTTGCTCATATATTCTCCGAATCAGGAAAAGTTTGTCAGCTAAAATGTACGGACATATAATGTACGTACATTTACTTTACGCCTCATAATATTTTTGTCAATCTTTTTTATCATTTTCAACAATATTGAAATGAAGGCGCAGATTATGAGAGGATGCGCGTATGAAAATAAATACTGAAGCTGCGCAAGAGACTTCTGCACCGCGCTACAAGGCTATTTATACTGCCCTGATGCAACAAATCCGGGATGGTGCCTATCCTGTTGGATCGCTATTGCCGCCCGAAATTGAGTTATGTCAACAGTTCGATGTCAGTCGTCACACGATTCGCGAAGCGATCCGCATGCTCAATGAAGGAGGCATCGTCTCGCGTCGGGCTGGGGTGGGTACACGCGTCGAAACAACAAAAGCAACGACACGCTATACACAACAGATTTCCCAGTTGTCAGACCTGTTTCAATACATCAAACACGCGATCTTGCAAGTCAAGATGGTGAAAATGCAAAAAGTAGGGGTTCGCAATGCTGAAATGCTTGAATGCAAAGCAAGCGACGAATGGCTACGCATCATCGCCGTGAAGTTGCTCGAAGGTGAAAATGCTCCCGTCGCTTATTCAGATGTATTTGTGCATCCAGACTATTCAGCAGTTGGCAGTGATGTAGGCAAGATCAAACTACCGCTGTCTTTATTAATCGAACAAAAATTCAGTCGGCGCATTATCGAAGTCAAACAAGAATTTTCAGCAACGCCAATCACTGGAGATACCGCACACGCACTCAAACTCAAGGCAGGCTCACCCGGTCTTGTGATTACGCGTAAATATTACGGTGAAAAGGAAACGCTGATGTTGGTCACCATCACAACGTTTCCGTATAAGAAAATGAAATACTCAATGTCACTCAGATTCGATCTGCCACAAAGCTGATCGAATCCTTACCATCATGACATCACAGATACTTCTTAAACCATGCCTGTAGCTGATTCCAGGCATCTTTAGCTTCGGTCTCGCGATAGCTGGGTCGGTAATCCGCATGAAAAGCGTGCGGGGCCTTTGGATAGACAATAAAAGTGGAGGCCTTGGCTGCAGCAGAGCCTTTTTCGAGAGCCGCTTTCATCGTATCAATCGTAGAGACGGGAATACCTGCATCCTCACCGCCATACAGCCCCAGAACAGGTGCGTGCATTTTGGCAGTGATATCAACAGGGTGTTCCGGTTTCATCGGATCCTTATCGCCGACCATACGTCCGTACCAGGCAACACCAGCTTTCAGATTGGGATTGTGCGCCGAGTAGAGCCAGACGATGCGGCCACCCCAGCAAAAGCCGGTGATCGCCAGTCGCTTGGGATCACCGCCGTTAGCGACTGCCCATTTAGCTGTTGCATCCAGATCGCTCATGACTTGCGCGTCAGGAACTTTGTTGACGACCTCAGCAAATAATTTTGTATTTTCGGTGTATTTCGATGGATCACCCTGGCGCGCATACAGCTCAGGCGCAATAGCCAGGTAACCAAGCTTTGCAAAGCGTCGGCAGACATCTTTGATGTGCTCATGCACACCGAAAATTTCCTGGACAACCAGAATCGTACCCAGGTTAGTCTTACCTGCCGGGGCGGCACGGTAAGCCGGGATGGTGCCATCCGCGACAGGGATTTTTACTTCACCAGCCGTCAAGCCATCCGTACTCGTCGTGATCACGGTCTGAGCCATGATGGGACCCGCTGCAAGCGTAAACCCGCCAGCCAGTGAGGTCGTCAGAAAGCCGCGGCGATTCAGCGCCAATGGCGGTAACAAGCTATCAAACTCAGGATTAGGTTTATTCATGATGGTCTCCGTCAAGTGGTTTGCAAAGTTTATCTCCAGTCTCGGCTGAGCAGGGTAATATTTCTTAAACTATTTGAGACAATCAACCATCATGACGCTGCACCGTACCCGCCCGCACGACCCCGCCCGCCTGGCAAAACTTCTGAATCCTCAATCCGTCGCGGTCATTGGCGCCTCAGACGATCCGTTACGCATCGGTGGTCGACCAATCTCTTACATGCTGAGTCAGGGCTATCAGGGCAAGATCTACCCGGTCAATCCAAATCGGGAGACGGTGCAAGGCGTCAAAAGCTACCCTTCTGTCGCCGCATTACCTGAAACACCCGATGTTGCGATCGTGATCGTACCAGCCAGTGCAGCGTTGGAAAACGTCATTGCACTCGCCGAGCGAGGCTGTGCGGCAGCGATTTTATTTAGCGCTGGCTTTGCCGAGACAGGGCCGGAGGGTGCCGCAGCACAACAGAAGCTAGTAGATGCTGCGCACGCCCACGGTATGCGTCTGATTGGGCCAAACTCTCTGGGGCTCATCAATCCGTGCAATCATTTCTATGGCTCCTTCGCCACAGGCGTCGAGCTCGGCTTTCCCAAGGCAGGGGGTGTTGCCATCATCAGTCAGTCAGGCGCCTATGGTGCGCACCTGATGGCGGTCGCGACCGCCAATGACATTGGTTTATCCGCCATCATCCTCACAGGTAATGAG
>JAUSCY010000098.1 GCA_030650995.1 Sheuella sp. | reverse complement strand
CGTTATGGTTTTATCCGTTTTGGTTCGCGCGTTGATGTCTATTTGCCACCTGGATCGCGTCCGCGTGTTGCAATTGGAGACAAGGTCAGCGCGACGAGCACCGTGTTAGCTGAATTGCCAGAAACCATTGCCTGAGGTATCTATGCCCAATCACCCTCATCGCGACCCTGAGTTACGCCACCGCGGTATTTATTTGTTACCTAATGCTTTTACGACGGCGGCGTTATTTGCGGGATTTTATGCTGTAGTGCACGCGATGAATAATCGCTTTGAAATGGCTGCGATTGCTATTTTTGTTGCGATGGTGCTTGACGGTATGGATGGCCGGGTTGCCCGTTTGACTAACACCACCTCTGCATTTGGCGAGCAGTACGATTCGTTGTCAGACATGACCTCATTTGGTGTCGCTCCTGCGCTAGTCGTGTATGAGTGGATGCTTAAGGATCTCGGACGCTGGGGCATGCTCGCAGCATTTGTTTATGTCTGTTGCGCTGCACTGAGACTCGCTCGATTCAATACCAATATCGCAGTCGTTGATAAACGTTACTTTCAAGGTTTACCGAGTCCTGCTGCGGCAGCATTAGTGGCGGGTTTTGTCTGGTTGGTGGTTGACAACAGACTACAAGTTCCTCATGAATTGCTGGCCTGGACGACGTTCTTCATTACGATCTACGCTGGCATCGCGATGGTGACCAATTTGCCTTTTTACAGCGGCAAATCCTTTGCCTTGGGACGCAGTGTCCCATTCTGGGTCATTCTGGTTTTTGTGGCCGGATTTATATTCATTTCAAGTAACCCACCCGTAGTACTGTTTGGATTGTTTATTATTTACGGGCTATCTGGTTGGGGCGTCTGGCTCTGGCGAGCCAGACGTGCAAAGAAGTTGGTCGGTCGCTCCTGAGGTCAAATCTCTGATTCAGGTGCACTGGAGTTTATCGGCGGGCATCCCCGCCGCCCAGGTACCAGGGGTCCGGTCCTGGGTGAAAATGGGTGACCTGTTTGCCATCCGCCCCCATGTAAACATACATCAGCGAATTCCACACGCCTGACTGCTTGTAGCGGTATGCCCAGACAATTTCGTGGCCTTTGGCAACACCGTCAGTATTGGCAGGCGGGCCAAATTCACAAGTGACTTGCTGGTCTGTCCATTTACCCTGCGCAAGCATTGCAAAATGCTCGTCAGTGAGCAACTGCTTCATTGCGACGACATTGCCTTCTTTTGATACGAAACTGCCGTAAGCATATTGCCCCATAGGTTGCTCAGACCAGATCATACGTTTTGTACCGTCGTTATTGGTACAGATTGTCGTGGGCTTGCCAAATTGTTTTTCGACCTCGGCGATAGGCGTTCCTGCTGGTACAGATTGCAATTGGGCACAGCCGGCCAGCGCCAGTACTGCACCAGCGATTGCGAGGCGGCCCAGGGTGCGTTGTGAGCCACGTGAACTCATTGTTTGTGTCAGATTGTTCATGATGATTCCTTTGAGCGGTCATGCTCGTTAATCTGCGTCGAATCCGCGAGTACCCTCGTCAAACATGGGATCGGGTACAGGTCCGAATTTCAATACTGTTTGTCCGTCGTCACCAAAAGTGATGACCATAAACGAGTACCAAGTATCCAGATGCATATAACGATACATCCAAGTTGTGTGTTTGTCGTAAAAACCCAGACCAAGATCCTGGATTTCCGCTGGAGGACCGAACTGGCAGTGGATTTGTTCCTTTGTCATGCCAGGGGTGGCCAGGATGGCAAAATTTGCATCAGTGAGTATTTGTTGAAATCCACTGATGCGGCCATCGGTTGAAACCTCCGTCGCCCAGGCCTGCTGCCCCATCGGCTGGGCTGTCCAGACCAGGCGTTCTGTCCCGGTCCGCCCGGCGCAGCGAACGGCAGGTTGCCCGAATTTCTGTGTCACGGTATCAATATTGGTGCCAGGCGGCACATTGATCATGCTTGCGCAACCTGTTAAAAGCAATAAAAAAGGTAAGCTTAGCTTTCTAAGGCGCATGTAATTTCCGTGTAGGGGTAATTCAGGGTGCGCGAATGTGCGTCACGATATGTGATTTTACCGAATCAGCTATAATCATCAGGCTTTAAATCGTTTATTTCGATTGATCGGTATGATTTTTACAAGACTGATCTATCGCAAGGCGTATACCTATACGTGTATCAACCAACCCACGTTCGGGCACCTCAGCCCAAACGCTTGTAATTTGAGGAATCAAAATGTCTGTAGCTGATATCAAAAAATCCGACATCGTCGCACAATTTCAACGTGCACAAGGCGATACCGGTTCCCCAGAAGTTCAAGTGGCACTGCTCACAGCTCGCATCAATGAGCTGACAGGTCACTTCAAGACCCACATGAAAGACCACCACTCACGTCGCGGCCTGCTGCGTATGGTTAGCCGTCGCCGGAAGTTACTCGATTATCTCAAGGGCCGTAACCCAGATTCCTATCGTGCACTGATCGAAAAACTCGGTCTGCGTAAGTGATATTTTCCTTGATCGGAATCCATGGGGCTGTCTCCCCGTGAATCAACCGTGGTCGGTGCGGCTGTTAGCCGCCTTGTCCACGGTTTTTCATTTGTAAGGAATACATTGTCATGTTTAATAAAGTGACCAAATCTTTTCAGTATGGCCAACACACAGTTGTGCTTGAAACCGGTGAAATTGCTCGCCAGTCTTCAGGCGCTGTCCTTGTTACCATCGAAGATACCGTCGTTCTCGCAACTGTTGTTGCAAAAACTTCAGCGAAGTCAGGCCAGGATTTTTTCCCTCTGACCGTTGATTACATTGAGAAAACCTATGCAGCGGGTAAAATCCCAGGCGGTTTTTTCAAACGCGAAGGCAAACCCAGCGAAAAAGAAACACTGACCTCGCGTCTGATTGATCGTCCGCTGCGTCCGTTGTTCCCCGAAGGTTTCTACAACGAAGTCCAGGTCATCATCCATGTGCTGTCGGTTAATCCCGAAATTGATCCTGACATCCCTGCGATGATCGGTGCATCTGCGGCGCTTGCTATCTCCGGTATCCCTTTCAACGGCCCGATCGGTGCGGCACGTGTTGGATATATCGATGGCCAGTACCTGATCAACCCAACCGCTTCGCAGCTGAAAACTTCGAAAATGGATCTGGTTGTTGCAGGTACACAGGCCGCTGTGCTGATGGTCGAGTCAGAAGCGCAGCAGCTTTCTGAAGAAATCATGCTTGGTGGTGTTGTGTTTGGTCATAACGCCATGCAGGTTGTGATCACAGCGATCAACGATCTGGTGCGCGAAGCCGGCAAACCCGCCTGGGACTGGCAGCCTGCCGCCAAGAACGAAGCGCTCATCGCTTCGGTTACTGCAACTGCACAGGCTGGCCTGAACGCCGCCTACCTGACACGCCAGAAACAGGAACGTACCAACCAGTTGCGTCAGGTTTATGCCGATGTGCATGGCACGCTGGCTGAACAGGCTGCAGCACAGGGCACAAGCGTCCCTGATGGCGTGACGGTCGACAACATTCTGTTTGATCTTGAAGCGCGCATCGTGCGTACCCAGATTCTGTCTGGCGAGCCACGTATCGACGGTCGTGATACACGTACCGTGCGTCCGATCAGCATCCGTCTTGGCGTGTTGCCACGCGTGCACGGCAGTGCCCTCTTTACCCGTGGTGAAACACAGGCACTGGTCATTGCTACGCTTGGTACCAAGCAAAATGAACAAATCATCGACGCGCTCATGGGCGAGTACCGTGATCGTT
>JAUSCY010000096.1 GCA_030650995.1 Sheuella sp. | reverse complement strand
GTTCCGAATTGAGTACGAGTTCAGCTTGCTCCGTACCGTCAAACAAACCTGCATAAAGCAGCGCATCGGCATGGATGCTGACGGAGCCATTCTCACCATCTGGAGAAGCAACCAGTCTGAGGTGACCACGCTTTTCAAGTTCTGGAATCGTTTTCTGCTCGTAGCCAGGTTCAATGCCTATGACATTGGGCTGAATCCAGATTTGCAAGAAATGTGTTGACTGGCCATCTGCTTGATTGAATTCGCTGTGTTGCACACCACTGCCAGCACTCATTCGCTGCACATCACCAGGAGGAATGCCTTTGACATTACCCATGCTGTCTTTATGCGCCAAATTGCCAGACAGGACATAGCTGATAATTTCCATGTCTTTGTGGCTGTGCGTACCAAAACCGGTACCAGGAGCGATGCGGTCTTCATTGATGACGCGCAGATTGCCCCACCCCATGTGTGATGGGTCGTGGTAGCCAGCAAATGAAAAACTATGAAATGACTTCAACCAGCCGTGGTCTGCGTAACCACGGTCCTGTGAGCGACGAAGCTTGAGCATATTGTGACTCCTGAGTGATTTCAATAATGTTCGGATAAATAGAACTTTACTCCCTCAACACTCAGGCGAAGTCAAACAAACTTCACGTCATCATTCAAATTAATTGAATGATAATATCTTAATCATGCAAAATAAATACCATTCACCCTCCCATATCAGCTATGAAGCACTGACGCCCGACACCCTGAGCATGTTGCAAATCATTTCAACAACGGGTAGTTTTGCTGCAGCGGCCCGACGTCTTGATCTGGTACCTAGCACCCTGACCTACCGAGTCCGTCAACTCGAAGAGGCGCTGGATGTTTTGCTGTTTGATCGCAGTTCCCGACAAGCCATTCCTACAGATGCCGGACGGGAACTGCTTCGTGAGGGGTTACGTTTACTTGAGGATATGGACGCGATTGCCAGCCGCATCAAAAGAATCGCGACCGGCTGGGAGGCTCAACTCACGATCGCGGTTGACACCATCATCGCGCCATCGGCAATCATGGGGTTATGCCAGACCTTTCTCGAGACCAATCCTCCCACGCGTATCAGAATCAGAGACGAAGCCCTGTCGGGGACGATTCAGACACTGGAATCTGGTTTGGCAGACCTCGCAATCGGCATTCCTGATCAGGCTCAGATTCTAGGCAAAGATATCCATCAACACCCGATCGGGACCGTTGGTTTTGTTTTTGTCGTCGCCCCGCACCACCCGCTCGCGAAGGCCGAAGAACCTCTCAGTACGGATACGATCGCCAGGCACCGCATCATTACTGTCGCAGACTCCATCCCGCGGGGTACGGGTGTCACGATTGGTCTGAGCCGTGGCCAGGATGTACTGACCTTACCAACGATGGCAGCCAAACTGGACGCCCAGATGCGGGGGTTAGGTTGCGGCTTCGTCCCCGAGCCCATGGCCAGACCTTTCCTTGAGTCTGGCCGCCTGATCGCCAAGCGCGTGGAGCAGCCGGACCGCAAGACACATGCCCGGTATGCCTGGCGTCAGGGTAAAACCAAACCCGGCCGTGCGTTGACCTGGTGGCTAGAGCAACTCGCAAAACCCACCACCCGGCTTGCGCTGCTCGAACATCACCGCACCAGGTAGAGACTCAATCACTTGCAAGCACGTCCTTGAGCCATTAGCATCACAGACGAAACACATTCAAGATCAGGCTTTCAAACTACTTTTTCAGATCACATTCAAGATCAATTTCAGGATCACTCTACTCATGAGCAAGCTTTTCTCACCTATCGAACTTGGCCCCCTCAA
Source organism: Sheuella sp. (assembly GCA_030650995.1). Taxonomy (GTDB): domain Bacteria; phylum Pseudomonadota; class Gammaproteobacteria; order Burkholderiales; family Burkholderiaceae_B; genus Zwartia. The sequence continues at coordinate 9,633 of JAUSCY010000096.1, read as the reverse complement.
ACTCGAAAACCGCATCATCGTTGCGCCAATGTGCCAGTACACTGCCGATGAAGGCAAAGTCACCGACTGGCATCTTATTCATCTGGGTCAACTCGCGTTCTCAGGTGCCGGCCTGCTCATTATCGAAGCGACCGCTGTTGAGCCAATTGGCCGTATTACCGCCGGCTGCGTGGGTTTGTACTCTGACGAAACCGAAGCCGCACTCAAGCGCGTGATTGACTCAGTCCGTCAGTACTCAGATATGCCCATCATGATTCAGCTTGCGCACGCAGGGCGTAAAGCATCGAGTCACCGTCCCTGGGATGGCGCGCAATTGCAACTGGTCTCCGAAGGCGGCTGGCAGACTGTTGCGCCTTCAGCGGTTCCTCATCTCGCTACAGAGCCTGCCCCACAAGCACTAGATCTGGAAGGACTCAAACGCATCAAGGATGCTTTTGTTGCCTCGGCCAAACGTTCGGAGCGTATTGGTTTTAATGGTATTGAACTGCACGCCGCCCATGGTTACTTACTCCATCAGTTTCTTTCACCGCTTGCAAATCATCGTACCGATGCGTACGGCGGCTCGCTTGAGAATCGCATGCGATTCCCCCTTGAGGTGTTTGATGCCGTTCGGGCTGCGTGCCCCAAGCTCTGCGTGGGAATCAGGATTTCGGCGACGGACTGGGTAGACGGCGGGTTGACTGTGCAAGAGTGTGTTGAATTTGGCAAGATATTGAAAACACGCGGCTGCGACTTTATTGATGTCTCAAGTGGAGGCATTTCACCTTCACAAAAAATCACGCTCGGCCCAAAGTATCAAGTACCCCTGGCGACCGAAATCAAACGCGGCACCGGTCTACCAACCATGGCCGTTGGTCTCATCACTACGCCCGCCGAAGCCGAAGGCATCGTGGCCGATGGTGAGGCAGATATGGTGGCGCTCGCCCGAGGTATGTTGTATGACTTGCGCTGGCCCTGGCATGCCGCAGCCGAGTTGGGTGCCAGCGTGAGCGCGCCCAAACAATACTGGCGTTCACAACCACGTGGACTGTCAGACTTGTTTCATGGCGCAAAAACCGGCCAGCGCTGATTGATTAAGGACTGATTGGTTAAGGATTGATTAGTTAAGGATTTTCAGTCCCTGAAATTATTGAACTGCAGCGGCAGTTCAACCTCAGTCTTTTTCAGTAACGCGATGGCGTCCTGCAAGTCATCGCGTTTTTTACCTGTCACACGTAATTTTTCACCAGTAATCTGCGACTCAACCTTCAGCTTGGCTTCTTTCATGGCTGCGATCAGTTTCTTGGAAACGGGCTGCTCCAGACCCTGTTTGATCGTCACTTTCTGACGTGCGCCGCCAAGGTTCTCAAGCGGGTCTGCGACATCCAGACAACGCGTATCAATACCGCGCGCGCTCAAACGGCCACGCAAGATATCCAGCATCTGCTTGAGTTGGAAAGCACTGGAGGCGATCTGGTTGACAACAAACCCTTCAAGTTCGAACTTGGCATCTGTCCCCTTGAAATCGAAGCGGGTCGCAAGTTCCCGGTTGGCCTGATCCACGGCATTGGTTAACTCGTGCTTATCAACTTCTGAAACAACGTCAAATGAAGGCATGGCTAATTCCTGATAATTTAAACTTAATCAATAGTTTAAGCTGTTATCTGCAGTTTAGAATATCCATAAATAACCCTTGAGATTCCTTCCATGGCTGATTGCAGCGGCGTCATTACTCAACTCTTCATTTATCCGGTGAAATCTTGTGCCGGGATTGAACTCAATCAATCCACACTGACACCTGCCGGTTTAAAGATGGACCGTGAATGGATGATTGTTGATCAGGACGGGATGTTTCTGACTCAACGTCAGATTCCTTATATGGTGTGGATCACTCCGAGCTTAAGCCCGGATGCTCTGATTCTGAATGCACCCGACCAGCCTGCCATCTCCATCCCATTCAATACAACAGGTACCCTGCGTCCTGTAACGGTCTGGCGAGATACCCTCATGGCGCAGGACATGGGTGATGAGGTCAGTCAGTGGCTGAATCGTTATTTAGGTGTTCCGGGTAAAAAATTCAGTCTGGTTCGATTCTCTGACCAATCAAAACGAATTTCAGCTACGCAGTGGACACAGGGCATCGAAGCATCCAATATGTTCAGCGATGGCTTTGCAATACTCGTTGTCACACAACGTGCGCTCGATGAACTGAATGCGAAACTAGTCAGCAAGGGGGTTGATCCTGTTGGCATGTTGCGATTTAGACCGAATATTGTCATTGAGGGTCTCGATGCACACACCGAGGATGACCTTAAAACAATCACAATTCCAACTGCGAGTGGTGAGATCAGGCTCGATATGGTCAAACCTTGCACACGCTGCTCTGTTCCAGATATCGACCCATTCACGGCACAATTATCTGCAGATGTCAGTCAGGCTCTGCAATCTTATCGCGCACTACCGAGAATGGATGGAGCTATTTGCTTTGGAATGAATGCAATTGTTCAAGCGGGCTCTGGCGCAGAGTTGCACAACGGACAGGTTTTCGAAGCTGACTTCGCGATCTGATCAACAGATTGGGACATTTCAGTATGTACGTCACTCAAGTATTAATGGAGATCATCCAATGATCATGATGTTGCCTTTTTTCACAGCCCTGCTTGCCATATGGTTTGCAATCCGTGGCCATCGCCCAGTTGCAATAACAGCCTGGGTTGTCACATTTGTCATTTATCTTGGGTGGTTGAAATATCACATGACAGATAAATTGAATATTTCACTTTAAAGGGCTACATCATGAGTCTTTCACAAGCCCTAAAAATATCTGATTCCAAATCCTGGTCTTACATTTTCAATACCGTTGCATTACTCGCCATATGCGGATCGCTTGCTGAGGCGTTTTACTACCAGATATTCATGAATGAGCTCCCCTGCCCGCTCTGTCAATTGCAACGGGTTGCGCTCACCATGGCAGGCATCGGCATGATGCTGAATATGCGCTTTGGTCCTTCAGCGGTTCATTACGCATTAATCCTAGCCTCCGCAATGGGAGGCGCAATAGCCTCGGTCAGACAAATCCTGTTGCACATTGAACCTGGTGATACGGGTTACGGATCTGAACTCTTTGGGCTGCATTTCTATACCTGGAGTTTTATTTCATTCCTGGTGATGATGGTCTTTTGCTCAGTCATGCTGTGCATTGATCGTAACAACATGACTGCAGCGTTTAAAACAGCAACAAAGGGTTTGACAGTGCTTGTCATGTACCTTTTTCTGACGCTTACGGCTGCGAATACCGTTACATCAGTAATGGTATGTAAATTCGGATCATGCCCGGATAATCCAACCGAATATCTCTGGAAATTTTGATGCAAGACATGATTGAAAACAGCGTGGCTACATGCCTGAACAGTCAAAAATGATCAAACTCTTTCGCAAGCTTGCTTCTGCAAGTGTTTTGTTGCTTGTCAGCTTGAATACACATCAGGCCATCGCATCGACGCAGGTTCTTAAACAACCTGCTTATTCCTTACATCACCCAGTACCCGGAGGCATTGCGGTCATTGAACTCGGCACTTCTGACAGTGCACCACAAGCGAGTTTTCAAAACAAACCCGTTCTCGTTGTGAAGGGACAAGAAAATCAGTGGCTCGCCATCGTAGGTATCGCCCTAACTATTCCAGTCGGTCAACAGACCATTACCGTTAATAACAAATCGCGCAGACAAGAGCTTGCTTTCAGCGTTCTGGAAAAAAATTATAAAGAACAGCGGCTTACGATCAAGAACACCAGACAGGTCAATCCCCTGCCAGACGACCTCAAAAGAATCAATCTCGAACTCGCGGAACAAAACAAAGCCTATCAACAATTCAGCCAAAAAACACCGAGCAATATATATTTTGACAAGCCCGTTGAGGGTCCGCTTTCCAGTCCTTTCGGATTAAAGCGTTTTTTCAATGGTGAACCGCGCGCGCCACACTCCGGACTGGATTTCGCTGTCCCGACAGGCACTCCCGTGCGTGCTCCCGCCGCAGGAAAAGTCATCCTCACTGGTAACTACTTTTTTAATGGCAACACTGTTTTCCTGGATCACGGCCAAGGTCTGATCAGCATGTATTGCCACTTGTCAGTTATTGATGTTGCAGTTGGCGACTCAATGGCACGAGGCCAGGTGCTCGGTAAAGTCGGTGCAACCGGTCGTGTCACCGGCGCTCATCTGCACTGGAATGTCAGCCTGAACGATGCGAGGGTTGATCCGGCCATATTGATCGGGATGTTCAAACCCTGAGCTTTTGAGCGAGTGACTTTGACCATGAGCCACCTAGCCCCGTGATTAAATAGTAATGTAGGCTTCTGTTTTGATTAAGGATGCCAGGCTAAGCTCCCTGGAATACAGCCAGCCTTGCGCACGATGGCAACCCGCATCGAGCAAACCTTTCATTTGAGACTTGGTCTCAACACCTTCAGCAGTTACTTCCAGCTCAAGCACATGCGCAAGATTGATGATCGCCCTTATGATTTTCTCTCTGTTCGGCTCATTCATTCCACTGACAAAACCCGCATCAATTTTCAAACGATTAATCGGCATTTCTGCAAGCCTGGTAAAGGAGGAATATCCTTTACCAAAATCATCGATCGAGACGTTGATTCCCATATTCTGAATCTCACGTAACTGAGTAAATACCTCATCGGGAGAAATCGAAAGATCACTTTCAGTCACTTCAATTTCAAGGTGCAACAACTCTTGTGGATGTGTCACGCGATAAGCATCCAGTACATTGATCAATCGCCGATTTCGAAAAAGTAGCGGCGAAGCATTGAAGGCAACCTTGGCCTGTGGAAAACGTCCATAAATAACGGGAAGATCGGCAATGATTTTTTTTAAGATCACTTCACTCAGTTGCTCGATCAACTGATTATCTTCGGCTATTTTAATAAACTCCGTAGGTCCAACGACTCCGAGCGAAGGATCCGTCCAGCGAGCCAGCGCTTCAAAGCCGATAATTTCCCCTGTACGCATATCAACCTCTGGTTGATATTTAGGTTCGATCATGCCTTGGGCGACTGCTTTGATCAGACGCTCCTCTACTTGCCTGGAACGCAATATCTGCCTGCCAAGCTCATCGCTGTACCAGACAGTTTTCGCGCGTCCCGTCAGCTTGGCCTGCTGAAGCGCTGAGTCTGCGCAAATCAATAAATCATTTAAAGTATGAGCCTGAAATGGATAAATCACACCACCGGCACTCAAACTGCCATCGATTGATTCATCCTCGATTGATAGTGAGATTTTATTTAACTGATCCGCAATCAGTAGTTTGTAATCTTCAATCGACTGGCCTTTCTCCAGATCAATTACAGCAATAAACTCATCTCCTGAGCGTCTGCACAAAAACTTTTGCTGGGGCAGATTAACGGCCAGATGCGATGCGAGATGACGTATTAATAAATCACCTTTGTCATGGCCATGCGTGTCATTGATAACCTTTAGCCTGTCCATGTCCATAAACAGCAAGATGAATGGATTAGCATCCTTTTCGTACTGTTTAATCCTTTGCTGGATCCACTCAGAAAACATTCTGTAATTAGGCAGGCTGGTCAATGCATCTTGAAACGCCAATATGCGGAGATTTTTTTCAGCGTCTTTGAGAGCAGAGATATCTGAAAAAATAGCTACTTGTCCCTGATCAACACCGTCCGGGTCAACCACGCGGGATACGGTCAAAGACACAGGGATTGGATGCCCGTCACTGCTCAAAAATACAGTTTCGCCTCGCCAGATGCCATGAAGGCTCAATGTATTTTTTATTTCTTCTGAAATCGCCTGTTTAGAACTGTCGAGATACAACATTCCTGCCTGATGACCAATCAGATCCGCACGCTCATACCCGGTCATCTGTAACAAAGCCGGATTCACATCCACAATTGTTCCATCTGCCTGCGTAATCAATATGGATTCCCCAGCAGTTTGAAATACCCGACCGGAGGTTCGTAACTGATCAATACTTTCGCGCTGCTCAAGCATGATTTTTCGAATCAGGCGACTAACTGCAGTTATTTCATCATCCAACGCATCATCTTGAGGAACCGTATTGTTACCATCCAAAATTTGTTTACAGGTTAAAACAAGATTATCCAGCCTTGACAGCATTGTCACGGTAAAATTTTCTACCCTGTCACGAACGCGCTTGATCGTGATTACACCAGCAATCACGATCAGAAAAATCAAGCCAAACCCCCTTAACAAGAGACTCAAATATGGCTCACTTACGCTGATTCGTAAAGAAAATGTCACCAGTTTGCTGGTGATCGTCAGAATGTCAGAAGTTGTAAAGAAAAAAGATTTTGTTTTTGGACGAGAGTCTGGGTTATCGGCATTACTGATCTCAATCAGCATATCCGCTGGCATCTTGATTTGCTCAAGAGATAATTCAGGATCATAAATTGCAAAAACGAACCCCGCTACACCATCGTTTATCGGCGATACCACGGGTATAAAAAAAGCAATTACGCCAGGCTTACCCTTTCGATCAAGCAGTTGAACATTGGCTGTTTTGTCATTTTTATTATTTTGAACAAACTTTTCGTATGTCTCAATATCGATCAAACCACGTTTGCTGGATATAAAATCCCTACCCCGATAATCTAGGATATCAATTTGATACCCTGCACTCTGATTGATCCCGTCTATGAGCGGTTTCAAATAGGCGTCCCGTCCATAACTATCCGTCAACCCTGTCCATATTACCAGTGAGCGTGAAAGCGAATCAACTTCGCGCAATATATTGCCAACATCTGCCTCGATACGGGTTTTGATTACGCTTTGATTGTGGATAAGTGAATAGCTTTTTTGAAAATAACCAGCCGCCAGGACCACGCATAACAATATCGAGGCGGTAAAAAAAACATATATCCCGGTTATCCGGACTAGTTTTTTACTTATCTGATCGCGAAGTGAACGCTGCGTCATTTAGCTTTTTAATAGGAATTAATGCACCCGATGCATCGAACTTCACAAAAACGACCTGTTCCGACCCTAAAGCGTCGTGATTTGTTACGGTAAAAGCAGGATCATAGCGCTTTATCACCCCTTCATACACTGGAAGCGATTCAAGCGCTCTTCTAATTTCACTTCCTTTGGTAGATTGGGCTTGCTGCACCGCCATAGCGATTAACCTGGTCATATCGTAGGCTTGGGCAATCCCGACCGGACTGACAATCTGTTTTTCATCAGTCAATTTCTCGCGTTTCATCACACTGCGTGCGAGGTTTTGAGCCTGCTGGCGCGGATTTTGTATAAAACTGAAAGTCTGAATCACATCGAGGGTGACATGTCTAAGATTATTTCCAACCATTTTGAAGAAGGTCCCACCCGTCACACCCCAGTGCGCCACAATTGGCAACAGTTCCTTATCGGGCACGCTGGCAATCTGATTAATCAGGATAGAGGCCTCCCGCTCGTTAGCGACTAATAGAATTGCTTGGGCATTATTCTCTTTACAGAGCGTATAGTGAACTGCCATGTTGGTTTCACCCCAGTTGTACCAACGCACTGTAGTGACTTCGACTCCAACGGCAGAAGCTTTACTTTTCAGGACAGAATCACTGGACCTCCCCCAGGCGGTACTGGGCAGAATTGCGCAGATTCGTTTGGCTTTGAATTGGGTAAGCGCGTGGCGCATCATGGCCTTCACCCCCCAACTGTCTTTTAGAGATAATCTAAAAGCATACGAGGGATCAGACTGTGTGTCAGTAATCTGATCTGCGGAGCCCCAAACACTAATAGTTGGAATTTCAAATTTTTGGGCTAAAGGTATGGTCTCTACAACAATTGGACTATAGCGCCCGCCCATGATGGCCACCATATCTGGAATAGCCGCAAGAGACTCAAAGTTATCCTTAGCTACCGCCGATATTCCTTGGTTATCCGTGGTTTTCAATGCTAAAGGTCTGCCCCCCAACACCCCACCTTGCCGGTTGATTTCCTCAATTGCGATGCGTATGCCTGTCTCGATGGCATGAACAGCTGTACTAGTCTTTTGAGAATAAGCCTCATCTAAACCTATATAGACTGGCGCAGGCCCTTCGGCTCTTGAAATAGCGGATACTCCCGCCAGCGCCAGTGCTGAGAGGGCATAACACAACGAGGATGCTATCAATCGGAAATTAATACGCTCAAACGAAATCAAGTCACTCTCCAGAACTTTAACTATGGCTACATCAATGTAACGGATCAGGAACAAGCGTGGGATTCTGAACCTCTTGCGCAACGGGTATTGTTGCGACGTCAGCCGGAGCCGAGTCTGCAACAGCGGCCTGAGCGCTCGAAGTCCCGCCTGGCTCTGCAGACACCGCAGCATCAACCACTGCAGTCCATCCCGCATCATGCGTGTCAGGACTGGCTGTTGGTGTTACTGCACTTGTGCTGTCATTTGAGCCTGAAGTACTTACACCATGATCTACGACCTCCGTCCAGCTTACATTACCAAGCGGCGCAGGAGCAGACAGCGCAGTGAAAGTCTCTGCACTGGACGTTGTTAAATGCTCATTCGATTGATTAGCTGGAATTTCATACATCACACCACCCAGTTCAACCAGGAGGGGATCAGTTGAATACGGGGCGCTTGAAGCCGTATACGTGACAGAACTCGAGTCTGATTGACTAAGAATTCCTGTCAAGTCGACATGCGATGGGTCATGCGTTACAACCGCTGAGTCGTGCGCCACAACATCAGTGGCTGTAGTCACAACCGAATGAGCTGAGGTATCGTTATCCGCAAGATTAAGTTGATCTCCAGTCTGAGTGACCGCCGTAGTCGATGCAACATGCGTAGCATCGACGCCTACAGTTAGTGCAGCAGAACCATCATGTACAGAGCCAAGCTGAGTCACAGACAAAGAATTCAAATTCGTTGCGGTACCTGCAGTCTTATCGATACTACTCACACTGAACGCAACATCCTCAACAGTCATCACCGTACCGTCTTTCATGGTGTATGTGGACTTCCCAAATACAGTCACATCGCCATTCGCAGCACTTGTAATATCTCCAGTCGTGACAAGTGAAATGCTTGTGATTCCATGCTCGGTCAGCGTTTTAAACTCACCACCGGTAGCTGTCGCATCAGAATTAACATCCTGCCAGACACCGAAGTTTTTGAATTCCGCATCTGTCACATCCAGAACACCGTCTTTATTGGTATCAAATTTTTCAGCCAAGCCTTGCATATCGGTCTGACCATCACGCAAAGAGAAAACGATTTGTAATGATCCGTCGTCATTCAGACGCGCAAGCATACCGTCCTCGGGTCCCACCCAGGCAGTCTTGTACTGCGTACCATCATTGTTATAGTCGTAAGTGACCCCTGCAGTGGTGTCCAGATAATGAATGCCATTACCATCCAGATCCATGGCGATTGGAGTGATGGCAATGGTTGCAGTGTCTGTAGACGTTGAAAAAGCTGTTGTCCCACCGCGTGTAGACGCATTACTGAGATCAACTTTCGTGCCAGCAGTGCCCGTCGATTGATCCCAGGCACGGAAAGTGATGTTGGCGCTACCCGCTGTTCCGCTCGGATCAAGATATACACGGGTATTTGCATCGGCTCCAAGCAAAAGCGCGCTTGAACTTGAAACGGTGCCAAATAATGACCAGTT
>JAUSCY010000109.1 GCA_030650995.1 Sheuella sp. | reverse complement strand
TCGTGACGTGCCCTTTGATGCCTATTATGGTGTGCACACGCTACGGGCGATTGAGAATTTCCCGATTACCGGCCTGCCGATTTCCATGGTTCCTGATCTGGTGCGTGCGCTGGCTGAAATCAAAATGGCCGCGGCCCTGACCAATTACGATCTTGGCATGCTCGATGGCAAGCATTGCCAGGCAATCGTTGCAGCCTGCCACGAAATACTCGCAGGGAAATTGCATGAGCACTTCCAGGTTGACATGATCCAGGGAGGCGCTGGCACGTCGACCAATATGAACGCGAATGAAGTGATTGCTAATCGGGCACTTGAACTCCTGGGCTATGCGCGTGGCGAATATGACAAGCTCCACCCGAATGAACACGTCAATCTGAGCCAATCCACCAATGATGTCTACCCGACCTCCTTAAAAATCGCGACTTACCGGGGTTGCCAGCACCTGCTGGTCTGCATGGCGAGCCTGCAGGAAGCTTTTGAAGCCAAGGCGGTCGAATTCAAGGATTTGCTCAAGGTCGGACGTACTCAATTACAAGACGCTGTGCCCATGACGCTGGGCCAGGAGTTCCGCACCTATGCAGTCATGCTCGGCGAAGACGTATTGCGCCTGCGCGAGGCACTCCCCCTGATTTGTGAAGTCAATATGGGCGCAACGGCAATCGGTACCGGGATCAACACACACCCTGAGTATGCAGAGCGCGTCATGACGCACCTCTGCGAGATTACAGGTCTGCCACTTGAGACTGCGCCCAATCTGATCGAAGCCACACAGGATTGCGGCGCTTTTGTGCAGCTGTCCGGAGTCTTGAAACGCATCGCAGTGAAAATTTCAAAGGTTTGTCATGATTTACGACTGCTATCAAGCGGTCCGCGCGCTGGATTTGGCGAAATCAACCTGCCCGCGATGCAGGCGGGCTCGAGCATCATGCCTGGCAAGGTCAACCCGGTCATCCCGGAGGTCGTCAATCAGGTGGCCTACGAGGTGATTGGTAACGATGTGACGATCAGTTTTGCTGCCGAAGGCGGACAGTTACAGCTCAATGCGTTTGAGCCAGTGATTGCATATTCAATGTTTCGCAGTGTGTCCCACCTGGCTAATGCTTTCCAGACCCTCGAACATCGCTGCGTGCGCGGGATTACCGCCAACCCGGACCGACTCAAAGAGCACCTGGACCGCTCGATCGTACTGGTCACTGCCCTAAACCCCTATATCGGCTATCAGCATGCCACCGAAGTTGCCCAGGAGGCGCTCGAAACAGGAAAACGCGTCTATGACATCGTGCTGGACCGGGGATTGCTTGATCAAGCCAAACTTGATGAAATTCTTCGGCCTGAGTCCCTGACCTCGCCGCGGGCGCTGATTGCCTGATTGCATGGCATAACATCTGCTGATGTTCTGCCGATGTTCTGCTGGTCAACGCCACCGTTGAGTTGATCGTTCAGTTGATCATGGTCAGCGCTTGCGCGTTTATACTCGGGCGGACTTAAATCTAATCAGTTTTTTCATGACATCAGCGAACAAACACTCCTGGGCACCTACCGCACTGAATAAGCGGTTATGGGGATTGCTTGCGCTCGGATTACTGATTCATGTGAGTTTTGGCTGGTTGCTGACCTTGTCGGTCGACGAAGCCCATTACATGCTCTATGCGGACAAACTCGACTGGAGCTACTTTGATCATCCCCCGCTAGTGGGCTGGATACAGTGGCCACTCGTTGCGATCGGTGCACCCGACGCAGTCATTCGACTCGTTCCCCAAGTGCTGTGGCTGCTCTCTTGCCTGCTGGCGCGCGCGATCGCCCTGAGCCTCTATCTCGTCGTGCCTGGCTGGAGCAAACCCGCCCAGCGTCAGGCTGCAGGACTCTGGGCTGTCGCCCTGATATTGCTCGCCCCGCTGATGCACGTATTGGCGGTCGGACTACTGCCAGACACGCTGCTAATGGTGATCACACTCGCCCTGATGTGGGTCGCGCTCAGCCTCTCTCACACGCCTGCACCGAGACTCTGGGTCGCACTGGGCCTGTTACTTGGCATAGCGGGCCTGTCCAAATACACAGCGATTCTGCCTGCACTCGCCATCATCATTATTTTATTGATGCGCTACAGACTTCGCCTACTCCTGCAACCAGGCCCCTGGATTGCGCTGATTATCGCCAGTGTGCTGGTGATCCCAGTGTTTTACTGGAATGCCAGACATGACTGGATCTCGTTCATCTATCAGATCAATCACGGCACAGGCGGCTCCTGGCAATTCCGCAGGCTGCTGGCATTTATAGGGATCCAGCTGGTTGCTTACGGTCCGTTACTGATCATGGGTGCAATCTTGGCTGCCCGCCATATCTGGCAGCGAAAAGCAGTGTTTGCCGCCAGCTTGCTGCTGTTTTTCCTAATCCCCTTTGTCGTGACCGCCTATCTTTCAGGCGGAGGTGGCAGCCTGCCTCACTGGACGGGACCCGCCTGGCTGGCTATCACGCCTTTTGCTGCCAATGCACTGGCAAGATACTGGCTGGATGGGCATCATGCGCTGATCAAGGCCTTTGCCAGAGCGCAGGCCATTATTTGCTTACTTGCCTTCAGCTTGCTGTTTTTCATCGGTATTCCAGGTGTGGGGCAGGATCAGTCCCTGGGTAAAAAGAACCCCATCGCTGACTTGTGGGGCTGGGATATCGCAGGCATTCAGGCACGCTCACTCGCTGAAAAGCTTCATATCGATTCGATTTCCGTTAAAAACTGGACCCTGGCCAGCCGAATGACTTGGTACAGCCGGCCTGTCAAAGTTTTTGTACTGGATGACCGATTTGATCAGTTTGACCTCTGGTTTGGGAATATTCCTGCAGGAAGCGACAGTATTTTTGTAAACTGGTCACAAATGCGCTTTGATTTACCAACCGGACCTGGTGGTTTTGAGTCTTGCACGCTGATCGATCAACTCGACATCCTGCGTTTGGGCCGAACTGTTTCAGACTTCAGTTTCTATCATTGTCGTAACTGGGGGGCGACGGTCGCGCCTCAAGCATCAGGCAAATCTTCTTGAAAAAAACTTTTAAATCGCTCTGGCCCTACCTCAGGGTATTACTTTCCTTACTCCTGCTCTGGCTTGCCATACGCAATATTGACTGGAAAACACTGACTGAGACCAATATTGCCATGCAGCCTGCCTGGCTGGTACTGGCATGGTTCATGATGACTTGCGCAAACCTAATGGCAACTGTCAGATGGGCCTACCTGATGCGTAGCGTCGGTCTCAATCAAAGCTGGTGGACATTTATCACCCTGTACTTCACGGGCGGTCTGATTAATCAGGGCTTGCCCAGCACGATCGGTGGTGACAGCTACCGAGTTGTAGAGGGTAGTCGCGCACCCAGAGCGGCCTCCTTGCCCCCTCTGACCTCGCTTTCTGAAGAACTGCACACGCCCATCGACTTGCATCAGGCGCCTCCGCGTTTGCGCCTCGGATTTCTGGCCGTGACCCTCGATAGAGGGCTTGGTTTGATTGGTAATAATATTCTTGGAGCGTTAGGCCTCATTGCAGGCGGCGCCATGATCGGAGACTGGGCACAACCTCTTGGTGGCTGGGCGCTTGCCGCAATGCTTGGCGGCTCGGCTCTTGCCTGCACACTGCTTGCATTCAAAAGACCGACCGCACTGATTAAAAAAATCATGACTAAACTGGGTATGCCGGGTGCGATTGCAGGGCTGCGCATGGCCTTTGGCTGGCCGGCGCTTGTGCCTCAACTAGCCTTGTCCGTGACTACGCACACGATGGCAACTGTCGCATTCCTGATGTGCTTGCGAGCCTTTGGTGCCTCGGTTCCCTTTGAAGCACTAATGATTGGTTTGCCAGCTCTTGGATTACTGATGATGCTGCCGATCAGTATTTCAGGATGGGGCCTGCGCGAAGCGACCCTTTCGGCCGTACTGACGCTCTGGGGAGTGGATGCTGGCGTGACGGTATTGGCCTCTGTATGCTTTGGTCTCGTATCAGTTGTGACATATTTACCCAGTGCAATCTGTCTACTCAAGCGACGCACCAGTTCCGTGTCGCACTAATCAGAAGATCAATTAACCATGAGCTTAAGCGTTGACGCGATGCGTACGATCGACCGAGTCGTCGGTGTGCCACTGTGCGCCCTGTTCAGCCCCTTTGTTGCGCTGTCCGACAAAATCAAAAGTCTTTGGGGCGGGAAAGACCACACACCTAAAAAGCTACTCTTTATCGAACTTTCCGAAATGGGCAGTGCGATTCTTGTCGACCCTGCCATGCGTCAGGCACAGAGCCGTGGTGCAGAAATCTTCTTCCTTATTTTCAAAAGTAATCAAGCCAGTCTTTCATTACTCAATACTGTTGCGCCTAAAAATATTTTCACCATTGATGCCTCCAGCCTTGGCAGCCTGATTCGAGACACGATTCGTTTTCTGATTCAAGCCCGACAGCATAAGATTGACTGTGTAATTGATCTGGAATTATTTTCCCGCTTTACCGCTTTGCTGACAGGACTGTGCGGCGCCAGACGCCGTGTCGGATATCATATTTTTCACGGCGAGGGCCTCTGGCGCGGAACGATGCTGACGCATCGCGTGCATTACAACCCGCACATGCACATCGCCAAAAACTTTATTTCTCTCGTGCATGCTGCCTTTGCCTCAAAACAAGAGCATCCTTTCAGCAAAATCAATATCTCGGATGCTGAGATCAGGATTGCGCAGGCGAACATTGACCCTGCCATGTCCAATGCTGTGCTGGATCGCATTATCAAGCTGACTCAAGCAGCCAATATCCCCTTTCAATTAGGCACACAGCCATTTTTTCTGGTCAATCCCAATGCGAGCGAACTACTGGTGCAGCGTCGCTGGGCACCCGAAAGTTTTTCAAAACTGATCATCGCCCTGCAAAATAAATGGCCCGACTGTCTGATTCTGATTACAGGATCACCCGCAGAACACGCCTACGTAGAAAAAGTTCGTGTGCAGGCGGGTGTGCCCAATGCTTTGAATTTCGCAGGACAAGTTTCCTTTGCGGAGCTGCCGGCGCTCTACACACTGGCCGATGTCATGGTGACGAACGACTCGGGACCTGGACACTTTTCATCGGTTACAAAGCTCAGAACCGTTGTGCTGTTTGGACCTGAAACACCGGCTCTGTATGGCTCACTGGGGAAATCTATTCCGATCACTGCGCAACTGGCATGTTCGCCCTGCGTCAGTGCAGCGAACCACCGCAAAACACCCTGCACTGACAATGCCTGCATGCGTGCAATCACTGTAGAACAAGTGCTCGACAACATGACAACTCAATATGCCGACGCCCTTATCCGTACGTAATACCAATCTGCCGCGCAATCAATTCAACGATCAAAAAACACTTTCACTACAGGCGTGGGTACTCCCGCTCTTGCCCTTATTGCTTTGGCTGATCGCGGCGCTGGCTTATACGCCTACTGAGTTATTTCTGCTGACCAATCAAAAAGCGCAGCGATTGCCAAACGAGGTCTGGATATTTTTTGACTTACTTGGAAATGGCTGGTTTGACTTTGCACTGGCATCCCCTCTTCTTTTGCTGGCTCCGCGCCATCTTGTGGCGAGTATTTGCGCGGGTGCATTCTCGGGAGCGCTCGGACGAATCATCAAACTCTCACTTGAATTTCCGCGACCGGCTGGTGTTCTGGATCCACTGAGTTTTCATATCCTGGGCAAGCCCCTCACAGCACTCTCCATGCCGTCCGGACACACGCTGACAGCATTTGCAATTATCAGTGCCATTTATTTCAGTACTGCTCAAGAAAAAAGAAAACCACTGTTTTTATTATTTTTCCTCGCGATCGGTACTGGCCTGGCCAGGGTTGCTGTCGGTGCACACTGGCCGGCCGACATCATGGCCGGAGCCTCAATCGGCATAACAGGCGGATTAATCGGTGCCTACCTCGCCAGAAAAATACCCGCACAAGCCTTTAGACCTCAGGCATGGCTCATGCGTGTGCTGGCAGTTGGATCTTGCCTGTGCGTCTACGTGCTCGTGACATCAGAAATCGATTTTGTCGGAGCTATATCCTTTCAGTGGGGTGCCGCCGCAATCGGAGCGCTCAGCGTGGTATTTTTTGTGATCCAGACTGTACGACGTCCGAAGTATCACTGAATCACAGAATACTTTATTGACCAGATTCCGACTTGTAGCGGGCAAGGTTTTCCGCATTGGGGGGATACAGGCCTGGTAATGCGTGGCCTTTTTGCACCTGTTCCATAATCCAGTTTTCGAGATTTTCCTGCGCGGCTGCCGCGACCAGCACATCATCAAGCAGCGATGCAGGAATCAGTACCGCACCGTCATCATCGACAACCACTACATCGCCAGGAAACACTGCCACACCGCCGCATCCAATCGGTTGCTGCCAATCCACAAAGGTCAGACCTGCGACCGATGGTGGTGCCGCAGCACCTGAACACCATACAGGCAAGCCTGTTCCAAGCACCCCAGCCATATCGCGAACCACACCATCCGTGACAAGCGCCGCAACTTTCTTATAGGCCATGCGTGCGCACAATATATCTCCAAAAATACCGGCATCCGTCACACCCATTGAATCCACAACGGCAATGCAGCCCTCTGGCATATCTTCGATTGCCGCACGCGTTGATTTAGGCGAAGACCATGACTCGGGCGTCGCGAGGTCTTCGCGGGCAGGAACAAAACGCAATGTAAAGGCCCGTGCAACAAGTCTGAGTTGCCCTGCACGAATCGGACGGGTGCCACGCATCCAGACATTGCGCAGACCTTTTTTCAATAAGATCGTCGTTAATGTTGCAGTTGAAATTTTTGATAAGGTATCGATGACGTGTTGTTCTAAATGCATATCTATCATGATGAGTTCCTGTTATTTATCTTCTGATTTTTATTTCAGTGCTTGTAGTTTTTGTTCTTGACGACGCGTCAGTCTTTCAATGTCAGCAATATCCAGGGCAGACAACTTGGGACCTGGCTTGCGAATTGCGCAAGAGGCAATCACACCGCGTTGCGCGAAAATATGTTTTCTGACCGCCAAACCGATACCTTGCTGCTGTTCGTACTTGGCTAGCGGCAAATACGCATCAAAAATATCAAATGCGCGCTCAACGTCGCCTGCAAAATATGCACGACACACATCCACCATCATTTCAGGGTAGGCAAATCCTGTCATAGCACCGTTGGCACCACGCACAAGCTCCTCAGGAAGGAACAAACCACCGCCATTACCAGTCAGGATAGAGGTTTTTTTCAATTCGCCCTTTTCCATCGCTTGACAGATCGCGCTCAACTTAGCCAGACCCGGCCAGTCCTCGTGCTTGAGCATCACGCAGCGTGGAGAATTTTTCAAAATTTTCAACACTACGGCTGTCGACATCTGCACCGTGGTAGAGACGGGATGATCCTGCAAAACCCAGGGCACATCTGGACCGAGCGTCTCGTTGACCATATCAAAGTAGCCGCAGATCTGATCGTCTGTGCGTACCGATGGCGGAGGTGCGATCATCACGCCATCCGCGCCCATGTCCATCACGCTTTTGGTGAGCTCGGACATTGGCGCAAAACCTGGTGCAGACGCTCCGACAACAACAGGAACTTTGCCCTGAACCCGTTTGAGAACTTGCTTGACATATTGTCTGGATTCTTCGGCGGTGAGTTTTGTCGCCTCTCCCATGATGCCCAGGATCGTCAAGCCTGTCACACCGCTTTCCAGGCAGAAATCCACCATCTTGTCGGTACTCACCAGATCCAGATCGCCATTGTCTTTAAACGGTGTAACGGTAATGAGATAGACGCCTGTCGCCGAAGCGTTAAATGTGCTCACATTGAATTCCTGTCAATAAAACTGTCGGATACCACTGATGTCGGAGATTGTTTTCATCAGTCTAGCGGAAAATCTGGCACTCTGGCGTCTGACAACAAAAGGGTGCGGCGCACCATAAATATCTTGCATAGTATCTTCATAAACAATAGTCTACGGAGAACAGAATATTAGATGTTTGAATCCGAATTCAAACCAATTTGAGGCAAGCATGATCCTGATTAAAAAAAGACTGGCAACGCATCTGCGTGCGGCCGCAACAATCGTTATTGCATGTGCAACATTTTTCAGTAGTTTCCAGTTGGCTGCCCAAGACTTCCCCAGACAGGCGATCAAACTGGTCGTGCCTTGGGCACCGGGTGGTAATGTTGATATCACCGCCCGTGCTGTTGCTCCTGCTCTGTCGGAGATCCTCGGTCAGCAAGTGGTGGTTGAGAACAAGCCAGGTGCGGGTGGATTCATCGGTACAACAGGCGTTGTCCGCGCCCCTGCCGATGGCTATACCCTGATGCTGGGTTCGAGTGGCTCGATCTCTGTCGGTCCGGCGCTAGCAAGAAAAGCCCCGTACGATCCAACGACGGATCTGGTTGCGATTGGTCCGATTCACTCTGTGCCAATCGTGCTGTCTGCTTCTGCCAAAGGGGATGTGAAAAATTTTTCCGACTTTGCTGCCAAAGCAAAAAAGACGGGTGAGTCAATCTCGATCGGTTCCGCCGGCAATGGGTCCAGCCAGCATCTGGCGCTCGAGTTACTTGCATTGCGAATGAATATCAAACTGAACCATATTCCCTACAAGGGCAGTGGTCCCGCATTAAATGACTTGGTAGGTGGTCAGATCGATACGATGATGGATCAGCTCACAGCCTCGATTGCACACATTCGCAATGGCACAATCATCCCGATCGCTCAGACTGGGAAAATACGCTCGCCGCTGATCCCAAACGTTCCAACCTTCCAGGAGCTGGGTATCCCTGAATTCGACATGGTGACCTACACCGGTATCTTTGGTCCGACAGGTATTCCACAGCCAGTCATGGACAAACTCACTGCCGCGCTCAAACAAGCCCTCGCGCGTACCGATGTAAAAGAGCGTTTTGCAGGTCTGGGCGTTGACATCATTACGCTTGACCGTGCCGACTTCCAGAAATATGTGAATAATGATTTCGCGAATTCAATGGCGATTGGTAAAGCCGCCAACATTGTTATCAACGAATAATCTCAACTGCTGCAAGACAGCCCGAGCGCATAGACCGATGAACAAAAAATCTGAACCCGTGACCCAGCAACAGTCGATTGATGCTCTGGAACAAAACTATAAAGAGGTCCTGGGCTTTGTGCCTGACCGCATTCATGCGAGGATTTCACTTGGCATAAAAACCGCTCCAGAAATGACCGAGGGAGTTGAGCGACTGCGGGCACAGTTACTCGAACCTGAAGCGTTGGACTTGAAAACCAGTCAAATGATGGCTTTTGGCATGCTGTTGATGAATCTTTCACAAGCAGCGGAAAATCACGCAGTCGCTGCATTGCGTGCGGGAGCAACCGTCGAGCAGCTCCAGGCTGTTGCAGGCATTGCTTTTGTATTTCGGGGCATCCCCGCAATCAATCTGTCAGGCGATGCGATTTCCGGTGCGTTGAAAAAGCTTGAAGCATTAAAAAATACACCTATCAATCAAACGTCCATTTAGTCCAGGCAAACAGAACGTTTCCATTACCACTACCGCCAGGCACATAGGCTGCCTGGACGCTAAAGCTCGCAATACTCAAGGATGCTACGGGCAAAATACCCGGAAATGGCGTGTAGTGCGCAATGTCCGCGCGTGCAGTGATGAACCCAACAAGCCCTACCCCGACCTTTAGCTCCGTATCCCTGATGGGCCAGGTTGGGATCCATGCATAACCGATCATGTACTCTGGCTGCCCGTGTGAGTCCTGAAAGACCATCGCGTACATACCTTCATAGTTACCGCTGCTGTTGTAGCGCCCCTTGCCCAGGCCAAAACCTTTAGGCGACTGGTTGTAACTGCTGATTTGCTCAGAGGTATACGCAAAGGGCATATGCCAGGAAAGAAAAGGCACATAAGCTTCGACCTGACCCTCTTTCCATGTCTCAGAAAAACGACGCCTGGCTTCTTCGTACCAAGCCTCCTCTGCCCCTGCGCTAAGCGGTACGACAGGGATCAGCAAAAAAATCACAATTAATTTTTTTAGCAAACTCATTTGAATACCAATGCATTAAAACCAGAGCAAATGCCCTGAAAAAGCCATACCGATTGTCAATTCGACCAGAATTTTATACTTTTTGTGTTGCGTTTCATCAAGCTTAAATTAATCTGTATCATCAAACACTATGTCTATTAGCCACTATCTCAAGCAAATCGGTCGCGGCAGCAAAGGCGCAAGCGACCTGAATCGAAGCGATGCGCAAACGCTGATGTCGCAGGTATTGTCACGCGCCGTAACGGATCTCGAGATTGGCGCCTTTTGTATGGCTATGCGCATCAAAGGGGAGACTAGCGATGAGTTGGCGGGTTTCTATGATGCGATAAAGCCTTTTTTGCCCGCCCTCTCATTCGATCAGCCTGTGTTGCTGCTGCCGTCTTATAACGGTGCCCGTAAAACGCATTTGATGACACCCCTGCTTGCAAAATGGATGTCGGAGCTCGGCTATCTAGTCCTGGTTCATGGAACACACGAAGATCCCGATCGTATCGGCTCGGAGCAGGTATTCAGGGAAATGGGGTGGCCAATCGCCACTGCTCAGGATGACCTTCAGTCGTTTCTTTCGCTTCACCAATTCGCATACTTCCCGCTTGAGGTACTCAGTCCTGAACTCTGTCATTTATTAGCAGTCAGAAAGGTGATCGGGGTTCGTAACTCCGGGCATATCCTGGCGAAAATGATCAACCCGGTGGTGTCTGCATCCTATCAAGTCAGCAACTATACCCATCCCGCCTACCCTGTCATCATCGAAGAATTTTTCAAAATACATCAAGCCAACGTGGTTTCGATGCGTGGCCACGAAGGCGAGCCTGTCGCCAGTCCACGCAGACTGCCTGAGCTAAGTTTTCAAATGAACCAGTATGACTCGGCCTGGACCAGTGAAGCACGCTACGACGAGCTGCCTGCTCAATATCAGTTTGCTATTGATGCCGCATCGACGCATAGACTCTACGATGACATCCTGAGAGGTGCATGCCCTGCACCGCAAACACTGGTATGGCAAAAAGAAGCTTTTCACCAAGGTTTTTCAAGTGCCCGGAGTAGTGCCCTAAGTGCTCCGCAAACAAAATGCCCTGATTGACTTCAGCCGGTAGCGTAAAATTATTCGATGAGCACAATTCAATCAGCAGGTATCATTCTTTTCGCCCACGGATCACGCGATCCACAGTGGCGCGTACCATTTGAAGCCATGCTTGCGTCCGTGCGTGAAAAACACACTGCATTCGCAGAGCTGGCTTTTCTTGAGTGCATGGAGCCGAGTTTGCAACAAGCCATTGACACGATGGCGCAACAGGGCATTGAATCAATCAATGTCATCCCTGTGTTTTTAGCAGTTGGCAGTCACGTTCGCAAAGATCTGCCAATACTGCTTGACGAGGCCAGAGCGACTCACCCCACACTGAAAATCATTGCGACGGCAGCCATTGGTGAGCAAGTTGAAATTCAGCAAGCGATTGCAAAGTTCGCGCTCGCCAGTCTTGCCAGCCTCGCTATACCCGGCTGAGCCGGGCGCGCCAGTTCAACTCTTGAGTAATCGCGCTGACAACGCCTGACCAGTTTCTCTGGTTCCCAGTGTGCCCCCCACATCGCGTGTTGCCTCTCCTGTTGCGATCGCCTGAGCGACGGCTTCATTCAGTGCCTTACTTGCTTCAATGAAAGCAGATTTACTCTTGCGCTGACCATACCAGGCCAGCAACATGCTGGCAGATATCACCTGAGAAAATGGGTTGGCGATGTTCTGGCCCGCAATATCTGGCGCAGAACCATGCGCGGCCTGTGCCATGGCGTAGTGCGTGCCGGCATTGATCGATGCCGCCAGACCCAGACTACCCGCCAACTCAGCAGTTAAATCAGAGAGAATGTCACCGAACATATTGGTCGTGACAATCACATCGTAGCGCTCCGGTGCACGCACAACATGCGCCATCATCGCATCTACAATCACGTCATCGACCCTGACCTCTGGAAACTCACGCGCAACAGCATGACAGGCATCGATAAACATTCCATCGCCAATCCTGAGCACATTCGCTTTATGTACGATGGTCACATGTTTCTTACGCGTCATCGCCAGTTCGAATGCAGCGCGTGCGATCCGCTCGCAACAAGGGCGTGTAATACGGCGTAAAGAAACGACAACATCCTGGGTGATCAGCATTTCACTACCACCAGACTCGACGTTACGATCGGCGTAAAAACCTTCGGTGTTTTCGCGCACAACAACCAGATCAAGCGGTTTATATTGCGTGCCACTTCCTGGATAAGTTTTAGCAGGTCGAATATTGGCAAACAAATCCAGACTCTTTCTGAAGAATTTCGAAGGATTAATCTCGCCTTTTGATTCATCTTTGAAATCGTAAGTCGACATGGGACCCAGGATCAGACCATCTGCGTTTTTAACTGATTCGAGCAAGCCATCATGTATCGTGGTTCCATATTTTTTCAGGCTATCGTGACCGGCGATGTCATGTTGTAAGTCAAGACCAAGATTGAATTTCACGGAGATGATTTCCAGCGCCTCTGTCGCGACAGACATTGTTTCTGGACCAATGCCATCGCCTGGAATGACAATAATTTTCATGAGTGTTGTCTCTGTTTTGTAATGTAATTAAATGATTACTTTCTTGTAGCAAAGTTCAAGCGCATTGCCAACTCATTTACTGCTAATCAAACCTCAACTGGTCGCCATCGCTCTGGTAGCTGCTCAGTATTTTTTGATAAGTCGACTGCGAGAACTGCTCCGGCTCACGTAAATCTGGCAGGTAATACTTCCAAAATGCGTTGGTCATTTCACTGATACGGGTCCACTGGGCATACTCAGCGCTGGCAGGTAATTTGACATCACGGCTGTAACGATCCGGATCAACCGGCTCTCCAGCGAAAGTCATATGGTCAGCGTTCGCCATAATAAGTAATTGTTTCCTTCCTGGGGGCAACTGCGCATGAATCATCAAACGCTTATCCAGCGTCATGCCCAAACGCATGGATTGTTTTCCCTGCCTGAATGTCACGAACTGATCCTGATCACCGGTTATGGAAAAAAATGGGATGAATACACTGGACATTGCTCGCGCGCGTTCAAGTGAAACCGCTCCTGGTGAAAAGGCGATTGCAGCCCGGATCCGGGGGTCGCGCAGATCGCGATTACCCAAGGACTGTCCGGTGATAGTTTGAACAGTCAATGCCCCGAAAGAATGACCAGCAATGCCGATGCGGGCAGGGTCGATATAAGATTTGAAATCGGGATGGCTCAGAAAATGTGTCAGGACGCAAGAGCAGTCTTTCACACGTAACCCGTATTGTTCAGGAGCCAGAGCGTGATTCAGATTAGTCTGAAAATCATGATGTTTGGTATCCCATACGGAATCATTCGTAACAGGATGAGAGAGCGTCACGACGATCCAGCCTGCAGACTGCCATGTCTCGCACCAGGCCCGCCCACTTGAGAGCCCGCCCCCAAGGCCTGGGGTGTATAGAATTAACCCAGCAGACTTTTTTTCTGCTGGTAATCGTATCCTCACTCCAATGGTCCGAAGTGTGGATGAGTCTGTGACAACAGAGTCCGTATATTTAAGCGTTGGCAATGGAGTCGTATTGCGCTCTGATTCATTGCCTTGCGTCGCTGCGTTCACCCAGGCGGGCGCCACAGCGAACACAGCGAGCAAACTTCTTCTTTTTACATTTGTAATAACAGCCACATCAGTCAGGCATTGCTATGGTTTCAAAATTACCAGGCAAGACAATCTCAAGTATTTCCAGATCCTCAGAATGCGCAATCTCACGATGACGGATCCCCGGAGGCTGATGCACACAGGTACCCGCTTCGAGCTTGTGCTCACCGTGGCCTTCATATTCAAAAATGGCCCAACCTTTCAGTATGTAGACCAACTGCATCTGAATCTCGTGGCGATGCCATTCACCGGTGGCATTGGTTCCCTCGTGCGCACGAATGACATGCATCACTGCAGCACCGTCTGTCGCATCCATGATTCCAAGATCGCGATAGTCAAAGTATTTGCGTAAACCGTTATGAACGAAGGGGGCATCTTTCGCGTGTTGAACACTGAATTTCATTTTTGTCTCCATTTTTTTATATGGTGTTTTAACTTCGCTTACGACCAGCCAATTTTCCAACTTCCAATGAGACGATAACCTCCCCGGCATAAATTTGCTGCATTTTTAATAAATCCTGCCGCTCCTCACAAACTTCCCATACACCGCCAGCGACTGGCAACCCGTGCAGAACAACAGGCATTGATTTAGTTTTAAGCCGAATGACAGGCTGCGTATGCACATAGCCCGCGAAATCCATATTGAGGATTGCATGAGCAATTGCATTGGCTTGTTTAGAGATAGGTTCGATAAAACGGCAGGGCGCTCCATCAATACTCACACAGTCACCTAAGGCATAGACATTGGGCGCACTACTTTGTAAGGTGCCCGCATCCACTGCAATACCTTTATCAAAGGCGAGACCTGCGCCTGTAGATATGCGGGAATCAGTCACCAGTCCAGTTGCAGAGACAATCTCATCTGCCTCAAACTGCCTGCCACATTGTGTGAGAACCTGCTTCGAACCATTTGAGGCCATACTGACTTGAGCGACTTGCACGCCTCCAACGAAACAAACGCCAGCCTGCTCGAGTCCCAGGCGCAAACACTCAGCAGCCTGGGGAGGTAACAAACCCGCCAGGGGGGCAGTCTGAATATCCAGCAAAGTCACTTGATGCCCTGCACGTGCGAAATCATCCGCCAATTCGCAACCGACCATCCCAGCACCAACGATGACGATACGCCTGGAACCAGCAGCCAACTTTTGATGCAACCCTGTCCAGGCGGATAATTCATTGATCCGCCAGCATAGATTCGCAGGCATGGCTGGCAGCAAAGCAGGTTGTGCGCCCATTGCCAATACCAGGCTGGTGTAGCGCATAGTGCCCCGCGTCGTGCGTAACTGATGAAGGGATGGCGTCAACCCGACCACGAAGGTATCTGCAAGCAAACGTACAGACATTTTTTGCGCAGCAATATTGCCAGCCTCGCGCACGATCGTCTCACGCGTATAGCCACGGCTCATTGCGATCGACAATTCTGGTTTGAGATATCGATCTCCATTGCAACTTGTGACAATGGTGATAGGCAGTAAAGGATCCAGAGCGCGCAAGGCCTCTGCTGCTGCCCAGCCGGCATGCCCTGCACCTGCTATCAACACCCCCAGTCCGCGAGGAGTAAAGTTTGAAGACTGCGTGAGAACAGTAGCGGGCGTTGCGTGATCGTAAGGTTCAAAATCAGCTTTCACCACGCCACATAATGGACAGACCCAATCATCGGGAATGTCTTCGAATCTGGTTCCTGCAGGAATACCGCTATCTGGGTCACCGAGCTGTTCGTCGTATATCAGTCCACAAGCTCTGCAAATAAACTGTTTCCACTGAACCTGTGTCATGCAGGCATTTCCTGTTTAGACAACCGTGCCATTTCCCAACGTAGGTGCTTGATGGCAGGCGTGACAATCGCTACAAAATGCGCTTCGCGAATTCGACGTTGAGGCGCGGTATTCATCATGTAACCACGCGCGCCCTGATGTAGTAGCGCAGACTGGGAAGCTTTTAAAACGAACTCGGCCCCTTGCGCACGCACGTCCAGCACTTCAATGAGATAGTCTTTACTCGTCTCATACGGATTGACAGCAAGCTTATGAATTCGCTGTCCAAGATCCTGCAACTCTGCATTTAATTCGTCCGGTCTTTCATGCAAAAACTGATTGACATGACCCAGCAAAGGTTCGACCTCAAGGATCGAATCAATACTGCCCTGCGCAACACCGAGGGCCATTCCGGTCTGCAACAAAATAAAAGCTGCACGGATTTTTGCAATGAAAGGTTTGGCCGGATCGGCAATCAGATTTTCTTCACCGACAAAATAATCTTCAAGCTTGATACCCCAGGTGCTGGTGCCTTCCATGCCGGAGAACTCCGGACACTGTCGCAGCACCACATCCTCAGTGCAACGCAACAAAAACATAATTTCGTGCGAGACAGTGCTATCGTCGATGTAGACACCGGCAATCGCTCCACAATACTGACCCGGTGCAATATGGCTCACCCAGGGCAAGGCCCCACTGATGAGATAGCCACCAGGTACTTTTTTAGCGCGCAGCAACATTTTTTCAATCCCCGCAAAACTTTTCATGGGATTGGATAAAGCAGTTCCACCAAATGTTTTGCCTGCCGCATGTTGCTCAAGCACTTCACCCATCAAAGCAGGGTTACCGGATTGCTCCATGTACAAACCACAGACGTCATGGCACCAGGTCAAAAATCCGGTGGAGCCACAATTACGACTGATCGCGCTCATGGCATCTATCGCCAGACCAAACTTTGCGCCATGGCGATCAAGATGAGCGGAAAATGCGCCCGCCTGTCCCAACGCACCCATGATATCGAGCGGATAGTAACCAGTATGGTCGATACGATAAGCTGCATCAGCAAGCGTTGTGTCTGAAATCTCAGTCACTGCCTGCATGATCTTGCGATCAGCGAGATTGCAATTTGATGGCTGGGTTATTTCAACTGTATTCATCACACACGCTCTGCTTTATGCACATTAACAAAAAAATAAAATTAATCAGCCAGACCAATTTCGAATGGAATCGGATTACGCATTGAGTTTGCAACGGGTGAGTACATATTCGCATGACGAACAATTTCATCGAGCTGTTCGCGTGTTGCGTCACCTTCGATGACCACTTTGACTCGAATCGCCTGAAAACCCATCTGGGGGGCAAGCATCTCGGCACCACCGGCGCCCCATGCTGCTGGGTTACCGATATCGCCCTCAAGGAACAACTCGAGCTTGCTGAGTTTGACTTGTTTCCACGTGGCGACAGCGGTAATACCGACTGCGAGACATCCCCCGAGTGCGCACAGCACGATTTCACCTGGAGCTGGTGCGGTGTCCTGACCAAACAGATGTGGCGGCTCATCTACAACGACAGGCGCATGGTTACCAACATAGTTCAGGGTCCGGTACTGGCCTTCGGTCACGGTATGTACTTTATTGGTTCCACGACGGCTTGGATCAGCACGGCCTTTTTCTGCAAAACCAAGCAAACCATCGCGATCAATCGGACGTAAATAGGCTTTGACTGTTTCGGGGGTAGAGGTGTTGCTCATTGTTTGTGCTCCGTAGCTATATGCTGAAAAGTTATTAGTAAAGCATTAAAAGTTATAAGCAAATTTCATGCCATCTGCCTGCTTTATTTGACCTGATTTTAAGTCATTCCTCAGGTCAGGTCAGTCATTCAAAAAGGCAAAAGTGAGTCTACTCCCGCTTGCCTTGCCACACGTGCGACGTCTTCAAGCGTATCAGCAGGCAACAAGAGACCCAATTTACGATTTTCGGCATCAGCGATCTTTTCCATTTCACCAGGATAAAAAATCTGTTGATGTCCGGCAGCAAGCGGCACGTCTTTAAGAGACTTCAGGTACTCGTCCATCCGTGCATGAAACGCATCAATCGGCTGGAAGGCATCAACATTGAGTGCAACCATGAAATGCCCTGCTCCACTTCGATTGACGGGATCGTATGGACCGTGCACACCATCGAGAAACTGGCTTCCAGAAAGTACACCTGAAAGAATATCCACCATCGTGCCCATGACATAGCCTTTATGTCCGGCCATGGGCAGAATAAACCCCTCCAGTGCAGCCTTCGGATCCGTCGTGGGGCGGCCCTGTGCATCGACCGCCCAGTAATCAGGAATACTTTCACGACGTTTATTGGCCAGATAGATCTTGCCTCGCGCGACACCGGAGTTCGCCATATCCATGACCACCGGACCATGTAAACCGCCAGGAACAGCGATTGACCAGGGATTGGTGCCGATTTTTTTCTTTAATCCGCCCCACGGCGCCATGTTCGGTCCTGCATTACTCATCAGCACCATGACACAGCCCTGCTGCGCACCGATCCGCGTGTAATACATGCAAGTACCAAAATGATTGGAGTTACGCACAGACACCACGCCAACCCCATGCTTTTTTGCGCGCGACACGGCTTCATCCACAGCTCTGCGTGTAATAACCTGCCCAACACCATCATGCCCGTCCATGACAGATATGGCACCCGCGTCAACGACCAGCGTGGTTTCAGTGACGGCTTTCATCGCACCTGATTGCAAACGCGCGTAATACCAGCCAAGCCTGAGTAATCCATGTGACTGATGCCCCCACAAGTCGGCCTGAATCAATGTATCTGCGGCCAGCCAGGCATCCGACTCGGGCATACCGGCACTTCGATACACCGCAGCGGCAACTTCCTGCAACCGCGCAGGATCGACACGTGTCCCGTATACGCCTGGATTGTCTGTCTCAGTCATTTTATTTTTTAACCTTAAATGTTTAGCCGGTAAGTTTAACCAGTTCATTTTTCTAAAGTATCTCACTCAGTAAAAAGAGCCTGACATCATTGAATGTCAGGCCCTTTTTTCCAACTAGATCGCTCAGCAGTCAGATCTTTTTATACGATCCTTATAGTTTTTATTTCCACACACTCGTTGCACACTACTTCATCAAAGAGCCGTACACCAGATTTTTAAACAGCATACGCGTGTGGGTACGATTAGAAGGTCCCTGTGCCATGATGATACCAACCAGTTTCTCTTTCGGATCGATCCAGAAACTCGTCCCCCAGGCACCCGCCCACATTGCGTCACCCTTTGTTCCCGGTACCCAGGCCATACCCTCGTCCAGACGCACAGCAAAACCGAGTCCGAATCCGTACCCAGGTCCTGTACTGGCAATGGTTGAGCCTCCCATACCAACAGTATGCTGAGACAACATAAATGCTACGGTCTTGGGTGAAAGATAACGCTTGCCATCGAGCTCACCGCCATTGACCATCATTTGTGCGAATCTTAAATAATCAGCGGCCGTTCCAAGCAGGCCCGCTCCGCCTTTGAAATAACTTTTATCCAGCGGATTGTAAGTTTGACGGTAAGACTTGAGCATCTCAACTTTGAGCGGATCAGCATCCAGGGTTTCCGCTATACGTCCAGCTTGCGCAGGTGGGACCCACCACGTTGTATTTTTCATACCCAGCGGGCCAAACAACAATTCATTCAGGATCGTATCAAGAGGCTTTTTGGCCACTCGCTCGAGCAATAACCCAAGCACATCCACAGAAATGGAATATTCCCAAAAAGTACCGGGCTGATGCGCCAGCGGGATTTTGCCAAGGTTAGTCAGCATCTGACTGGCCGTTATATCCTCCGTGCGTGCCTCAATATTAAGTTCGTTATACATTTGTTTGATACGCGGGGATTTTGTTGAACCTGCGTATACAAAACCTGAGGTATGGCGCATCACATCCTGTACCCAGATTGGCCGATTCAACGGCACTTCACCGTCTTTCGTCTCGACTTTCAGATCTTTGAGCTCAGGCAACCATTTGGTAATCGGATCATTCAGATTCATTTGCCCTTTCTCGACCATCATCATGGCAGCAGCAGTGACAATAGGTTTGGTCATCGAAGCCAGTCTGAACAGCGCATCTTTGGGCATTGGTTTTGTTTTCGCAGCATCCAGAAAACCATTTGACTCGAAATGCACTACCTGACCATTGCGCGCCACTAAGGTTACCGCACCAGGAAACATACCTAATCGAACCTGTTCATTCATTGATGCAGAGATATTGGCCAGTCGCGCTTTTGAAAATCCTTGAATCAACTCCCCGGAAGAAACGGAGGGTTTTGCAGGTGGTTGGGTCTGTGCCTGACTTTGGCTCTGAACTGAGAGCGCGCTGAGCAGGACTACAGCGGAAAAAGCCAGTGTCAGAGGCTTGAAACGATTGGTTTTGGAATAACGACCTAAACGACTTGTCATGAGATGTCTCCTCAGGGATGATTTGGTTTTTTATTAAGCATACAAGGAAATTGCCCATGTCAAAGCTTCGCGCCGACATTACTGTCGAAGAACTTAACAAGCGCAGCGGTGAAAACCTACCCGGACTGATGGGTGTAGAGGCGATTGAACTGACTGAAAACACCTTGAAAAGTCGTATGGTGCTCAAAAAAATACATTTTGCGCCCAACACATATCTGCATGCCGCAAGCGTGATTGCACTGGCCGATACCACCTGCGGCTACGCAACCGTCGCCCATCTCCCGGCAGGCGCTTTCTCATTTACGACCATCGAGCTCAAAAGCAATCATTTGGGAACCGTTCGCGGCGAAGGCTCGGTCGTTGCCTGCACGGCGACCGCGCAACACCTGGGTGGGAATACCCAGGTCTGGGACGCTGTGGTCAGCGACGAGGCCACGGGTAAAAAAATTGCCATATTCCGCTGCACGCAAATGATTCTGTGGCCAAAGGTATGATGCGAGTTATCGATGAAAACTAAATTGAGAGCTTTACATGCGCAGTGATATAGAAATTGCTCAGGCCGCTAAAAAACGATTAATTGTTGAATTGGCGCATGAGCAGGCAAACATTCCTGAAGATCAACTGGAACCCTACGGTCGATACAAGGCAAAGCTCTCTCTGGATTACATCAACACATTAAAAGATCGGCCTGACGGCAAACTTATTTTAGTGACCGCGATTTCGCCCACTCCTGCGGGCGAAGGTAAAACCACGACGACCGTTGGGTTAGGCGATGCGCTGAACCATATCGGCCAGCGCACAATCATCTGTTTGCGTGAGCCATCGCTCGGCCCTGTGTTTGGAATGAAGGGGGGCGCCGCGGGCGGCGGTATGGCTCAGGTCGTGCCCATGGAGGATATCAACCTGCATTTCACTGGTGATTTCAATGCAATTGCCCTGGCAAACAATCTGCTTGCTGCACTGATTGATAACCATATTCATCACGGCAATACACTTGACATCGATGTCAGACGTATCTCCTGGCGCAGAGTCATGGATATCAATGACCGCGCGTTGCGTGAAATCGTCGCAGGATTGGGCGGGGCAGCCAATGGCTTTCCACGAGAAGATCATTTCGATATCGTAGTGGCCTCTGAAATCATGGCGATATTTTGCCTGGCCACGAGCCTGGCAGATCTTAAAAAACGACTCGGCAGTATCGTTATCGGCTACAGCAGAGATAAAAAACCAGTACTTGCCAGCGACCTGCACGCACAAGGTGCCATGGCGGCGTTGCTTAAAGACGCTCTCGCGCCAAACATTGTTCAGACACTTGAAAATAATCTTGCTTTTGTGCATGGCGGTCCGTTTGCCAACATCGCGCATGGATGCAACTCCGTTCTGGCTACATCGACCGCATTGAAATTAGCCGACTACGTTGTGACCGAGGCGGGCTTTGGCGCAGACTTGGGAGCAGAAAAGTTTTTCGATATCAAATGTCGCAAATCAGGATTAGTACCCTCTGCCGTTGTGATTGTTGCAACGGTCAGGGCGTTGAAATATCACGGTGGTGTCGATGTTAAGAATGTTGGCATTGAAAATGTCGACGCCTTAGGGCGCGGCCTCATCAATCTCGAACGCCATGTCCGCAATATGCAGGATAACTTTGGTGTGAAATGTGTCGTGGCGATCAACCATCGTAGCGAAGATACGCAAGCAGAAATTGATCGGCTCAAATCTAGCGTGCAAGCGCACGGCGTTGAAGTGGTTCTCGCTCGTCACTGGGCAGAAGGCGGAAAAGGTGCGGTTGAGTTAGCACAGGCTGTGATTAAGCTTTGCGAACAACCTGGTCATTTCAAATTCCTGTATCAGGATCAAGATTCGCTTTGGGAAAAAGCACGAACGATTGCTACAAAAATGTATGGTGCGGCGGATATTGCTGCTGATGCAAAAGTTCGTAGCCAGATCGAGCATCTCCAGGAATATGGCTATGGAAACCTACCTGTATGTATAGCTAAGACGCAATACTCCTTCTCCACGGACCCAGCGTTGCGTGGGGCGCCTTGCGGTCACACAGTCAACATACGGGAAGTCAGATTGTCGGCTGGCGCAGAGTTTGTCGTGATGGTGTGCGGAGATATCATGACCATGCCTGGCTTACCCAAGGTCCCTGCCGCCAATAGTATCGACATTACTGACGATGGGCGTATTATTGGATTGTTCTAGCAAACAGACCGCTCGCATTGGGCGATGCGTCTGGTTGCACAGGTCGAAGCGATGCAAACTATTTACAACGATATTTCTTTTGACCTGATTCTCAGGCTTGCGTTAGCCATTCTTGCGGGTACAACGCTTGGACTCAACCGCTGGCTTCATCATAAATCAGCCGGTATTCGTACACACTCTCTTGTCGCGATAGGCGCTGCCGTCGCGATGCTGATGATCGACACGCATACGGGATCTGATGCGCAGTCACATAGCAGGGTACTGCAAGGTCTTGTCACCGGAATCGGATTTCTGGGAGCCGGTGTCATTATCCGGGACAACAGTTCCAGACGAATACATGGACTCACCACTGCAGCGAGCTTATGGGCTTGCGCGCTGCTCGGTGCGGCATTCGGCGCAGGGCAAATTGCACTGGGACTGATCGCCTTGATAACGATATTACTGACGTTGTTGCTTGGTGGACGACTTGAAAGCTTTATCGGTCGTTTGTTTGGTCACGGGCAGGACTCGCGGCAAAATAGCGATACAGATAGTAACTAAGCACACCCGTTCCTGCCAGCGTCCAGACGATCAGCGGACCAGTCGGTAAATCAAACCACGCTGAACCAATCAATCCGATTCCATAGCCAACAATTGCAGTCGCATAACTGGAAAACATGCGCATTTTTACTGAAAGAATTGATACTGTTGCCAGTGCGGGAATGATCAGCGTTGCAAAGACAAGATACACACCCACCAACTGCACAGAAACGGTGATGGCAATCGCGAACAAACTATAAAAAGCACCGCGACGACCTCTGAGAAAATACATGGCAAGCAGCAAAGCCAAGGTTGCCGCTGCAGAATAGAGGATTTGTGTGCGGCTAATCCAGAGTATCTGGCCCGCAAGAAGATCAGACAGGTGCTGCCCTCCCTGAGGATCCTTGGCAAGCAACAAGATCACCGCAGTCGCAGACAGCGCGAACACAATCCCGATGATGGGTTCCTGATATCGCGCGCTCAAGCGCTCCGTGACCACTAGCATCCAGGCCGCAAAAAGAGCCAGGGAAACTGCTCCGCACTGAACCCAGATCGCATCAACCTCTTTACCTAATAGCATGGTGACAAGATAAGCTCCCAGGCCTGCTACTTGTGCGATAGCCAGATCGATAAAAATAATGCCACGCTGCAACACTTGCGTACCGAGTGGAATATGTGTGGCAATCACAAGCAATCCTGCACAAATAGCTGGCAGAAGAATATCAACAGGGAGCTCTCCAATCATGACATTCTGTAGTGTCATGAGCGATTTCCCTGCTCAAGCGCTTTGAGTAAGCGGCTGATTGTCTCGTCATACAAAGCCGCAAGCGTTTTAGTCTGTGCATTGCCCCCGACTGTAAAAGGAAGTATTGCGACAGGCAAACCTGATTTCTCACTGAACCACTTTGAAGGTGCGTCACTGAGATACGATGCGACCACAATCATGCGCGCCTGTTCGCTCTTTTGACGCTGCAAGACTTCAGACAAATAAGCAATGGATGGCTCAACACCTGGACGCGGCTCCAACGTACCAATCTGAATCAGCCCTAACCAGGCATTCATGTAGGGAAATCCATCGTGCTGCGCCCAGATACGGACACCATGTAATGGTTTTGCGATTAAGGCCCATTGAGACAGTCGCGTTTGCCAGTCGCTCACAAAACGCGCGAGCAAGTTCTGATAATGTTGTGATTGTGAAGGATCAAGCTGTGCCATCCGGGCTGATAACGCTTGAGCGATGGGCAGCAGATTGCGAGGATCAGTCTGGATGTGCGGATTACCCTCGGCGTGGACATCGCCCATGCTGCGATCAACAGACTTGGGAATATCCAGAAGCGTCACGTACTGTGCAGCCTCGAGATAGCCAGGCTGGCCGGTCTGTATTGAACGATTACCCGAGTCCCGCTGGACAATCGGCAACCAGCCAATCTCCAGCTCAGCACCTGTTGCAATCACAAGCTTCGCATTTCGCGCTCGTGCAATCAAAGACGGACGCGCCTGAATATGATGAGGATCCTGCTGTGCAGCCGTCGCGACAAACACTTTGACCTGATCTCCACCAAGCGCTTGGGCCAACGCACCCCATTCAGGTACTGTCGCAAATATATTGAGCTCGGCACGCACGGTACTGCTCGCGAACAAAACGACGGAACACATCAACGCACTCAAAGCAGCCGTCATGGTTTTTTTCAGATTTTTCATAGAAATACCTTTTGATCAGTAACGATGCGCGCCATGCGCGCCAATGCTCATGATGTATTGAAGAAAGACCTGGTTATTCGTCAAGCCCGGTCCCAAGGATGTATCTCGGGCGAGTTGAAGCCTGAACATTGAATACTCACTGTTAGCCCAGTCAAGCATGACTGTGTTTCTATTAGGATTCCAGGACTCAAGGGTTGAACTACTGATCTGTCCTGGCGCAAATCCATAACTTGAACTGCCGCTATAAAGCTGATCATAGCGATAGCCGATACGCCAGCGTGGCATGAATTGGTAAATAGCCTGGGCGTAAAAGCCCTTTTGAGTGTTACTGAAAGAATTACCAATGCACGCTGCGTCGCAATCACCCGCAGGTATCGTCGAATTCAATACGCCAGAACCATTTTGGGTGTTCCAGAAAAACTCACCTTGTAACTTCAGGTTTTGCTGGCTTGCATTACCGTTAGGCGCCCATTTATAAACAAAATCAGCGATATAGAGATTAGTCGTACCGCTGAAATCAAAACTCTCTGTATCACTCAGAACAGAAGTACGTGCTCGACTCCCGGTCCCCGCACGAACGAAAGAGATCCCGCCCTGCCATGAAGAGGAAACTCCAATATCACCGCCAGCCTTAGCAAACAACGTACCAAGCAAGGGTTTGTTCTGGTTGAAGTTATTACTATTCGGATAAGAACCGCCTTGCGCGTACTCACCACCAAATCTTAAATACATATCCTCAAGCGGGGCGACCCACTTGAGCTGAACACCCGTGTTGTTAAGCTGACCGCCCAAAAAGGCCTGATATGCCAGAGGCAAATCAACAAAATCCCACTCATGCGGATGTTTATTATTCAAATAACCTACATCAGAGAAATACTTACCTCCTTTGAGTTTGAAGCCCTCAGGCAAGCCAAGCGTTTCGAAGAAAGCTTCCTCTACAGCGAAACTCGTTCCACTTTCATCCTGTGACAAGACAAAACGAGCTTCAGCGCGAAATAAGTTATCAACGGTTCCAGCCAGCGCTAACTCAGATTCACCCAGAGAAAAGCCACGAGGAATGTTTTCGCTGCCTGAGGGTAAAAATCCACGCATGGGTAATTCGGGATTCTGACTCTGACTCGAATACTTACCATCCAGAATCAACGATATTTCTGGAGTCATTACACCAATCTTGGGAAGAGTAATTCCTCTGGCTAAGGTGGGGTTGGGCGCAGAAGCCCTGGAGACTGCCGCAGTGCCAGGTACGGAGCCAGCAGGCAAGACGTTCGAAGCAATTGCGCTATTGTCCGCGGCATTACCAGTATTGCTCAAGCCTGCAAGCCCAGCGCTTGCAGGTACGCCTTGCGCAGCAGGACTAGATGCGCCTGGAACAGGAGATTTAGTAGCGACAGCCTGAGACTGTACCTGCTGACTTAATTGAGTATTTTGCTTTTGTAATTTATCAACTTTACCTTCAAGCGCATCAATGCGTGTTTCATAAAACGCTCGCATTTGATTGAGACTTTCCTGGATTTTAGCCAAATCCGCAGCGGTGACCGCTCCGGAAGAACCACTAGATAACGCTTGTGCGGAACAAACGGAAGTGAATAAAAAAGTAAAAAAACACATTGCGGCCACGCAGAAGCTGCGAGCCCTATAGTTGGCAATCATTGCATAATCCTCATTAAGCATCAACATGGCAATAAAAAAATTGCCATAAAAAGAGACGACTTAACCGATTAGTGGAGGACCACGCTGATTCGCCCGCTCTGGCGACAGGAAAGGAACATTGTGCGGCAAAGCAGTTCTAAACATCTCATACGCTAAGTCAATATGAGAAATATGAATATTGCCAGGCAAGACAAAAGTATGAGCGACGTCTTCAAGACACTTCTGACAAGTGCCTCCCCGGGCAGGGGAATCATTCTGGGAGACGTGATCAACAGCTTCAGTCTGCAGGTCAGACAGCGAAGCTAAAGAAGTCACAGATATTGAAGTCTTTGGGGTAGAGCCTACAAAATGCTCGAATGCATGCATGAGCACCGCAGACTGCATGACAACCAGTGTGAGCAAGACGCACGAAATGAACGCCGCACGAAAAGTACAGGCGAAAGCTCGGGCACCAGGGAACTGACAAGTCATCATATGATGTAGGGTAGCTGAAAAAAGGGTAACCATGCAAACAGATATCATTGTTATTACAGCACTGGATATGGAACTAGATGCGAAAAAATTACCAGCAGGCGTTGGTATTTATTTTTCAGGCATAGGGAAAATCAATGCTGCGATCACTACGATGCGGGCCATTGAACAAAGCAAACCTAAACTCATCATTAATTTTGGAACTGCAGGTGCTGTTCACCCAGGTACCACTGGGCTGCTTGGCATACGTCGTGTTGTCCAGCGCGACATCATGGCAGAACCACTCTCTCCGAGAGGACGTGTTCCATTTTGCTCAAGACCACACGAATACTTTTCAAAAACAGGAGAATTTAGCTGCGGTTCGGGTGACAGTTTTGTGACCAGCCACGACCCATGGCTTGAGCAACAGGAAATAGCTGTCGTGGATATGGAGTTATTTGCAATTGCAGCCGTTGCACATGAATGCAAGATTGACTGGGTATCGTATAAATTTGTGACGGACCACGCCAATGAGAGTTCA
Source organism: Sheuella sp. (assembly GCA_030650995.1). Lineage (GTDB taxonomy): Bacteria > Pseudomonadota > Gammaproteobacteria > Burkholderiales > Burkholderiaceae_B > Zwartia. Next base: position 50,299 of record JAUSCY010000109.1, on the reverse strand, counting down.
GGGCAAGACTGGACAAATAAAGTAAACAACGGAGAACTGCAGTTTCTGGAGCAGCTAAAAACAATTATTTAAATTACTTGTTAACTAAGATTTAATTTGCAGATATAAACTTTCAAGTTGTATCGATAACGACTGAACTCTGGACACGATACGGTGGCGGGATGAACCAAATATTTTTTTTGTTTGGTCGACCGAGTCAGGGCTCAACACCAGCCCGTAGATATCGATCCCCTTTTTAATCGACTCAATGACTACTTTGCGTGCATCCTGCGCAAGGTAGGCTGGATCAAAAACATCAATATCGGCTGGAGCGCCATCCGTCATCATAATGATTGCTTGAGTATCAGCATCACACTGCTTGAAAAAACTTATGCTGTGTCGAAGTGCCGCCCCCATTCTTGTCGAATATTGATGCCCAGCAGTTTTTAGTGCGTGTAATCCTGAGCGGGTAAATGGTTGATCAAAATCCAGGAACCGGTAGTAATGAATACCCTTTCGTGTGTCAGAACAAAATCCATGTATTGCAATGCGATCTCCCTGCTGATGTGCAATATCGGCAAGCATCATCGCAGCAGTCTTTTCGAGATCAAGAATTGATTGGCATGCGTCCCCAACCCAAGCCCCAACAGATGCAGAGAGATCAAGCACTAAAAGCAAACTTATATTTTTTTTACGTAAACTGGGGCGTATGTAATGACGCTGATCGCTATCCCCCATTTGCCTGGCTAACGCAACACTATCGATAACCGCATTCATATCCAGGGCATCACCCTCCTGCTGGCGAAATAATTTATCGCGACTCAGCGCTCTGGCATTATTTTTTGAAAGTCGTAAAAAATTCTGTGTTGAGTATCGAGAGATATTCGAGCCAGAGTCTGCCACAGACGGTGCATCTCTGTATTCGATTACCGTACACCAATCCTTACGTTCAATGTCCGAGCGATAGTCCCACTCAGGATAATGAAATGCCTCAATATTTAACAGCACATCCTGTCGATCACCCTGTGAGCTCTCAGTAAGAGGGACGGGCTTTAACACTGACGGTGAAAAGCCAATTGATAATTCTGGTTCTGATTTTTGCGTATCGAAATTCCATAAATATGAATTGTCATCCCGATACACGACAGGATTTATATATGCCTGCGCATTAAACTGAATACGCATTTGTCCGAGATCATTTGCAAGAATCGCAGCAATTGCACGATATCCTTCATAGTCTTCAGGTCCATTTTTAGTTATTAGCGAAAAAAATAGCTCTCTTGCCTTATTGACCCAATATTCCTCGCTATGAGCATTAGCATTGAATAATCCATGTGCAAGTTTGGCAATCAAGGAAGAAAAAGCATCATGCTCGATACTCTGTGCCTGCATAGCCTCACAAAACCAGCGCCTTACTCCAGGAAAACGTTTCATCAGCAAGTGCTCGACACGCGCATCTTCTATCGCAGAGACAACTGCAATGCCCATCGGCTTCAGTCTGGATACATCACGAGCAGGAACGCTGTATAAAAGATGCGCTGCCGCATGCGCAACACGCGCACGCTCCAATCTACTGAGCCCTCCTGTTTCGATATTTATCAAAGACTGGGGAAGCAAAATATTTTGCAGGCTGATGACGGATCTCAAACTAGTGTTCTGATTTGCGCTCTCACCACTGGTCATAAAATGAACAGGGATATCAGACTCAGAAAGACCGTGCAACAAAAAGGAAAGAGAACGGCTGTATCCTGATTCAGTTTGCATCATGCAAAATGCGCATCAACCAAGGCACACAAACTTTCATTTAAATCGATCTCATCGCTTAATGCGCTGACAATAGTCATTGCACAACTATCACGTGGTGACATACCGTCCAGAATCATTCTAGCCGCATAAATGAGCATGCGAGTTGATGCGCCCTCCACTAAGCCTTGATTTTTTAATTGTCTCGTTTGCTGAGCAATCGAGACAAGCACATCAGCGAGGTCAGTTGAAATACCCGTCTCATGCACCAAAATTCCAGCTTCAACTGAAGCTACTGGATAATCAAACTCCATCGCTGCAAATCTCTGTCGCGTAGAAGCCTTCATATCCTTGGAATGACTCTGATATCCAGGGTTATAAGAAACAACAAGCTGGAAATCAGGATGCGCATTGAGCAATTCACCCTTTTTATCAAGCGGCAGTATCCTGCGTGAATCCGTCAACGGATGAATCACAACAGTCGTATCTTGTCTGGCCTCAACGATTTCATCCAGATAGCAGATTCCACCGTACCTGACGGCTTGCGTAAGCGGACCATCATGCCAAAAGGTCCCCTGAGGATCGAGAAGAAACCGACCAATCAGGTCTGAGGCACTCATATCTTCATTACACGCCACAGTGACCAATGGCTTATCGAGCACATAGGCCATGTGCTCGATAAATCTAGTCTTGCCGCAGCCAGTCGGTCCTTTAAGTAATAAAGGAATACGGTGCGCATAAGCCTGTTTGTAGCGCTCTACCTCATTACCAGAAGGAGAGTAAAAAGGTTCGTTCGAAATTCGATACTGCTCCAGCTCATCCATACATTACTTATGCTGCGGCAGTTCGTGTGGAATACCTTCGATCGGACATTCAGGAGTACCAACCGTCGAGCGCGTAAACGACTCAACCATTTTGCGCGTCCCCTCTGGATCACTCAACCATTTTCCATAAAACTCATATGGACAAGCCGCTAAACCATTGACCTCTTCACCCGAATTGATCTTACCGGTATAGCCACGATGAACAAGTTTGAATAAATGATTTTGTGACTGAGCGTTTTTGCGAAAATCGCGAATTAAACTTACAGAGAGTTCAGCGTAATTAATACCCATTTCTTCTTCGCCGCACTCTCCAAGGGTACGACCATCAAAACCAACAATCGCGGAATGACCGAAATACGAGTACACGCCATCAAATCCTGCTGCATTCGCCACAGCCACATAGGTGTTATTCATCCATGCCATACACTTGGCAACCATCACTTGCTGTTCTTTCGCGGGATACATATAACCCTGGCAGCGAACAATCAGCTCTGCACCACGCATTGCACAATCACGCCAGATTTCAGGGTAATTACCATCATCACAAATGATGAGACTTATTTTCATGCCCTTCGGTCCGTCAGACACATAGGTGCAATCGCCAGGGTACCAACCTTCGATGGGTGTCCAAGGCATGATTTTGCGGTATTTCTGTACGATCTCTCCTTTATTATTCATTAATATCAGAGTGTTGTAAGGTGCCTTATTAGGGTGTTCTTCGTGACGTTCGCCTGTTAATGAGAAAACACCCCATACGTTCGCTTGACGACAAGCAGCTGAAAAAATTTCAGTTTCATCGCCAGGAATAGTCGAGGCCGTCTCGTACATTTCGCGGGCGTCATACATAATGCCATGCGTGCTGTATTCCGGAAAAATCACCAGATCCATGCCTGGCAATCCTTGTTTCATACCGATCAGCATTTCACCAATTTTTCGAGCGTTATCCAACACCTCGGCTTTAGTATGCAATCGCGGCATCTTGTAATTCACAACTGCAACGCCAACACAATCATTACTGCTTGAAATATCACCATGTCTCATTTTTACTCTCCGGCTTGACTGCTCTAACTACGCATCTGAATACAGTTATTTTTCACGAATGTCTCAGACTGGAATCAATGACTAATCATCCAGGGGCGTTTACCAACAAATGTTTTATTACCGTTTGCGAAAGTCTGTGTAGCACTTCGTTTACCACTCGCACTAGAACAGCAGCCGCAACCTGAGGGATGTTTGAGTCGCGCATATGTCGAGTCGTAATCCTTTGACATCTTTGGGACGTGAGCCGCACGCTCATTACCTTCAATCGCGCGCCGGGTATCGCTATCGACTCGCGAAAGATTTGAGCCAAAAGCAAAGAACCGTGCACTGAGTGCCCCACAAGCCGGACACGCTAACGATTCATCTCGCTTACTCATCTGACGCAAAGCGTCAAATGGACCGCAGGACTTACAGTCATAGTCATAGGTAGGCATGTGGGGCTCCTCAAAAAAACATGATTGAATTAAAGATCCAAAGACAATGGCATATCCATGCCGGGTGTCACTAACTTAGTTGGGCCACTAGCGTTTGGATTGATATCAAAATCGAAAATCTGTGTGGGTAGCCAAAGCGTGGCACAAGCATTCGGGATATCAACAACGCCACTGATATGGCCTTGCACAGGTGCAGTGCCTAGGATCGAATAGGCCTGTGCGCGTGAATAACCAAACTTAGTCATATACTCGATCGCGTTCAGACAAGCCTGGCGATAGGCCACGTTCACATCCAGATAATGCTGTTTACCCTGCTCGTCTACTGAAATACCTTCAAAAATCAGGTAGTCGTTGTAATGAGGGGTGATGGGGCTTGGTTTGAATACAGGATTTTTGATGCCGTACTTCGCCATTCCACCTTTAATCAGCTCAACCTTCATGTGTACCCAGCCGGCCATCTCAATTGCGCCGCAGAATGTAATCTCGCCATCGCCCTGACTGAAGTGCAAATCACCCACTGACAAACCGGCGCCGTCGACATAGACAGGGAAGTAAATTTTCGAGCCGCGTGACAAATCTTTAATGTCGCAGTTACCACCATGCTCACGAGGAGGGACAGTACGTGCGCCTTCTGCAGCGATTTTTGTTTTGACATCACCTGTTGCCTGTCCAGCATGGGCTGTTTTCGCAAAAGGCGGGTTAGCGAGAGGAGGCACACGATCGGGATCAGTTGCGATGAAATCAATTTCGCGCTCATTCCACATATCGAGCATTTTCTGGTCTGGCAGACAACCAATTAATCCTGGATGAATCAAACCAGCAAATTTCACATTAGGAATGTGACGGCTTGTGGTAAACATGCCGTGAAAATCCCAAATTGATTTTTGTGCATTGGGGAAATGATCCGTCAGAAATCCTCCACCATTTTGTTTACTGAAAAATCCGTTGAAACCCCAGAGACTATCGTCTTTTGCACCGATATCCAACAGATCAACAACTAACAAATCACCGGGTTCGGCACCTTTCACGCCAACTGGGCCAGACAGGAAATGCACCGTCGACAAGTCGATATCACGGACATCATCCGCGCTGTCATTGTTCTTGATGAAACCACCTGTCCAGTCGAAGGTTTCAAGAATGAAATCGTCACCAGGTTTAACCCAGCAAGCCATCGGTATGTCTGGATGCCAGCGATTATGAATCTTTGGGTTGTCATAAGGTGAAGCTTTCAGGTCAACGGTGATGAGTGTTTCAGGCATAGCGCACCTCTTTAAATATATGAACGGGGTTTGGAATCATCAGTAGCAATGAAATTGCGAACTTCTTTACACAGACAAATAATGCTTAATTCGATCTATATCCGTATCCTCGCGAGCCGTCTCATAGACCAGACGGCCACCTTCAATCACAAAGAGTCGATCTGCGACATCCAGTGCGAAACTCAACACTTGCTCGGATACGATGATGGTGATGCCACGCATGCGGCGAATCTCATTGAGTGCCTTTGCTATATCTTTAATGATCGACGGCTGAATGCCTTCGGTAGGCTCATCAAGCAATAAGACCTTCGGGTTAGTCACCAGTGCGCGCGAAATGGCAAGTTGCTGCTGTTGTCCACCGGAAAGGTTTCCACCCTTGCGCCGACGCATGTCCCAGAGAACTGGAAACAACGCATAAATTTCATCCGGGATAACCTTGTCTTTATCATTTTCAAGACCCGTCTGAATATTTTCCTCAACAGTCAGTGTTGGGAAAATCATTCTTCCCTGGGGTACATAGGCGATCCCCTTTGCTACGCGACGATAGCTTTCATCTCGCGTCACATCCTGTCCGTCAACCGTAATCGAACCGCTTTTTGTTGGTAATAAACCTATCAGGCTTTTAAAAAATGTTGTCTTACCCATACCGTTGCGACCCATGATGGCAACAGTTTCCTGCTTACCTGCCTCAAGATTAATACCGTGCAGGGCTTCACTTTGTCCGTAAGCAACGTAGAGATCTTTTACGCTCAGCATGTCAGGTCTCCTAGTGTCCGAGATAAACTTCGATTACGACAGGGTCGTTCTGGACCTTATCCATCGAACCTTCCGCCAGAATCTTGCCCTGGTGCATCACCGTCACCTTGTGAGCAATCTTCTTCACAAATTCCATATCGTGCTCAATCACAATGACTGAACGATTATTCGAGATACGTTTAAGTAACTCTGCAGTTAACTCGCGTTCTCGCACACTCATCCCTGCGATCGGTTCATCAAGCATCAACAACTCAGGCTCCTGCATCAACAACATCCCGATTTCAAGCCATTGCTTCTGACCATGCGAAAGCAATCCTGCTTCAGTCTTCAGGGTATCGATGAGACCGATTTCACGTGCGACAGAATCGACTTTGGACTTAACCTCGTCGTCGCACCTGAATACAACAGCACCAAACACTGACCGACCTTTTGGATACGAGACCTCCAGATTCTGGAATACAGAGAGGTTTTCATAAATGGAAGGCGTTTGAAATTTCCGGCCAATGCCCTTGCGCACGCGAGCGTACTCTGGCAAAACTGTCATCTCCTCATTCTTGAATTTGATACTGCCTGCGGTAGCACGGGTCTTGCCGCATATCATGTCAAGCAGGGTTGTCTTACCGGCACCATTGGGCCCGATGATGACTCGCAATTCATTTTTGTCGACATACAGATTCAGGCTATCAATCGCTTTGAAGCCATCAAAAGATACCGTCAGATCCTCAATTGCCAATACAAAGTCGGTGCTGCTACTCATGGCGCACTCCTTCTGATGACTAATTCAGCTGCGTCGGTTGTAGACTGCACTGCAATTGCGGAGGCAGAATCGACCTCTGCTGCATGTGCAGCCTCTCGGTCCGCCTCATTTTCCAATTCAATTAAACGTTGTTTGATCATGCGACGCTCTGTCGATTTACGCGTCCACCAGGGTTTGACATGAGATTCAAACAAGCCTGCCAAACCATAGGGGAAGGCCATAGTGACCCCGATAAATAGTGCGGCCATCAAAAACAGCCACAGATCAGGGAAACTTTCCGAGAAAAGTGTTTTGCTCGCATTGACCAACAAGGCACCATAGACTGCGCCCACCAGGCTGAGTCGACCGCCGACGGCGCATAGAATGACGAGTTCGATCGACGGTACGATGCCGACAAACGATGGCGACATGAAACCAACTTGCAAGGCGAAAAACGCGCCACCAATTCCTGAAACGCCAGCAGCCAGACAGAATGCAGCCACCTTGAACATCGATACGTCATAACCAGAGAAACGCACACGATCCTCTTTATCCCGCATCGCCAGCAATAAAGTTCCAAACTTGGTGCGCTGAATGTATGTGCCGATAATTACACATAGCAATAAAGTCAGGCAACAAGCGTAATACAGAATTATTTTCGCTTCGTCCGTACGAGTATCCCAACCATTCATCGTCTTGAGGTCAGTCATACCATTCACACCGCCCGTATATCCTTGCAAGCCAATAATCAGTGTTGTCATGATCAGGGCAACAGCTTGCGTAATAATTGCGAAATACACACCACCTACGCGACGTTTAAACATTGCATAACTGACGATGAATGCCAGAAACGAGGGAACAGCAATGACCGCGATCAATGAAAGGGTCAAACTTTTGAACGGGAGCCACCAGATTGGTAGTTCTGTAATCTGGTTCCAATCCATAAAATCGGGAATTCCAGGAGTCGACTGAATCTTGGTGCTGATAGGATCAGAAGCCTCGAGCTTAAGGAACATAGCCATGCAGTAACCACCCAGGCCAAAGAACACACCTTGCCCGAGACTTAAAATACCGCCCCAGCCCCACAGCACTACAAGTCCTATCGCAACAAAGGCGTATGTCAGATACTTACCGACCAGATTGAGTCGAAAGTTATCGAGAAGTGCCGGAAAGACCACTAATAAAATCACGGCGAGTATGGCGATACTCAACACGCCAGGTTGTTTGAGCAAATTCTTGATGGATTGCATGAGAGTCGGCTCCGATAAACGAGTTGATGATTAGCGTCGGATCTTCGAGGCAAATAAGCCCTGAGGACGAATCATCAGAACGATGACGATGACAGAAAGCGTAAAGACCTTGGCCATCGAGCCAGTCATGAAAAATTCGCTAATAGATTGAGTCTGAGCAATCAGGAACGCTGAAAATGCGGTTCCTAATAAACTTGCAGCACCGCCAAAGGTGACGACGAGAAACGCATCAACGATGTAGAGCGAACCCGAAGTCGGCCCGGTCGAGCCGATCGTTGTAAAAGCAGCACCTGCTATACCGGCAATCCCACAACCGATAGCAAACGTTAATTGATCTGTTTTCTTTGTATTGATACCCGTAGCATTCGCCATTGGACGATTGCTAACAGTTGCACGGACACGCAAACCCCAACGACTCTTATATAAGGCAAGCATGACGCCAGCAGTCACCAGTAAGGTCAACCCCATCACGAACATTCCGTTAATTGGAATATCGAGGCCCTCTTGCGGAGCCCAGGAACCCATCAACCAGTCAGGCAAAGTCGGGCTGACTTCTTTAGGACTAATAAAGGTACGAAAAACCTGCTGGAGCCCAAGGCTTAGTCCCCAGGTTGCCAGCAGGGTATCCAGTGGGCGCTTATACAAATGACGGATAAGCGCCCACTCCGCAATCCAACCTCCAATAAATGCGAATATGAAGGCCGCGATGATTGCAAATGGAAAGTAAGCCGGCATAAAGCCCGGTGCATACTTTTCGGTTAACGTTGAGCCAAGGTAGACGGTATAGGCACCAATCGCCATAAACTCACCATGAGCCATGTTGATTACACCCATCTGACCGAAAATGATTGCCAGTCCGAGCCCCATCAGGAGCAGCACAGCAAACAGGCTCAGACCCGCAAAACCCTGCATCAGGGCAATATTGAGCACTTCAGACAGTTCCATCACGACTCCTTGACTCAAACGTTAACCATTAACTGCTTACTGATAGCCCTTAGGGAACGGATCGGGTTTGATCAGTTCTGGGGATTCAGCAACAACCTTGAACTGGCCGTTTGGCAACATTTCACCAATGCGTGCCTTACTCCAGAGGTGATGGTTTTCATCAATCTTGACGTAGCCTTCAGGCGCGCCTTTAAACTCAATACCAGCCGAAGCCGCTGCAATCTTGTCAACATCAAAGCTGCCTGCTTTTTCAACTGTAAATTTCCAGAGCCAGGGACCTAGATAAGCGGCCTGGGTCACATCGCCAATTACTGAGTTAGGACCATATTTCCCTTTGAACGCTGCAACAAATTTCTTGTTGTTTTCGTTATCCAGAGACTGGAAATACTTCATGCAGGAATAGAAACCTGCTGTGTTCTCGCCACCGATTCCGAGCAGTTCGTCTTCTGTGACAGAGATAGTCAATAATTTTTGTTTGGCCGATGTGATGCCAGCTGCTTTGAGCTGTTTATAAAAAGCGACGTTACTGCCACCCACAACCGCTGCATAAATCAGGTCAGGCTTTGCTGCTTTGATCTTGTTGATCAACGAGTTAAAGTTGGTGTTGCCCAGTGGATAATATTCTTCGCCTACAACTTTCTGCTTCAGTACACCTTCGATGTGTTTGCGTGCAATCTTCATCGAAGTACGTGGCCAGATGTAGTCTGAACCCACGAGGAAGTATGACTTGGTACCTTTTTCTTTGGCTGCCCAATCCAGACCCCACAGAATCTGCTGAGTCGCTTCCTGTCCGGTGTAAATGACGTTCTTGCTCTGCTCCAGACCTTCGTAGAAGGTTGGGTAGTACAGCATTCCATTTTCTTTTTCGAAAATTGGTAATACTGCTTTACGCGAAGCCGATGTCCAGCAACCAAAAACTGTTGCGACATGATCGCTGACCAGCAATTTTTTTGCTTTTTCAGCAAAAGTTGGCCAATCCGAGGCGCCGTCCTCCTTGATCACCTTGATCTGACGACCTAACACGCCACCCATTGCATTGATCTGGTCAATCGCAAGCTGTTCAGCCTGAATCGAACCAGTTTCAGAAATCGCCATCGTGCCTGTTGCTGAATGCAACTGACCAACGGTAACTTCTGTATCCGTCACAGCCAATTTAGTGGTGTTGACTTGTGAAGTTGGCAATTTCTGCGCACCTGCGCGCATGGTGGCTGCAGCCAATGCTAAACCAACGAGACCCTGCAATACTTGCCGACGATCGGCACGGGGTTCAAACTCGAACTCGGGCTTCTTCATAATGTGTGCTCCTGGGGTTAACGACCGATGAACTCTCTGTGAAGTCATTCTGCGTCGTTTATTGCGTATACCCAATACGTCAATTGACGTATGCGCATCTTCAGTTCCCTTGATTTAGACTTTTGTATACAGTCCTGCACACAATATTTTCTGTGAAAAAAAATTCGATTACTCTTTGCGTATACGCCGAGCCAGATTGTTCACAAGCGATCTGGACTAACCAGAGATCAAAAGACTCTAGTGATGTCAGCCAATCAGAAAATCATTCGTATCCGGCGTGAATACAATGCCTGGGTAGCAGACGAGTCTCTCGAAGACTATGCACTGCGTTACACACCACATTCATTTAGAAAATGGTCCGAATGGCGTGTAGCCAATACGGCGCTGGGAGGTGTTTCATTTCTTGCGCTTGAAGCAATTGGCGCAGTGATGGCACTGAACTATGGATTTGCTAACGCACTGTGGGCAATCATTGCTGTTGCACTCGTGACATTCCTCACCGGATTGCCGATCAGCTACTATGCCGCCCGTTATGGTGTTGATATCGACTTGCTTACGCGCGGCGCGGGCTTCGGCTATGTCGGCTCCACCATTACCTCTTTGATTTACGCGGCCTTTACCTTTATTTTCTTTGCGTTAGAAGCCGCCATCATGGCGCTGGCCTTGAAACTTTATCTGGACTGGTCAATTCTCTGGTGTTACATCATCAGCGCTTTGGTCATCATTCCACTAGTGTTACGTGGAATCACACTTATTTCAAAACTCCAGATCTGGACACAAGGACTTTGGATTGTTTTACTTGTTTGCCCATACATTGCGATTGCAATCAAAGACCCTCAGGCTTTTACAGATTTCATGGGGCTGAGCGGAAGTATTTCTGGGAGTAGTGATTTCAACTGGCTGATGTTTGGCGCTGCATGCACTGTAGCCTGCTCTCTGGTTGTTCAAATAGGTGAGCAAGTTGATTACTTACGGTTTTTACCGGAGAAGACAGACAAGAATCGTCTTAAATGGTGGGCGGCTGTCATCATCGCTGGACCAGGCTGGATCCTTCCCGGCATGTTCAAAATGCTTGGTGGTGCATTTCTCGCTTTCTTAGTACTTCAGCAAGAAATGACACCTGTTCTCGCAAGTGAGCCCACGCGCATGTATACGGCGGGATTTTCATATGTCTTTAACGATCCGTTATGGATCATTGCTGTTACTGCATTATTTGTCGTGCTGTCACAGATCAAGATCAATGTCACAAATGCCTATGCAGGCTCGCTCGCATGGTCAAACTTTTTCGCCAGACTCACGCATAGTCATCCAGGTCGAGTTGTCTGGCTGGTGTTCAATGTATTGATCGCGACTCTTCTCATGACACTGGGTGTTTTTCGTGCTCTCGAACAAGTACTTGGACTGTACAGTAATGTCGCAATTGCCTGGATCGGAGCGATCGTAGCCGATCTTGTTGTGAACAAACCTCTGGGACTTTCTCCAAAAGGTATTGAATTTAAGCGTGCTTATTTGTACGACATCAATCCTGTTGGACTCGGTGCAACTATATTTGCAGCAGGTTTTGCTTTGCTCGCATATAGCGGATTATTTGGAGAAGCAGCCAAAGCCTTTGCTCCCTTCATTGCACTTGTCGCTTCTTTTATTGCTGCGCCTGCGATTGCCTGGTTTACCCAGGGGAAATGGTATGTAGCGCGCAGAGCCCCGCCTGCGGCCAACCCGGGGAAGATTGTTCAGTGCAGTATCTGCGAGAATGATTTTGAATCACCAGACATGGCATATTGTCCTGCCTACGGCGCACCAATCTGTTCGCTTTGCTGCACGCTTGATTCGCGCTGCCATGACTCCTGTAAAACCGGTTCAAGACTAGACGAACAGGTTACCGGATGGATGAGGCATATTCTGCCTCATCGCCTATCTGAACGTTTCAAATCCCGTGCGGGTCGATTTTTACTTGTATTTCTGTCTTTATCTCTCGTACTCGCAACGGTAATGGGTATAGCGCTCACCCAGGAAAATCCTGCCGAAAATAATCCACTGAATACGCAGACGAATATTTTTTTCAAAATATATCTCATGCTGATGTTAGTCATTGCTGTGTGTAGCTGGTGGGTCGTCCTGATCAGTGAGAGTCGCAAACTGGCTCAAGAGGAATCGAACGCACAAAGCAGGCTACTTCAACGCGAAGTAGAAACATTACGACGTACCGACGCAGCACTCCAATTAGCAAAGGACGAAGCTGAACGTGCGAACCATGCAAAAACACGTTATGTGGCAGGCATGACCCACGAGTTACGTACTCCGCTCAACAGTATTCTAGGATATCTGCAGATTCTTCTGAAGGAAAACAAACTCAATCAAAAACAGCGTGAATCACTCCAGACTGTTCAAAACAGCGGGATTCATATGGCAGGGCTTGTAGATGATCTGCTCGATCTTGCTCATATCGAATCTGGTCGTTTAAGACTTGAAACAGCTGCAATCCCATTACCCTTGCTTCTCGAAGAGCTTGTGCGAATGATTCGTCCGCAAGCGATCTCACGAGGATTGCAATTTGAATATAGTGTTCAGGGAGATATACCGGACTGGGTAAAAGGCGATGCTAAAAGATTAACGCAGGTTCTGATCAACCTGCTAGGCAATGCAATTAAATTTACGGATAAGGGGTCTGTCACATTACGTGTGGATGCCCGTGCGCAAGTTCTGGTTTTTAAAGTTGAAGATACTGGCGTGGGTATTGCGCCGCAAGATCAGCAACGTATTTTCCTACCGTTTGAGCGGGGTGGTGCTGCACGCAGACGCGGAGAGCCCGGAACAGGGTTGGGACTGACTATTACAGGCCTGCTCACCTCCATGATGGGAGGAGATTTATCCATGACGAGCTCCGCCGGGAAAGGCACAACTTTTACCGTACGACTGTATTTGCCTAAAGCTTCTGACCCGGGAAATAACATCAAGGCTTTAGGTCCCGTATCAGGGTATGTCGGGAAAAGACTGACATTACTGGCGGTCGATGACCAGCCCGATCAGCGACAAATGCTGGCCGCATTACTCAACCCCCTCGGATTCATCATGCATGAGGCGGCAAGTGGCAGTGAGTGCCTGGAGAGTCTGAAAGATATCAGGCCAGATGCTATTTTGCTCGATCTGACCATGGATGAAATGGATGGCTGGCAGACTGCAAAAGCTATTCGTGAACTTGGCTTTACCGACATTCCAATTATTCTGGTTTCTGCAAATCTTTATGACAATCATCCTGAGAAAATCCAGGCGGCGCATTGTCAGGCATTCGTCGGCAAACCTGTTCTTGAATCAGAACTGGTAGGTGTCCTGGGACGCTTTTTAGGAATCGAATGGATCGCCTGTGGACTCAATACTCCCGAGCTTGCCAGTATGTTCGGACCAAAGACAGATTTAATAGAACAAGAAATCCCATCTTCACTAAAGGAAAAGCTTGCGCCATTGATTCATATCGGTCACGTTCAAGGTCTACTTGACACACTCGACGAACACGCAAAACACGAACCGTCTCACCAGTCATTAGTGAGTCAATTGCGTACCCTTGTCATGCGTTTTGATTTTGAATCACTCATCGATTTAACAAAAGATAAAAGTGTCTAGCCATTTATGCATACAAAAATGAATTCTTCGGCTGTTAGACCCATCATACTTCTCGTTGACGATACACCAAGTAGCCTTGGTCATTTGTATCAGTCACTTGAAAACGCAGGCTACAGCGTGGTTGTAGCACTGGATGGAAAGTCTGCACTGGAAAGACTTGAACTCGTACTGGTCGATGCGGTGTTGCTCGATGCCGTCATGCCTGGACTATCGGGATTTGAAACCTGTCAGCGCATAAAAGCCAATCCGAACCTTGCGCACCTACCTGTTATTTTCATGACGGGATTAGCTGAGACAGAGAATATCGTTAATGCTTTTGATAGTGGTGGTGTGGATTATGTTGTCAAACCTGTTCGCGTCGAAGAAGTACTGGCACGTTTACAAACTCATATCCGCAATGCACGTGTCGCACGCCTGGCCAGAGAGGCTGTCGACGTGGCGGGTTTTGGTGTTGTTTTAATTGACTCGCAGGGCCGCGTTGCCTGGCAATCCCCTCAGGCCCGCGCATTACTTGGTGAAGACGAAAAAGATATTGATTTTTTGACTTTACTTTCAAGTACGGAGGTTGCACTCAGTCTGCCGGGTCACGGCGATATATCCATCCGTAACCTTGGGCAAGTTGGTCTGGGTGAAACCATGCTTTTGCTTGCACAAAACAATCTGCGCAATGGAGACACTGCGAGACTTCAGGCAGCAGCGCTCACACAGCGCGAGAGTGAGGTCCTATCCTGGGTCGCAAAAGGTAAAACGAATCGGGATATCGCAGAAATTCTCGGCATGAGTCCTCGAACGGTCAACAAACACCTCGAACATATCTTTGACAAGCTAGGGGTTGAAACAAGATCTGCCGCAGCGGCCATTGGAGCCAGATTTAGTCCGGATTAATGATAAAAATTATTCGAGCACCCAGAAATGATGTGTTCCATCTTTTCCTAATTGCTCAACTAAGCCAAACTCCCAGTCGAGATAAGCTTGCATGGCTTCGCGTGAAACGCTTGTCCCTTCATAAGGGCGCTTATACCGATCGATGGGATCGGAAATTAAATGGGTCGCCCCGGTTTCAAGCTGATAGCCTGCGGTACTCCAGGCTTTAGTACCGCCAGACAATACTTCGACTTGGGCAGCTGATCGACTTAGCAAAAGCTGTTTGATTTCTTCAAAAGCAAATGCTGACTGCGCACCATCTGGACAAGTCAGTACGTAACACCTGGCCAACGGCAAATCGGTCAATGCCTGCTTAAATTGTGACCGTAATACATATCTCGCACCAGGAATATGACCACGCACATACTCTGCATGCTTGGCCAAATCGATCACCAGGATATCCATCACAGACGCTCCGTCACCGCTCGGAGACTTCCTTAGTCCTGAAGATAACGCTGTGGCATCTGTTCCAGCGACGGGAGGCAGGCCAGGCATGATTGCTTGCCAGCTGCCCTGTTCATTGAAATCGCTCAGCACCAAATCATCCAGCACATAAACATCCCATGCCATTTGAGCAAGCCAGGACGCCGTCATATTGGCACGCACGCCATCGCTATCGACAAGCACAATTCTGGCTCCGCGCACAGGCGCGACCATTTCAGTTTCCTGGACTAGCTGTCCGCCTGGCGTAGATCGAAATCCAGGGATATGACCTGAAATAAACTCTTCGGGTGCTCTGGTATCGAAAAAATATGTTGTCCTGACAGATTGCTGGCGCCACGATTTCAACTCAGAAATACTGGCACGTTTTACACCGGCGCGATCGGCCACATGACGTGCACGTTTGCTCGCACTCAGCTTTGCCTGCTCAGATACTTCGAAATATTTTCTAGTTTGCCCATGATCGAGTGCCTGACCAGCAAGTGTCCAGCCAATTGTGCCATTTCGTAAGGCATTCACCTGGTTCGGGATGCCTGCATTGATCAGTGACTGTGTACCAATAATGCTCCGTGTCCGACCCGCGCAATTCACAATGACCCGCGTTTCGGGACGAGGTACCAGCTCTGCAACCCGCAACACTAACTCCGCCCCGGGGCAACTTGTAGAGGTTGGAATATTCATCGTGTTGTACTCATCGAAGCGACGCGCATCCAGAATCATTACATCTGCTTTTGAGTCGATCAATGCTTTGACCTCCTCAGCGGATAATGAAGGCGTATGAACCTTTGATTCCACTAACTCACCAAAGGACTTGCTGGGCACATTCACATCAATAAATAACTCACCCCCCGCATCTGCCCAGGATCTGAGCCCACCCGCAAATACCGAAACATTCGTGTATCCAAGCTGAACCAGGCGCCTAGCGCCCAGATAAGCGTCTGACAACTCCACCTCAGGATGATCCCCTGCATCAAACGTCACGATACGCACATCACGCCGGGGTAATTTTGAGTAAGCATCCTGTTCGATGCGGGACAAAGGAAAGTTAGCCGCAAACAGAGGATGTGATCGAGCATGCGGATCCTCTTCACGCACATCGAGAAAAGCTATCTCGTTCTTTTCCAGTAAATCCGCACGTACGTCCTGATACCCGCAATATTGAATGTTTTGATTGAACTGCTTCATGGTCTGTAATGTCCCTTTCAATTCCAAAGGTTCGGGACGACAGCGTTGCCGTATCCAGAGATGAATTCTTTCGGTGCACCTGTCATGGGATCAAACACATGACGCTTAATGCGTCCGATATTGCCGCCGTAGACATGGATGCTGATGGAGGATTGATCAGCATAGTAATTAGAAACAACGTGCACATCTTGTGTTGCCGGCGATACAGAGCAAACTTCGCCCGGCACAAGAATATGGCTCTGGCCAGGTTGATAGCTACCATTGGTTTGCTTGAAATAGTGCGTATCGATTTCCTGGCCGCGCAACATTCCAATCAGTCCCCAGGTCAAATGATCGTGTATAGGGGTCTTTTGACCTGCCCCCCACACAAAGCTCACCATCGAAAATCTGTCTAACGGATCGGCATAAAGGAGATATTGCTGGTAATGCTGCGGATGAGGATGCGTAAACATCTCAGGCAACCAGTCATCTTCTGCGACCAGCGTCGACAACAATCCTCTCCCCTCGGCCAGGATTATTTTTTCGGTCGGGTCGTTCAGTAACAACCGACTCATGGCCTGCACGAAAGTTAATAGTTTTTGGTTTTGCATAGGGGGTAGTCTCGCGATAGTTCAATATTTTGTTTGAGTTTAATGCAAGACAATCACCGCCCCTAAATCGCGGGTTCCATTATTAAAAGAAGATATTTCACCAGCTCTTTATATATGCTTGAAGGTTTGCGTTGACACGAACCAATACCCTTGCCTAATATCAAAACAATATAAATTAATAAAACCAATGGAGACAGCTGATGCGTCTTTTTTTCACTTTGATCACGCTGATGGTATTGAATATGCAAAGTGCCTGGGCAGAACCTCAGAAGTGGGTCACGAGCTGGATTGCATCTGTGCAAGGTCCGTACCCTACGGGCAACCCTTCTGCCCAACCCAACATGAGCGTGGTGTTTCCATCACCGGCAAATGGTGCGAACAACCAGTCATTCAGGATGATGGTCAAACCCGATCTGTGGAGTAATCAAACGCGGGTGCGCTTATCGAATGCAATGGGCACTCAAGCCGTCACATTTTCTGATGTATACATCGGCCTGCAACTCGGCAGCGCAGAACTGGTGCCTGGCACTAACCGCGCTGCGACCTTCAAAGGCAAAAAATCCATTACAGTGCCTGCGGGTGAGTCGGTTTGGAGCGACGCAGTTGATCTGCCTTTTGTGACCAAGGCGAACCAACAGTTTCTGGATGGGAAAAAACTCGCAGTCAGTTTTTATATTCCCAACACAAGCGGTCCAATGACTTGGCACGCTAAAGCCCTAACAACTTCCTATGTCACGCCACCAGAAGCCGGCATGCAGTCCAACAACGAAAGCGAGTCTGCATTCTCGTTTACGACAGCCTCCTGGTTTTTTCTGGATGCTGTAGATATGAAAGCTGCCCCTGATACTCAGGTGATCGTTGCTTTCGGAGACTCCATCACAGATGGAACAGCTTCGACAATGAATGGGGACGATCGCTGGCCCGATGTGCTTGCGCGTCGCCTGAGACATCAGTATGGTCACAAAATCGTAGTACTGAATGCAGGCATTGGCGGTAATCAGATTGCCGGGCCCGCTGAATACTCACCGACCAAACCTTTCGCTGGAGGCCCCTCCTCCTCGGCGCGCTTAGAGCGTGACGTACTCAGTCTGTCCGGCGTGAATACACTGATCTGGCTCGAAGGCATCAATGACTTCAGTAAAAACGGTATGGCGACACCTGAAAAAGTCATTACGCAACTGACCGAAGGCGTCAAGAGATTGAATCAGGCCGGCATTCGCGTCATCGGCGCAACGGTTGGTTCGGCGCTGGGCAGTACCAGTGCAGCGCATGGTTTTCCCGCACAGGACGAAAAACGCCAGACCTTGAACAACTTTATCCGCAACTCGGATATGTTTGTAGGCGTGATCGATTTTGATGCTGTGACACTGGATACAACAACTGGTCAAATGCGACCCGAGTTTGTTCCTGACAGCACCGTGGGAGGCGTGGGAGACAAATTGCACCCAAACCGGGCCGGATACCACGCGATGGGCCACTCAATTGACCTGGATTTGGTTGCTGGTAGGCGACAGGTAAAACCCTAATACGATCTGCAATAAAAATATTCAATGACCAAGCCTCCAAAAAGATAAATATTCCTTTATCTGAAGGGGCTTAATTGATATATCTGATAGCCTGATTGGTATAACTGACAATCCATTTTGTTCTCTGGACAAATTGGAACTGAATTCACTTTTGCCAGTCAAAAATCAATCTGTTCAATAGAGAGGCTTTTCTCTATACTCAAAACTTTTACCAATTAGTGGTAATTAGTTTTTTTCATTCTTCAGCATTCTTTCTTTTCAGCAAAATAGCGCAAGCTTCACCTAGGTAAGACTCAGGATGTGGATCGTACGAACAGCGCTAGAGAAACCGTACACGTTTATCGTGATGGCTATTCTAATTTTGCTATCAACGCCTCTGGCCATTATGCGCACACCGATGGATGTGCTGCCAGAGATCAATATTCCCGTAGTAAGCGTGATCTGGAGCTATAACGGTTTATCTGCACAACAGATGGGTAACCGTATTACACAGAATCACGAGCGCATACTGACAACGACGGTCAACGATATCGAGCACATCGAATCACAGTCTCTCAGCGGCATTGCCATCATCAAGATTTATTTCCAGCCAAACGTCAATATCCAAACGGCTATTTCACAGATTGTGGCTGTATCCCAATCCTCCTTGAGACAGATGCCTCCCGGCACCACACCTCCGCTTGTCATCAAATACACCGCCTCTGCGATCCCGGTTATTCAGTTGGGAATATCGAGCACAACGCTATCTGAAAAAGAACTCTTTGACTCTGCGCTCAATATCCTTCGCCCCCAGATCGTAACCATACCCGGAATCGCCATGCCCTTTCCCTATGGCGGGAAAGTCAGGGCAGTTTCAGTCGATATTGATCCCCAGGCGCTGCTTGCAAAAGGCATGACCTCCTCGGATGTGATCAATGCCATCACAACACAAAACCTGACACTGCCATCTGGCACAAGCAAAATCGGTGATACCGAATACAACATTTCCCTCAATGCCTCACCGACATCGATTGAGGGTTTGAATGACATTCCAATCAGAACGGTCAACGGCGCCACAACATATTTGAGAGAGGTCGCGCACGTACGGGATGGATTTTCTCCACAGATCAATATTGTTCGTCAAAACGGCCAGCGTGGTCTGCTACTGACTGCGCTTAAAAACGGTGGGGCTTCCACACTTGATGTCGTCAACAACCTAAAAGAAAAACTGCCCTCGTTGTTACCATTACTCCCCGAGGGCATCGAGGTCAAACTACTCGCCGACCAGTCCGTTTTTGTAAAAGAAGCAATCGCTGGTGTCGTACATGAGGCACTCATTGCAGCAGTGCTGACCGCAGTAATGCTGTTGCTCTTTCTGGGTAATTGGCGAACGACGACGATCATTGCAATTTCGATTCCCCTGTCTATTTTTTCTTCTTTGATCGTCCTGCAGTTATTGGGAGAAACCATCAATATCATGACGCTAGGCGGACTTGCACTGGCCGTAGGTATCCTGGTGGATGATGCAACAGTGACGATTGAAAATATTGAGCGCCACTTACATATGGGCAAAGGACTTTACGAGTCCATCATGGATGGGGCTGGAGAAATCGCCATTCCAGCCTTCGTATCGACCCTCTGTATTTGTATTGTATTTGTGCCGATGTTCTTCCTGGGTGGTGTAGCACGTTATCTCTTCGTGCCACTCGCAGAGGCCGTTATTTTTGCCATGCTGGCCTCCTACATCCTCTCAAGAACTCTGGTTCCAACCATGGCATTGCTGCTACTGAGAAATCAGGGAGAGCCCGGCCGCGTCAACAAGTGGATTTACAGGGTTCATCAGCGCTTTAATCATGGATTTGAAAAGTTTCGCACCAATTATGTCCTGTTGCTCAGCCACTTGCTGACGCATCGCAAGCAGTTCATTGGAGGTTTTCTCACATTTTGTATTTTGTCCTGTGGCATATTCTTTTTATTAGGGCGAGATCTGTTTCCAACCGTTGATACAGGTCAGATCAAACTTCACATGCGCGCACCAAGCGGCACGCGAGTCGAAAGAACAGCGGTGATCTCAGATAATGTGCAGGCACTGATCCGAAGAGTCATTCCAGAAAAAGAACTGGAATCCATTCTGGATAACGTTGGTCTGCCCAACAGCGGTATCAACCTTTCTTACAGCAGCTCAGGCACGATTGGTTCGTTTGATGCAGACATCCTGATCTCGCTTAAACCAGGTCATCGTCCAAGTGAAGAATATATTGAGGAACTGATTCCACAATTACGCAAGAATTTCCCTGGCATCGAATTCTTTTTCCAGCCAGCAGATATCGTGACGCAAATTCTGAACTTTGGAATTCCATCTGCGATTGATGTGCAAATTGTGGGGCCAAACTACCCGGCCAACCAGCAGCTGGCAGGAAAACTTGTCACAAAAATTGCAGCGATCAAAGGCGCGGCGGATGTCCATATTCATCAACGGCTCGACACCCCCTCTATCGCACTAAAAATGGATCGGGCGCGCATGCAGGGTATCGGCCTGACCCCTGCCGATCTGGCTCAAAACGTTTTGCTTCCTTTATCAGGCAGCGCGCAAACCTCACCATCCTTCTGGCTCAATCCGGCCAACAGCATTAACTATTCAATTCAGGTCCAAGCGCCTCAGTCGAAGATTGAATCGCTTGATGACTTACTGAGACTGCCCGTTGGTCCTTCAAACGCTGCGGCATCTGCGGCCTCGGCTGCAGTCAATGCGACAACGGGCAAAGGTCCGCAGTTACTTGGCAATCTGGTCTCTGCATCACCAACAGCTGAGTTCAGTATTCTGACCCGCTACAACATTTTGCCCTCAATTAATATTTACGCAAATGTCCGCGGACGTGATTTAGCCTCCGTGGCTAAAGAAATACAGGTCGTCATGGATCAAGCCGTACCTGAGCTGCCGCGAGGAAGCAAGATGGTCATGCGTGGTCAGGTAGAAACCATGAAGAACTCTTATGTTGGCCTGGGCCTGGGTCTGATTGGTGCGATTATTCTTGTTTACTTATTGATCGTAGTGAACTTTCAATCCTGGCTCGATCCATTCATCATCATCACAGCACTGATTGCCGCTTTAGCGGGTATCGCCTGGATGCTGATATTGACGGGAACAAATCTGAGTGTGCCGGCATTAACGGGGGCCATTATGACAATGGGGGTTGCCACCGCCAATAGTGTGCTGGTTGTTTCATTCGCCAGACAGCGTCTGAAAGATGGCCTGCCGCCATTATCAGCGGCACTGGAGGCTGGCTCTACACGCTTGCGTCCAGTACTGATGACAGCGTTGGCAATGATCATCGGTATGATTCCGATGGCCATCGGTCTGGGCGAAGGCTCTGAACAAAACGCTCCGCTTGGCCGTGCCGTGATTGGCGGTCTTCTCTTCGCAACAGTTTCAACTGTGCTTTTTGTACCAGTTGTATTCGCATCGTTTCATCGCTGGCTTGCTATTCGCCATGCTCACACGGAAGTATCAACATGACCGAACAACGTCACGCTCATAATGGTCTGCCAGAATTCCATTTGCACGGTCCGGATAACAACCAGAGCAAATCGAAGGTCTTGCGCATGACGCGAAATATCACCATCATCCTTTTGATTTTGATGTTGTTCGGTTTAGGAAAAACGCTTTTTACACGCTGGTCTTATGGTGATGTGCTGGCTGCGCGCGCCGAAAGAAATGTTCTGCTGCACGTGCTGGTAACCAACCCTGTATCTGCCAGTCAATCAGGTGCCACGTCCAAAGTGGTGCTTCCCGGCACATTGCTTGGCATCAACGAAGCCCAAATCTATTCACGCGTGAATGGCTATGTCAAACAGTGGTTCAAAGACATTGGTGAGACCGCAAAAAAAGGCGAAACACTCGCGATTCTTGATATACCCGAGATAAACAAACAAGTCGAAGAAGCGACTGCAAACTTTGAACTCGCCAAGACTGTTTTCCAGCGCTGGAAGCGACTACGTGAACAGGACGCAGTCTCACAGCAAGAGCTTGATGAAAAAACGGGCATTTATAAACAAACCGAAGCCGTTCTTAAACGTTTGCGCGACCAGCAAAACTTCGGTACTGTGGTGGCGCCTTTCGATGGCACCGTGACGCGACGTAATATCAACGTTGGCGATCTGGTCAACGCAGGCAATACCGGCACGGCGCAAGCCATGTTCTCCATGGCAAATCTCGATAGACTCCATGTATATGTCTACTTGCCCCAGGATCGCGCTTCGCAAGTGAAAGTCGGCGAAGAGATTGATATCTTTCAGACAAATGCTCCAGACAAACCAATTAAAGCGCGTATTGCCCGTACGGCTGGCGCGATTGATACCAACACCCGCACATTGCAGGTCGATATCGAAGTCCCCAATGCCAATCGAGCGCTCATGCCTGGTTCCTACATTGAGGCGGCATTAAAAATCGATACCGGTAATACGCTGATCCTTCCTACGAACACCCTGATTTTTGGAGCTGGCGGTCCTTATGTAGCCGTTGTTGTCGATGGCAAAGCGGAAAAGAAAAAAGTCAGTCTGGGTATCGATTACGGAATGACTGTTGAAATCAGGAGTGGCGTGACTGCGAACGACCAGGTTATCTTGAACCCACCTGACTCCATTATTGCGGGTCAGCAAGTCGTGATCGAAACCCCACCCGCTCCAGCCGCAAAGCGTGGCTCATGAAAAGTAAGCTTGCCTGCTGTCTGATTGCACTTGCCTGTGTTGGCTGTGCCCCTATCGGTCCGGACTATGAACGTCCGGCGCTTGCCGACATGCCTGATAACTGGAAAAGTTTACCGGGTGCAAATCCTTCCCTGTGGAAGCAAGCTGTCCCTGCGGATGACGCACCTAAAAGCAAGTGGTGGGCCGCATTTAATGACGACACGCTAGATGGGCTGGTGACCAAAGCACTATCTGATAACTTTACATTGCAGGCCTCCCTTGCCAGACTCGATCAGGCTGTTGCGCAAAGCCAGGCTCGTGGCGCTGCGCTTTTTCCGACCATCAACGCAGGTGCAGTTGGGACCCGCACACAAACCTCAGCAAACCGGCCAGGCACAACCTACGATTCGATTAATTCCCAGACTGTTCAAAATGAGTTTCGTCCAGTCGCACAGATGAGCTATGAAATAGACTGGCTGGGAAAGGTCAGGCGTGATGTAGAGGCTGCTCGCAACACTGCGGAACAAGCTGCTGCGGATACGGAAAACGTGAAATTATTGCTGAGTGCGCAAGTTGCGAACTCTTACTTTCTCATGCGTCAGTACGATGAAGAAATACGTGTTCTGACAATCGTTGTAAGTTTGCAGGAAAAGCTGAAGTCTATTATTGAAAAACGTTATGCCGAAGGTGCTGCAGGACGCACAGAGCTGTCTCAACAAACCGCATTAACAGAGACAACCAGTGCCCAGCTGGAAATTTTGAAATCCCAGCGCAATATCCAGGAAAACCTGCTGGCAACGCTAACAGGATCGCCAGCTGCAAACTTTAAGGTCGCGGCTGGCCGCCTACCCTCCACCATACCTGCATTTCCCGTCAGCCTCCCCTCCTCCTTGCTTGAGCGTCGTCCTGACATCGCTGCGGCCGAACGCGCAATGGCTGCGGCGAACGCACAGATTGGTGTCGCCAAGGCTGCTTTTTTTCCTTCCCTGCTGATTGCACCGGCGTTCATCGGTTCAGACTCTACCGGTCTGACTACCTTGTTTAATACTCCATCGCTGATCTGGGCGATTGGACTGAGCGCAACCCAGACTATCTTCGATGCAGGACGAACCAGCGCTAACTATCGATTTGCAAAAGCCGGCTATTCACTCACGCTGGCAAATTACAAACAATCCATTCTTGTTGCCATCCAGGAAACCCAGGACGCAATGAGTAATCTGCAGCAATATGACCGCGCCAGACTCAAGCAGGACGAGGGCGTTAAAAACTACATCAAAGCCTATCAAACCAGTTTGATCCGCTATGAAGCAGGCCTGGATAATGCCCAGACTCTCGCACTGATCCAACAAACCCAGCTCAATGCTTTACGCGTGAAATGGCAAATCCATGGCAATCAGTTCCTGGCCAGTGTCGCCTTGATCAAAGCACTAGGCGGTGGCTGGGAAGGTATGGCGCAGACGCCTGCCCCAGGCATACCTTCGGATCAAGAAGTATTCGGTATGGCTCAAGGAGGCGAGTAGCGTTTAGGCGAATAATCCTTGAGTCAGGCAGCTAAATAAAAAAAATATTCAGTGAGACACAACTAAAACATCACTAAGGATTGAACAAACTACACTGCGCGCAGGTCTTCGAGGTTCAACATTGGGGCAACAGTCATGAATCCAAACATAAAAAAAACCATTACCACCCCATTGCTGGAAATAGAATACCTTGAGTGGAATCCTCAAGGTAAACAGACGATCGTACTGACACATGGCTGGCCGGATGCTCCGATCACATGGCTACCTGTGGCACAAACGCTGGCAGAACAAGGGCTTCGTGTTGTGGCGCCAGCACTACGTGGTTTTGCAGGTACGCGTTTTCTATCCGCACAAACGCCTCGCAGCGGACAACTCGCATCATTGGGTCGGGATATGCTCGATTTCATCGATGCACTTAAGCTCGAGCACCCTATTCTTGTTGGTCACGACTGGGGTGCGCGTGCTGTGGCCAACGCAGTAGGTCTCAGACCTGGCGTGGCATCACACCTCATCATGCTTTCTGTAGGTTACGGCACGAACGACCCTGATCAGTCACTTACTTACGCGCAGACGCGCAGTTACTGGTACCACTGGTTTATGGCAACCGAAAGAGGTGAGAAAGCAGTACGTTCGGATGGTAAAGGGTTTGCAAAAATGATGTGGGATACCTGGTCCCCAGCAGGCTGGTATAGCGAAGCTGATTTTGATGAAACAGCCCGCGCCTTTGAAAATCCTGACTGGCCAGATATAGTCCTGCACTCCTATCGTCAACGCTGGGGCCACGCACCCAGTTTTTCAGAATATGCAGAGGATGATGCAAAACTCAATCCCGCACCCATTATCGACACCCCTACACTAGTCCTGCATGGTGCATTGGACTACTGCAGCAACCCCGATATGTCGGCGGGTAAGGAGCGTTTCTTTTCAGGTCGCTACGAGAGGGTATTGATTGAGAATGCTGGACATTTCCCCCAGAAAGAACAGCCTGGGCAGATCATCCATGAAATCGTACGTTTTTGTTTTTAAAAAAATTGTCTCCATGCACTCTCATAATGCCTATATGATTATGACTTAATAAATAGAAGTTTTGTTTAGCCATTGGAGTGCCGCATGTCTCTATTAGGAAAAATTGTTCAGTCAAGACAATTATCTAAAGCTCATCTTGCGATTAAACGACTCATGTCCGAGCGCGGCGAATCGAACAGCTCCAGCATGGCGCAAGATGTAATCCAGCAATATCAGACGCTCGACGAATCTAATCGCGCAGAGCTCTACACCACGCTCGCTGATAAATACAGTCCTGATGCTCAGGAGATTTTATTGGCTGCACAAGTTTATGCAGACAAACCCACTGCGAAAAATTTGATTGCGCTGACAAAAGCCTCCGAGTCTCCGAGACAGGAACTACTGCGACGCATCAATCGTGCTCCAGGTGGCACACGTGCGGTCGTTACTATGCGCCGTGAACTATTGAAGCTTCTGGACAAACGACCCGAACTCGCGGCACTTGATTACGACATACGACATTTGTTGTCGTCGTGGTTTAACCCTGGGTTTCTCAAAATGCACCAGGTTGACTGGCGCTCTCCCGCTCACGTGCTCGAAAAAATTATTCACCATGAAGCCGTGCATGCGATCGATGGATGGGACGACTTACGGCGTCGTCTGCAACCTGATCGCCGATGTTTTGCTTTTTTTCATCCTCAGTTACCGGATGAGCCGCTGATTTTTGTTGAGGTCGCACTCCTCTCTGATATCCCTTCTGCAATTGGTCCCCTTGTAGATAAAAAATCACTGCCTGTGGAGAACTCAAAGTTTAAAGTTGCGTGTTTTTATTCGATTAGTAATTGTGAATCAGGTCTCAGGGGTGTGTCGCTGGGTAACTTTCTGATTAAACGTGTTGCTGAGCAGCTTAAGGCAGAGTTTCCGAGCCTGAAAACTTTTGTCACACTTTCACCTATTCCAGGCTTTACAGATTGGCTTGCGCGCAGCCCGGATACGTCCGTACTGAATGATCATCCTGCCGTACTTGCGCGTTACGAAAAAGCGCTGCAAACCATCAGCCTGAAGGGTAAAACCTGGCCGCAACGCCTAGTTGATGGCTGGACACCTGAAACTAGCACAACTCTCGAAACTGAGGCCCTGAATTCCCTCTGTGCGATTTACCTGATTTATTTTTCAGCGCGCCGCGGTGGCAATTCAGTTGCGAACTTTCACTTGGGTAACGGTGCAAAACTCAATCGCATTAACTGGGCAGCAGACCTGTCAAAAAAGGGCTTACGTGAGTCCGCGGGGCTGATGGTTAATTATCTCTACGATCTGGACGACATTGAGTCGAACCAAGAGAAGTTCGTCAATGGTGAAGTCGCGCACGCGCGTGCCGTTGCAAAGCTTATCTAAACCCTGATGTACGCAACCGCATTCAAGTTGTGCCTGTTCGCCCTGGCTGCGTGGATCGCCTATGCGTATCTGACTGGGCATCCCTCAAAAGATTTTGTCACACGCACGATCAAAAGAAGTAGCGCACTCTCAAAATCCAGAACAACACTGATTGTCTGGTGGGGCTTAATTGGAACAGGAGCCGTGTGGCTCCTGTATGACCTGCTGAAATAGAGCGAAGATAGCTCCTAGTTTGCAGGGTCTAGCCGCGTCCAGCCGCCCCCCAGCGATTTAAACAAATCTACACTGGACTGCAATCGTGCAGAGCGGTTGATCACGTATGCAAGATTCGCTTCATTCGAAACCCGCTGTGATTCCAACACACTCAGGAAGTCCACGTAACCCGCCTCATAACGCAAGATTGCCAGGCTTTGTGCCTTGACTGCAGCCTGGACCTGCACCTTCAGATACTCTTCTGTGGTCAGAGTCTGTCTGACAGAAACCAGCGCATCACTCACCTCACCAAATGCGGTCCTGACTACTTTCACATAATTACCCAATAACTCCTGCTGTTGAGCCTTTGCGAAATCCAGTCTTCCCTGTAGTAAGCCACCGGAAAAAATGGGCTGTACAAGTCCTAAACCCGCTGACCACACCGTACTCTGATTCGTCAGAAAAGCGCTGAAATCAACGCTCTGGGCACCGAACAGCCCTGTCAGTGAAATCGTCGGAAACAAGTTAGCGGTCGACACACCAACCCTGGCGTTTGCTGCACGCAGTTCTTGTTCAGCGCGATTCACATCAGGTCTGTTTTCTAGCAATGAAGAGGGAAGCCCTGCTGGAGGCAGAGGTGGAACAGGCAGTTTACGCACATCACCGGCGTCCACCACCAGATCAAGCTTACCTGTCAAAACACCCAGCTGATTTTGCACCACGCCACGCTGTCTGCGTATTTCTGAAAGAGACGCCTGCGAACTGGCCAGTGCTGCGGTTGCCTGACTAATATCAATCGGCGAAATTAATCCACCGTCAAACTTTGCCTTGGCAATGCGCAAGGAATTTTCTCGTGTCGCAACGGAGTCGTTCAACACTGAGATTTGCGCATCAAGTGAACGTAATCGCAAATAAGTATTGGCGATTAATCCCGACAGGGTTAAAGATACGCCCACCCGATCGTACCGACTCGCATCGAGCAATGCTGTCGCTGATTCAATATTGCGACGTACACGTCCCCAGATATCCAGCTCATACGAAGTTGAAAAAGCTGCCTGCGATGTATTGGCAGATACGGCCACTCCCGACGTCGTTGCAACAGTTCCTGATGAAGCGCGTGTCGCGCCCGCACCAAGATTAAGTGTGGGATATAAGGCAGCACCCGCTTGCCTGGCGATTGCCTCGGCCTGACTCAGTCTGGCGATCGCAATCTGTACATCGGCATTGTCGGTCAAGGCCGTTAGCATCAGAGAATCAAGCTGGCTGTCATTAAACAGCGTCCACCACTCTTTGTTAAAGGATGTGGTCGTTTGCGTTGTTTGCGCCTGCTCATTAGAAGCCGTATCAGCTTTACGATATGCATCGGGGAGTGACAGTTGCG
The DNA here is from genome assembly GCA_030650995.1 of Sheuella sp. GTDB lineage: Bacteria > Pseudomonadota > Gammaproteobacteria > Burkholderiales > Burkholderiaceae_B > Zwartia. The sequence continues at coordinate 21,597 of JAUSCY010000109.1, read as the reverse complement.
GTCGGACATAATCAGGGCCGAGTGTGCATCCACTGAGCCCTAATGCAACCAGCAATCCAATCGTAAATTTGAGATTGGAGCCTGATCCGGCTAATTGCCTACGATGCTTAATCACGGCTTTTTCTCCTCGGTTGGAGTATCAGCCAGCACTGTTGGGGCATCTCCCAGAGGCGTCTCAAACGGCGTTGCCTTACCACGCGCAAGCCAGGTGAAAAACATCGGTACAAAAATCGTCGCGATAAAGGTCGAGGCCAACATGCCGCCAAACACCCCGGTACCCATTGAGCGGCGAGCAGCTGCGCCCGCGCCCGAAGAAATGACGAGCGGAAAAACACCCAGAATAAAAGCAAGTGAGGTCATCACAATCGGTCTGAACCGCTGTTTGGCCGCAGTCAGCGCAGCATCGATATTACTCATACCCAGCGCACGCTTTTGTGCTGCGAATTCAACAATCAGAATGGCGTTCTTAGCGGATAGTCCCACCAGTACCACTAGACCGATTTGAAAATAGATATCGTTTGGCATCCCTCTAATCAACACTGCAATCAAAGCGCCACAAATCGCGAATGGTACGGCAAGCAAAACCGCAAGGGGCAAAGACCAGCGCTCGTACTGAGCTGCCAGAATTAAAAACACCATAATCAAACCAAATACGAACGCTACACCTGAAGTCGTGCCAGTACGAATCTGCTGATAAGCCTGACCAGACCATGCGAGCTCATAGGTTGCAGGCAAAGATTCTTTTGCGACTTGCTGCACAATGTTAATCGCGTCACCAGAACTAATTCCAGTTACACCGCTCCCCAGGACCTTGGCAGCCAGAAAGCCGTTAAACCGTTCGAGCTGCTCCGGTCCGACGATCTGTTTGACATTAATAAGCGCTGATACAGGAACCATACTGCCATTTTCCGCACGAACAAAAATCTGCCCTACGTCGGTTGGATTGGCCCGGAATTGTGAGTCCGCCTGCAGCTGGACACGATATGTCCGCCCGCTCAAGTTGAAGTCATTCACATAAAGCGCACCCATCATGGTTTGCAGACTCAGATAAACATCTGCAACAGGTATTCCAAGGGACAAAGCCTTGACTTCGTCGACCTCAACAAATAACTGTGGTGCGGTAGGTCTGAAAAAAGTGTTAATCCCTGTCAGTTCAGGACGCTTTTTCAATGACTCGATAAAGCTTCCCGTGACTTCAGCCAACTTTGCAGCATCCGGTTCACCCTTGGACTGGACATAAAACTCAAAGCCACCCGCAGACCCTAATCCTCTAATCGGTGGCGGATTGAATACAAGTGCCATGCCATCGGGAAAGCTCATGCCAAGACCAGTGAATTTTTTTGCCAGATCCTCAGCACTGGTTGTGCGCTCGTTCCAGTCTTTAAGCGGGATGAAAATAGTCCCTGCGTTGCTTTTTACACCGCCCCCAATAATGTCGTTACCTGCAATCACAAAGACTCTTGCAACAGCTGGATCCTGAACAACAGCCTGCTGAAAAGCCTCACCGGTTTTTTGAGTACGCTGCAAACTCGCTCCATCGGGCAGAACGAGCGCACTGATCAAATAGCCCTGATCCTCTGCAGGTACAAAACCTCCGGGTACCATTCTGAACAATACGACGCAGGCAATGATGACCGCAGCAAAAACGCTCGCACCTAAAATCCGGTGATGCAATGTCAGATTGACGATCTTTGCGTACTGGTCTGTCAGTGAAGCAAAACCTCTGTTAAACCACTTGAAACCTTTTGGCTCGGTATGCGTAGGCTTCAGTAATACCGCACACAACGCTGGTGTAAGCGTCAACGCAACAACGCCCGAGAGAAATACGGCGAGCGCGACTGTCACTGCGAATTGCTGATAAAGCTTACCGGCAATACCACCGAGAAAAGCGACAGGCACAAACACTGCGGCCAGCACCAGCACAATTGCAACAACGGCACCCGAAACCTCTCGCATGGCTTCGTATGCTGCAGCTCTCGGTGACATGTGCTGTTCAGCCATTAACCGTTCAACGTTTTCAAGTACGACAATCGCATCGTCCACCACGATGCCGATAGCCAGCACCATCGCAAACAGCGTCAGAGTATTGACTGAAAAACCGAACAACCAGAGACCTGCGAAAGTTCCAATTAATGAAACAGGCACAGCGATCAAAGGGATCAGCGTGGCACGCCAATTTTGGAGAAAGAGAAATACGACCAGGCCAACCAGCACCATCGCTTCGGCGAGAGTGATGATAACTTCGCGAATCGAGGCATCAACGAATTTTGTTGTGTCGAAAGGAATGACGTAATCAATGCCAGGCGGGAATTTTTTCTTGATGTCTTCCATCGTGCTTTTAACCCGCTCAGCCACGCTGAGCGCATTCGCACCTGATTGCAAAAATATTGCCACGACGGCAACAGGCTGACCCAGCAATGTTGTGTTGACATCGTAGCTTGCAGCATCGAGCTCCACGCGGGCGACGTCTTTGAGTCGTAGTACGCCCCCAGGGCCAGAGGATCGGATAACAATGTCACCGAACTGCTCGGGCGTCATCAAACGCCCCTTGGCTGTAACGGTATAGACCAGTTGCTGGCCTTGTGGCGCAGGCTCCTGACCAACTTTACCTGCGACGTTCTGTTTGTTTTGCGCAGCAACTGAGCTCGCAATGTCTCCCGCGGTAACGCCTAGCTGCGCCATCTTGTCCGGATTTAACCAGATACGCATCGAATAATCTTTGGCACCAAAGATTTGTGCATCACCTACACCTGGTAATCGCTTGAGTTCATCCAGTACATTTACCAGAGCATAATTAGATAGATATAAAGCTGAAAAATCGCCCTGCGGTGCGGTAATTGCAGTGACTAGCAAAATATCATTCGATCTTTTTTGCGCTGTCACACCATACTGACGCACGATGTCCGGTAAACGTGGCTCCGCGATTTTGACGCGGTTATTCACGTTGACGGTCGCAATATCAATATTGGTTCCGACTTCAAACGTAGCGGTGATGATCAGCTGGCCATTTGAAGCTGCTGTCGAGTTGAAATAAAGTAAATTTTCAACACCTGCGAGTTGCTCCTCAATCGGTCCGGCAACTGTTCTGGTGAGTGTTTCTGTGGATGCGCCCGGGTAATTAGCGGAAATAATGACTGTTGGTGGCGCGATCTCAGGATACTGGGCAATCGGCAAACCCTTCACTGCCATCAGGCCAGCGATAACAATCGTAATTGAAATGACCGCTGAAAAAATCGGACGGCTGATAAAGAAACTTGAAAAACTCATTTAGCTTCCTTAACTGGAGCGTTAGGGGAAGCGGCACCTGCTGCGGGCACGACTGGATCAAGCGGCACAACCTTTGGTGCAACCACCGCGCCAGGTCGAATTTTGATAATGTTATCTACAACCACTTTATCACCCGCTTTCAAACCTGAGAGGACAACCCAGTTTTTACCAACCCAATTACCCATCTGCAATGGTGTCGGCACAACCTTGTTGTCTGCTCCGACAGTCCAGACCATAAAACCTCTTTCGGTCTGAATCACCGCAGCTTGCGGGACTAAAAATACGTTGTCGATCTTGCCCGTCGAAATCCTGATTTTTAGAAACTGACCAGGCAAAATCTGATTTTCAGAGTTAGGGAACTCCGCACGTAATTGCTGAGTACCTAGTTTGGGATCAATAAAGGACGACAAAAAATTAATTTTCCCTTTCTGCGGATACAGCTTTCCATTTGGCGTGAAGATTTCTACAGTCGTGGATTGCGAAGGATCCAGTCGTCCCCCAGGCAATTTGGACGTATCACTCGAAGACAAACCAAAGCGCACCCAGATCGGATCAACCTGATAGATAGAGGTCAGTAAACTTCCATCACTCGTTGTTGTAATCAGACTGCCTTCGGAGCGCTGCGCGCGACCCGTCACACCTTGCATCGGGGCGGTCACGGTAGACCATTTGAGATTGAGTTGCGCAGTTTTCAGATTAGCCTGAGCCACTTCATTCGCTGAGGTTGCGTCATCAAATTCTTTTCGGCTAACAGCCTGCTGCGCGAACAAGCCTTTCAGACGCGCTGCCTCGCGTGCGGTTTGCTTGGCCCGTGCTTGCGACTCCTCTAGTGCGATCTTGTAGGGCTCTGGATCAATCTGAAAAAGGGGCTGTCCTTCTTTGACTCGCTGACCTTCCTCGTACAGACGCTTGATCAGAATTCCACCAACACGCGCCCTGACCTCAATTTCCTTGGCTCCCTCTGCCTGCGCAGTGACTTCAAGTGTGTTGGGAACCGAAGTGACGGCAGCCTCGATCACGGAAACTGGCATACCCTGAGGTTTCGATGCGCTCTCCTGTGACATGGCTACGCCAGTCATCATCAGCACTCCCATACAACTCAACGCAATATTTGAAGACCAACGTTTGTTTTTGTTGCCAGACCAAAATTTGTTCCGAACATCACTGCATGCAACATCAAACATCGGTAACTTCCTAAACAATAGATGATCGAAACATTTTATACGGGTAAACCCATATAAAATGCGTATATCCATATAAATTATCAGTCTAAATATTACTTTTAAAATTACATGGCAGCGCTGAAAGGCTAATCGTTTGATAGCAACTGTCAGCAACTGTCATTTAATCCTTAAGATTTCTGCATATGGCAGCGGTGACATCTGTGCAGGATACCTGCCCCCCCAGATCCCGTGGAATCATCAAGCCCTGAGACAAAGTCAGTTCAACTGACTTTTCAATACGACTTGCAGCCTCGAGCAGGCCAGCATCCGCATGCCGATCGCCCAGCCAGCGCAACATGAAGGCTCCTGACAGGATTGTTGCAAGCGGACTGGCGACATTAAGCCCCGTAATATCAGGCGCTGAACCGTGCGCCCCCTGAAACAGTCCATGGTGATCTCCCAGCTCACCAGAAGGTGCAATTCCCATTCCACCGACGGTTGCAGCACCCAAATCCGAAATAATGTCGCCAAACATGTTCTCCGCGACAATCACATCGTAAAAATCAGGCCGCTTAACAAGATGTACCGTAATCGCATCGGCATAGGCATAATCAATTGCAACATCCGGATAATCAAGTGAAACCTCGTCGCAGATCGCTCTGAAAAACGCGTAGGTTCGCAAAATATTAGCCTTGTCGCACACGGTCATGCGACTTACTCCGTCAACCGGTGCGCCATGCCGTTTACGCGACAGTTCAAATGCAAATCTTGCTACGCGCTCAACACCTTTACGCGTCATGACCAGGGTGTCCGTTGCAACCTCGCCCCGCAACAAAATTCCCGCACCGCGGCTTGCGTACAAACCTTCTGTGTTCTCACGCACGATAATGTAGTCAATCTCACCCGCTGCTCGATTTTTTAAGGGAGAGAAATCCCCCTGATATAAACGAATCGGACGCACGTTGGCATACAAATCAAGCTTGAATCTGAGCTGAAGGTGTAAATCGTTACCCACCTCAGTGCCGTCGACATATGTCACCTCAGGCAGACCTGCAGCACCGTGCAAGATCGCAGCTGAGGTTTTGCATGCTGCATAGGTCTCGTCTGGCAGGACCGAGCCAGACTTTACGTAATGCGCCGCACCACCTGGAAAGGAATTAAAAACTAATTGAGAGGTCCCGCATGCCTCCTGCAACACCTTGACTGCTGCCTGACAAACTTCAGGACCAATCCCATCACCCTCAATGGTTGCAATTTCATATTTTTTCATGACTGACTGTCTCCGGTTGCCTTGCAACCAATTGTTTTATTTGAACTATTTAATTATGCGCATTTTATCGGCTAAGATGCGCACTGACATTTTGGTGATTATTTAACACCTGAATGATGCTTATTAAATCTCTTATAGTGCAAAACAATAATTCGAGGCTATGGTGGAAAATTTAAAAACAGGTGTCGACGCACTTTTTATTTTGCTCGGTGCGATTATGATTTTGGCGATGCACGCAGGTTTTGCATTTCTGGAACTTGGTACGGTAAGAGAAAAAAATCAGGTCAATGCACTAGTTAAAATCCTTGTCGATTTTTCTGTCTCCACTATTGCATACTTTTTTATTGGCTACACAATCGCCTATGGCACAGACTTTTGGTCGAGCGCAGAGGTCCTGTCCCAAAAAAGCGGTTTTGAACTCGTTAAATTCTTTTTCCTGCTGACATTTGCCGCGGCGATTCCAGCCATCATTTCTGGTGGCATCGCAGAGCGCTCAAAATTCAACCCACAACTGCTCGCCACTTTTTTACTTGTTGGCCTGGTCTACCCCCTCTTTGAAGGGATTGCCTGGAACCCTGAACACCGCTTTGGTATTCAACCCTGGATCAAAACACTGACCGGTGAAGAGTTTCATGATTTTGCAGGCTCCGTTGTCGTTCACGCTATGGGTGGCTGGATTGCCCTGCCGGCAATATTGCTGCTGGGTGCGAGAATGGGACGTTATCGCAAAGATGGCCGCATGTCAGCGCATCCTCCTTCAAGCGTTCCCTTTTTAGCGCTTGGTGCCTGGATCCTCACAGTCGGATGGTTTGGCTTTAACGTGATGAGTGCACAGACCATCGACAAAATGAGTGGGCTAGTGGCAATGAATTCGCTGATGGCCATGGTCGGAGGTACATTATCCGGCTGGTATTTTGGTAAAAACGACGCAGGCTTTAGCTATAACGGCCCGCTTGCCGGACTGGTGGCAGTCTGCGCAGGTTCAGACCTGATGCACCCGATGGGTGCGTTATTGGTCGGTCTGATAGCCGGCGCGCTGTTTGTTTTTGTGTTTACGCTCGAACAAAACCGCTGGAAAATAGATGATGTCCTAGGTGTCTGGCCATTGCATGGCTTATGTGGCGTCTGGGGTGGAATTGCTGCCGGCATCTTCGGCCAGAAGGCTTTAGGTGGCATGGGCGGGGTCAGCCTGACAGCACAACTGATTGGCACAGGCTTGGGCGTCACCATCGCGCTAGCCGGCGGTTTTATTGTGTATGGATTATTGAAAATAACAATTGGCTTACGGATGGATGCTGAAGATGAATACGCAGGTGCAGATCTGAGCATCCATCACGTCTCAGCTACCCCGGAGAGCGAGAGCTCCTGGTAAGCAACGCCGATTAAGATCAGCTTATTCATTACGCATTCATTTAAAATTAATCATGAAAAAAACAATCAAAATAGATTACGTATCTGATATAGCTTGTCCCTGGTGCGCGGTAGGCCTAGGTTCGCTGGAACAAGCCATCAAAATTCTTGATGGTGCAGCAGATGTTGAAATTCATTTTCAACCCTTCGAGCTGAATCCAGACATGCCTCCAGGCGGTCAGGAGGTCATCGAGCACCTCACACAAAAATACGGCATGCCTGAAGAACAGATCCGTATCAATCAAGCCAATATTCGTGAGCGCGCCGCCGCAATGGGGTTTGCTTTTCACCCCGAGGGTCGCAAGCATGTCTACAACACCTTCGATGCGCATCGATTAATTCACTGGGCGGGTGCGGAGTGCGGCGCTCAGGCGCAGTACCGCTTAAAAAGAGAATTGCTCGGAACCTACTTTACGTTAGCCGTCAGTCTGGACGATCAGAACAACATGATCGATGCAGTCAAGCGCGCCGACCTTGATCCGGTTCGTGCGCAGGCGGTTTTGTCAGCGGGCACTTTTACTGAAGAAGTCCGGGCGTTACAGGCTAAATATGCAAGCATGGGCATCACCTCGGTACCCTCATTAATTTTTAATGATAAATACTTATTACAAGGTGCGCAGCCGCCCGAAGCATTCGCCCAGGCGCTTAAACAACTCGCTGCTGAAGAATAGAAAAACGCAAAGCTTGATGACTGGCACTTAACTTAACAGTACTTGTTCAGTCATTCTCTCGCGCAATCTGTCCAGAAATCCCAGGCATTCTTCGATCTGGCTAATTTCAATAAATTCATTCGGCTTGTGAGCGACCTCGATATCTCCGGGTCCCACCACTACACAAGGAATTCCAGCCTGATGCAACCAACCGGCATCGGTTGCGAATGAAACACGCCCCAACAGATTATTACGTGCCAGCGCAGTACCCAGATATGAAATTGGCGCCTCATCCGAAGTCGCAAGTGGCGCAGCGTTAGCAATCGTCTCAAAAGTGATGTCTGATTGCGCATGGATTTTGCGCATTTCTTGTTTCAGTTTTTCAGCATGCTCCTGAATCTGATTAATCAGTTCATCTGAATTGCTTTGTGGCAACGTGCGGCAGTCAAATACAAACTCACAATCCTTTGCGACGATATTCGGTGCTGCACCACCCTTGATCAGACCTGTCTGCATCGTGGTATGAGGGATTTTGAATACGGGATCAAAGGGCCCATCAGTTCGGAGTTGCGTAGCCATATTGCGGATTTTTTCAATCAGGCGGGCTGCGTACTCAATCGAATTAACCGCCTCAGGTGCCATGGAAGAATGCGCCTCCAGCCCCCGCACATTACAACGTGTCACACGCATGCCTTTATGACCCGTCATCACCTGCATACGCGTCGGCTCACCAACAAAACAACCTGCGGGACGGATATTGGCAGACTCCAAATCACGAATCAAGGTCTGCACGCCGATACAACCAATTTCTTCATCGTACGTAAAGGCCAGATGCAAAGGCTGCTTTAAATCGCTCGCCATATAGGCTGGCAACATAGCAAGTGATGCAGCAATAAAACCCTTCATATCGACCGCGCCGCGACCGTAAATTTTTCCATCTGCAATATGCGCCTGAAAAGGATTGGTATCCCAGGCTTGTCCATCGACGGGTACTACATCTGTATGACCACACAGAACAATACCCCGACCCGGCATATCACCAAAAGTCGCAAACAAGTTCGCTTTACGCTTTTGTGCGTCATAAGACAGTCTGGACTGGATGCCCAGCGACTGAAGATGATCACGAACAAACTCGATCAAGCCCAGATTCGACTCGCGACTGGTCGTATCAAAGGCAACAAGGGTTTTAAGTAATTCAATCGTATTTTGAAGTGTGCTGTGAGTTGTCATGTTTATAAGTCCTATTTACTGCATATCGTTTAAGTGACAGGCTGAACGGTGTCCGGTCGAGATCTCTCGTAAAACAGGCACCTCTTCGGAACAACGCTTCATTGCACGTGGACAACGGGGGTGGAAATGACATCCATCCGGTGGATGCATAGGAGAGGGGATCTCGCCTGCAACGGGGTGGTAGGTTTTCCGCTCCAGGCGAATCATCGGCATCTCAGCAAGCAACGCCTGAGTGTAAGGGTGATTCGCGCGAGAAAAGATTTCGTGTCCTGTACCCTCTTCGACCACACGGCCAAGATACATGATCACCACCCTGTCTGCCAAGTGCCTGACGACGCCGAGATCATGACTAATGAATAAATAGGTCAGATCAAGGTCTGCACGCAATTGCATAAACAAATTCAACACTTGCGCCTGAATGGAGACATCCAGTGCAGCGACAGCCTCGTCACACACCAGGAACTCAGGATTGACAGCCAGTGCCCGGGCTATTCCAAGACGGCTGCGCTGCCCACCGGAAAATTGATGCGGATATCGATCCATCATTTCCGGGGCAAGTCCGACTTTTGCAAACAGGGACTGCGCAAATGTTTTTTTATCGCGCGGTGAGATCAGTCCGTGCTGTATGGGCGCTTCTGTGACCGTATCCACAGCACGCATACGCGGATTCAAAGACGCATAGGGGTCTTGAAAGATCATCTGCACCGACAATCTGACACGTCGCTGTTCGGAGGGAGACATTACATCAAAATTCTGACCGCGCCAGGTGCGCACACCTGCGTCAGGCTTGAGCAAACCAACGGCCAATCTGCCAAGCGTAGATTTACCGCAGCCTGACTCACCCACCAGACCGACCACTTCTTTGCTGGCAACCGTCAGACTGACATCATTCACCGCATAGACATACTGATCCTGATGACTCGCACCAAGCTTATTGAGCAGACGATGGATCGGATCGACCGAATGACCGAAACGTTTTGTAATGCCATTCAGAGCAAGCAGTAGTTTCTGTTCACTCATTTTCCCAACTCCAATGGATCGCGGTAGGGATGAAAGCAACGCACGCTATGGCCGGGTGTCATCAATGTCGGAAGAGGGATTTCAGCACAGGCTGCAGTCGATTTCTCGCAACGTGGACTAAACGCACAGCCGTGGGGCAATTGAGATAAAGCGGGAGTCATTCCGGGAATCTGATACAACGGTTGATTGGGTGGGTTCGCTGCGGGAACAGAACGAATCAGACCCCGTGTGTAGGGGTGGGAGGGATTACCCAGGACCTCAGCGCTTGTGCCTTGTTCAACAATACGTCCTGCATACATCACACTAATATGATCAGCGAGACCTGATATGACGGACAAATCATGCGTGATCCAAATCACAGAGGTACCTGTCTGGCGACAGATCTTTTGCACTTCAGCAAGGATCTGCCCTTGAATCGTGACATCCAGTGCGGTGGTTGGCTCATCAGCGATGATGACATCAGGCTTATTCAGTAATGCAATGGCAATAGCCACGCGTTGACGCATTCCGCCGGAAAACTGGTGGGGGTAAGCATTGAGTCGTTCGTCTGGGGAAGCAATACCAACCATGGCTAATGCAGCGCGACACTCGTCAAGTGCCACTGCCTTTGAAACGCTTCGATGTGCCTGAATAGCCTCAATCATCTGGGCTGAAATTTTCATGACGGGATTAAGCGTCATCATGGGATCCTGAAAAATCATCGCCATGCGATTACCGCGCATCTGCCTGACCTGCTCGGCATTCATCTTGCGGATGTCTTCACCTTTGAGCAGAATCCTTCCTGCAGCAACACGTCCTGGATGATCAAGCAAACCCATAATGGAGAAGCCAGTCAGTGATTTACCTGAGCCCGACTCGCCCACGAGCCCCATGATCTGTCCTGCATGCAACTCAAAACTCACCTCGTCGAGCGCACGAACGACACCATCTCTGGTCAGGAATTCTGTGACCAGATTTTCAACTTTAAGCTGAGTTGTGGCAGTCATCGATTTAATACCGTCATTTTATTTTTGCAACCTCGGATTGAGGATATCTCTCAGACGATCCGCTACCAGGTTGATACTCACGATCATGATCAACAGAGCCAGCCCAGGAAAAAAACTTATCCAGTATTTTCCGGACATGAGGTAAGCATAACCATTTGAGATGAGCAGCCCCAGGGACGGCTCCGTAATAGGCAGCCCCAGCCCCAGGAAAGACAAAGTAGCCTCAAGCGCGATTGCTGCAGCAATCTGCATAGCCGCCACAACAATCAGTGGAGCCATACAGTTTGGTAATAAGTGTGCAAAGATAATCCGCCGATGACTCAAATCCAGGCAGCGTGCGGCCTCGATATACTCCTTACCCATCTCAACCAGCGCAGCAGAGCGGACCGTGCGTGCGTAGTAAGCCCATTGAACGGTGATCAAGGCAATGATGATCTTACTGAGCCCTTGCCCGAATACTGCAAGCAGGATCAGTGCGATAAGGATTGTCGGAAATGACAATTGAATGTCGACAATACGCATGATGACACTATCGGTTTTTCCGCCGAGGTAAGCAGCCGTCAGCCCCAGTGTCATACCGATGACTAAGGCGCCAAGCGTCGATACCAGACCAACCCCCAGCGATATGCGCATGCCATAGATAATGGCGGAATACATATCGCGCCCCTGATCGTCAGTCCCCAGCCAATAAAGCATTTTGTCATCAAAGGAGCGCGACCAGGGAGGCAGGCGCCCATCAAGGATATCAAGCTGAGCTAAATCGTAAGGGTTCTGGGGCACAAGCCAGGGTGCAAATATCGCAGCCAAAAGCAGCATGCAAAGCACAATCAATCCGCCAAGCGCAATCCAGTCAGATGAAAACGCTCGCCATAATTTACGCGAAGGAGACTCGACCGCCGCAACAGTTCGGTTGCTCATGATGCGGATGCTCCCAGACGCACACGAGGATCCAGAAAGGCATAAGCAAGGTCAACAAGTAAATTGATCACTACAAAAAACACAACGATTACACAGAGGTAAGCAACAATCACAGGCCTGTCTAGGTTATTGATCGAATCAATAAGCAATTTACCCATCCCTGGCCAGGCGAAAATAGTTTCAGTCACAATCGCAAAAGCAATCACCGACCCGAATTCCAGTCCAATGACCGTGACGATCGGAATCATGATGTTTTTCAGCACATGGACGCCGATGATTCGGCGGGCACGCAGTCCCTTGGCCCGTGCATACTTGACATAGTCCTGTAGCAGCGCTTCCTGGGTGCCGGCACGCGTTAAACGAATAATCAGCGCCAGTTTGAAAAGTGCAAGATTCAAGGCAGGCAAAAAGAGATGTTTCAAACCATCCCAGGAAAGAAAACTCACTGGCATTCCTAGCAAAGTTGAAGTCGGTCCTCGCCCACTGGAGGGCAACCATCCCAGCTCCACTGCAAAAAACATGATCAGGACGAGCCCAACCCAAAAAGTCGGCAAGGAAAAACCAAGAATGGAAACGGTCATGATTGTTTTACCAATCCATGAGTCGGCCTTCAGACCTGCGATCAACCCTAGCGGGATACCCAGCACTGTGGCGATGAACATCGCGGCTAGCGCCAACTCCATCGTTGCAGGCATTCTGCTGAGCAACAACTCAATGGCTGGCGTACTGAACATGAACGAGCGACCAAGATCCCCATTCAAGACTTGCTTCAGAAAGTAAAAATACTGCTCCCAGAGCGGCTTATCGAGACCAAGCGCACGTGTCACCTGTTCAATATCCTGGGCAGTTGCTTCAGGTGCGATCAAAAGATCGACTGGATTACCAATAGCATAGACGCCAGTAAAAACCAGAAGGGACATCACCAGCAGAACGAAAAAACTTTCGCCCAGACGTCTAAGAATAAATGTGAGCATGTATAAAAATTCAGGGCAACCTGTTTATAAGGTTGCCCTGACATCTAAGAAAAATTACTTGGGTTGAAACTCTTGAGCTAGCGTGTACTCGTCAGTACGTGGAGTATAGACCACGCCTTTTTTGGTCGCCCACGTATTGATCTGGTGGTGAATTGGCACAAGACCGATATCTTTCATTGACAAGACGGCTGCCTCCTGGAGGAGCGCTTCACGCTGTTTGTCATCGATTGTGCCCATGGCTTTACCAAGTACGCCGTCCATCGCAGGGTTGGAGTAACGCCCCCAGTTAAATGTACCCAGACCTTTTTCCGGTGCAAATGTCGCCAGCAGTGGTCGCAGTGCCGAAGAGGACTCTCCGGTCGCGGCGCCCCAGCCAAGCATCGTCATGGAGTACTCAAGCTTGGAAGCATGGCCAAGATACACACCCATCGGCATGGTAGAGATCTTGGTTGTAATGCCAGCGCGTGTAAGCATCTGTGCCACGGTCTGCGCAATCTGATCGTCATTAACGTAACGATTATTCGGTGCATGCAAGGTCAGATTAAAACCATTTGGATAACCGGCTTCAGCGAGAAGCTTCTTGGCACCTTCAAGATCATACTTTTCAGGCGTCAGTGAAGGCACATGACCAAACATTGGCGCGGGTACCAGGTTACCGGTAGGCAACGACAGTCCTTCCATGACGCGCGTTTTGATCGCCTCACGATCGATTGCTTTTGAAATAGCCTGGCGCACTTTCAGATCTTTGAAAGGGTTGTTTGCTAGCGGCTTGCCATCCTTATCGGTCACGAAAGGCGTTTGATCACGCTGCTGATCCAGATGGAAGAAAATAATCCTGTGGGATGTCTTCGTCGATGTCAGCAAATTTGGATTAGCTTTGATCTTGGCAAAGTCAGGTGTTGGGATGTTCTCGATCGCATCCACATCGCCAGAGAGCAAGGCAGCCAGACGCGTTGGGTCATTAGGCAAAATACGAAGTGTGACTTTTTCCCAAGCAGGTTTTTTGCCCCAGTATGCATCGTTGCGAGCCAGCTCAATCCGGTCACCGCGCTTGAATTCTACAAACTTGAAAGGTCCGGTACCGATATTGACTTTACCCGCATTGAAATCTTCAGTTGTTGCGTTTCCAGCGGCTTTTTTCGAGACGATGTAAATCGTTGACAAGTCGTTAGGTAGCAATGGGTAAGGCGCTGCGGTTTTGAAACGAATGGTGTGATCATCTACCACTTCACTTGATACGATCGCCTTGGTGTAGACAGTGAAAGGACCTGGGCTGTTTGGTATTTTGCCAACGCGGTCGTAACTGAAAATCACATCAGCTGCGGTGAAATCGCTTCCATCGTGAAATTTGACACCCTTGCGCAGCTTGAATTCCCAGGTTGTCGGATCTACTGCTTTCCAAGATTCAGCAAGGTCTGGAATCAGACGTGAATCTGGATCCAGTGTCACAAGCTTGTTGTAAATATGTTCGGCCACACCATTATTTGGAAACAGGTTCACATAATGGGGATCCATCGAAGTAATGTCAGCACCCACGCCAACTTTTAAATTTGCAGCCTGAGTCGGGGAGAATGCAGCTGTAAGGGCGGAAAATAAAAAAAGACTTGTTAGGCGGCGTAGACGCATGCTTGACTCCTGTGTATTGTGGGACGATTCTATCTGAAATAAACCAATATTTGGTAATTTAGAAGGGTTTCTTTATATTCAAATTAAATAAAGAAATAGCCCTTTTTCATGACGTTTCAACATAAAAGTACATAAAAGTACATAAAACGAATAGGGAGATTAAACATGGATCTGGGTTTGAAGCAACGCGTAGCACTGGTTACCGGGGGCTCGCAAGGAATCGGCAAGGCTATTGCTGCCAAACTCGCCCAAGAAGGTGCGACGGTCGTTATCGCAGCGCGTGGACGCGAACTGCTTGACCAGGTCGTCAATGAGATCGTTCAAGCAGGCGGGCAAGCGATCGGCATGCAGGCAGATGTCAGCAAGGAAGAAGACTGCACACGACTGATACACGATATCGTTCAGAAATTCGGCAGAATTGATATTCTGATCAATAACGCAGGAACCTCTGCAACCGGGGAATTTGAATCTGCACTGGACGCGACCTGGCAGGCCGATTTTGATCTGAAACTCTTTGCCGCGATTCGCTTGGCACGCCTAGCCATCCCGGAAATGAAAAAACGCAGCTGGGGTCGCATTATCAACGTGACGAATATTGGTGCCAAGCAGCCAGCAGCAAAATCAATGCCGACTACCGTCACACGTGCCGCAGGACTCGCTTTGACCAAGGCGTTATCAAAAGAATTTGCGCCGAACAATATTCTGGTCAACAGCATTTGTATCGGACTGATTAAGGCAGGTCAGCATGAAAAGAAAGCTGCTGCGGCTGGCGTACCGGTCGAACAAATGTACGAAACGATGGGTAAAAACATTCCTCTGGGCCGCGTCGGTCGCGCTGAAGAAGTGGCCAATGTTGCAGCATTTCTCTCTTCAGAAGCTGCGAGTTTCGTGACCGGCAGCAGCATCAATCTGGATGGTGGTGCTTCTGCAGTGATGTAAAAAAGCAGGAAAAGCTTATTCAGATTTTATTCCTGCAGTTTGAATCAAGCTTTTCCACTTTGCTATTTCTGTATGTAAAAACTGACCAAGCTCTTTGGGCGAGCCTCCCCCGGGTATCAGCCCGTGGGCAGAGAACTTCTCTTGCACGTCCTTCATCTGCAAGATCTTAACGATTTCCTTATTCAGTTTATTGACTATCGACACAGGCGTACGAGATGGTGCAAATAAACCGAACCAGCCAACCACTTCAAAACCCGGCAAGCCCGATTGCGCAACGGTCGGAATTCCAGGGAGTTCTGATACGGGCGACAAACCTGTTACCGCAATCGCATTAATCCGACCAGATTTTGTTTGAGATAAAGCGGCCGGAATCGTCGAAAAATAAATCTGAATATTGCCCGCGATCAGGTCTGCAATCGCGGGGCCCCCACCTTTGTAAGGAACATTAACAATATCAAGATTTGCTGAATGTTTGAATAGTTCCGCGGCAAGGTGCGCAGTCGTTCCAACTCCAGAGTTACCATAGTTCAACTGACCTGGCGAAGCTCGGGCCAGCAAAATCAACTCGTTTAACGAGCGCGCCTGCACTGCAGGATTCACAACCAGGACCAGTGGAGCAGAAGCTACTAAAACAATTGGTGTTAAGTCCTTTTCGCTATCAAAAGGCAACTTTGGATACATGCCTGGATTCACCGGAAATGAAGTGATTGGCATCACCAGGGTGTAACCGTCCGGATCCGACTTTACGCCCGCCTCAACCCCCACATTGCCTCCTCCACCGGGACGATTTTCGACAATCACAGGAATATTCCAGGCCTCGGTCAGCTTCTGGGCAATTAACCTGGCTGAAAAATCAGTTCCTCCGCCAGCGGCGACGGGTACGATGATTTTGATAGGTTTGGAAGGATAGGTTTGAGCAAATGATCCTGGCGTTCCAAACAGGAACAGCATGGCGCTCGTAAATAAAATAAAGGTACGAAAACCTTTGCTCTGGCGATGATGCATAGTTGTCTCGAAATTATAATTTTTTATGTTGATCTAATCATAAGTCGATTTGTCTCAAGTATGCTGTCAGCTGGAAATAATAAAAATCAGAGGCATCATGACTACAAATAAAGAAAACTTATCGACCACCGTTAAAGCAATGGTGTTTGACACCTTCGGCTCCGTCGTTGACTGGCGCAGCAGCATCATTCGCGACCTGACACATTGGGGTCAGGAAAATGGATTCAAGGCGGACTGGGCTGCATTCGCCGACAAATGGCGAGGGATGTATCAGCCTTCGATGGAACAAGTCCGCAACGGTCAACGTACATGGACAATACTGGATGTCTTGCACCGTGAGTCGCTTGATGTGCTTGTCACTGAGTTTGGACTCGATGCGATGACTGAAGCACAGCGCATACACATCAACCGCGTCTGGCATCGACTTGACGGCTGGCCTGACGCGGTAGGTGGACTGACACGCCTGAAAAGCAAATACATCATCGCCCCGCTTTCGAACGGCAATGTTTCTCTGCTGACCGATATTGCGAAATACACAGGTCTGCCCTGGGATTTGAATTTATCCACAGAATTTTTTCATTGCTACAAACCACAGCCACAATCTTATCTTGGAGTCTGCAGCATTCTTCAACTTGAACCCGGACAGGTGATGATGTGCGCCGCTCACAACGATGATTTACTTGCTGCACGCAATGTCGGACTGAAAACGGCATTCTGGCCACGTCCCACAGAATACGGTCCAGGGCAAACTAAAAATCTCGTTGCATCCGAAGACTGGGATATTGTTGCGAAAGACATCCGGGATTTTGCCAGACAGATGGGTGTCTGATCACAATTTATCAGCCAGGTTTTTAAACACGAACAATGTGAACACTACAGGGTGCCTCCTCAACGATCTTGGTCATTGAGGTTCTCCATGGCGTCACCATATTCGGAATTTTGTGCGAGGCGCCAATCAGTATCAGTGTCGCCTCATTGTCCTGGGCAAACTCGACAATTCTGGAGGCGGGATCTATCGCCTCCAGCACGTGGCAGGACAAACGTTCGGCGGGCAGTTTCAGTGGTTTAGCCCATTGCATCAGTTGCACTAGATGATTGCGCACAATGCCGCTTGCAGAATCGGACTCGCGCGCACCATCAATCGCTGGCGTCCCGGCAATCGTACTCACACAAATCAGCCGACTTTCTGGCATTCCTTGCAAAATCAGCTGAGCCGCTTGCAGCATCCTATCGCGCAACAGCATATCAGTCTGACGCGTATCAATCGCAGCAATAATGAGCGGTGCATCTTCGTACCCGATACTTGGATCGATACAAAGTGATGGAGTGTAGGAAGCAGCGCGCCACCAGCGCTTCAGATTAGTGAGCATTCCCAATGGCCGGATGCGCTGGGCGCGCTCGGTGAGCTTCACGCTTTCAGGCTCACGTAAACACTGACGCAAACGGGTTGCGCTCTGATAACGATCAGATGCGCGGGCTTCGAGACACCGCAAAACGACCTCTTGCAGCCAGGCCGGTATGTCAGGCCTTAACGCTCTGAGCGGCTCGGGCTGTGCCCAGAGACGCTTACTTAACCCCCCCATTGACTGGGGATTCCCAAAGGGAAGTTCACCCGTGAGCATTTCATAGAGAATCGCGCCAATCGAAAAGATATCACTACGACTGTCTTCGCGAATGCCCATGATTTGTTCGGGCGATACATAGGGTGCGGAGCCAACCCCCTTTCTCATTTGCTCAGCAAGCAGATCAGGATAGTGCGCGTGGTGCGCCAGTCCAAAATCTATCAGGGTAATTTTTCCATCAGGACCGACTAGGATATTCTCTGGTTTCAAATCGAGATGGATTGTATGTTGCGAATGCAAGGCCTGAACAGCCTGCGCCAGCGCCGCACCGATACGCACAACATCCTCGACTGGAAAGCGTCCATTTTCTTTGATCAGCACATCTAACGGCTTGCCCTGAATACGCTGCATTGCGATATAGGGGTGTGTCGCAAGATTTCCCGCACCCAGGAATTTCGGCACGAAGGGTGTATCCAGCGCAGCCAGAATATTCAATTCCGTCTCAAACGCAATCAGACTTTCAACAGGTTGGTTGCGCCCGACCCGCGGGATTTTTAAGAGAATGGGTTCATCAATATTTGGATGCGTTGCCGAAAATAGTACGGCCATACCACCTCGATGCACTTCTTCTTGCAGAACAAATCCATCAATTACATTGCCTGACTGGAATGCTTCGCCGACTGACCGGATCGTTGATTGTTCTTTCATCACGTCAAGCCAGTATTCATCTGATCATTGTCCAGTGATCAATCGATCCGCAAGACTTGGATCTAAACCAGCATAGCGAATTTTTTGTGCTGCGGTGTGAAAGTCATAGGGCACACGCTGATAACTGATTGTCTGTGCATGAGGCTCAAAAACTGCGAAACAAGCCTCCGGAATACCATCGCGGGGCTGTCCAAGAGAACCGACCACCCCCACCCAGGTACGATGTCGCGGGATAGGCACATCCTTTCCTGGATGTGGCGCAAAACGTCTGAGTTTACCAATCTCAGTCTGGTAAAAAAGCATGGGCTCATGCACATGACCGACAAAAGTATAGGTCTTACCTGAATGCTCGGCGCATTGCCAGGCGCTGATATCTTCATTCACATAGCGCCAGTTTTCAGGCTGATAGGCAGAGGCGTGCACGAAGCACGTATCGTCCTCGTGAATGATCATCGGTAACTGCTGAAGAAACTGAACCTGACTCGTACTTAATTGCTCTCGCGTCCACTGGATGGCGGACCACGCGACAGGATTCATCATACGACTATGATCAGTAAAAATTGCCTGATCATGATTGCCCATCAGGGCAATCGCCCGACCAGCATCCACCAGTTCTGCGACGCGATCAACAACTGCCCGGGGATCGGCATTGTAGCCAACCAGATCGCCCAGAAACACCATGCGTGTGACCTGCAAAGTTCGGGCACGTTCGAGACAAGCCTCGAGCGCCTCAAGGTTACTGTGCACGTCAGCGAAAAGACCGATTCGTTCGTTCATGCGTTAATGATAGGACACACTATCCCCAATTCACAATCAAAACTTAAGTCACTACACCAAATGATAAACTTAACCCTCCCATAATGATTAGATTCTGGGGTTAAGAGAGCATGTTGATGAATAAATTATGGGCTGTCATTTTGTTGCTAGGCAGCATCTGCGGCAATGCTTTTGGTCAGCCTCAGGTACCGCATCATGCACAGCATCAGGCATCTCATCACGCACATCAATCGCCAGCACCCGCCACGCAATGCAAAGCGCCCACCTTAAACTGCGCTAAAGCAGCGACCCCCTACTTCGCACCTGACGGAACACTGTGGGTGGTCTGGACGGGGAATGGTGTCGTTTCGATTGCGCGCTCTAGCGATTTAGCTATGAATTTTGATCCGCGTATCGAGATTGCCCAACACGGTGCGTTGCTTGATACAGGACCCGATGCTCGACCTCAGCTAGTCGGCAATCACAAGGGTGATATGGCAATCGCCTATGCGTTCTTTAAAGACAAACAATGGAACGCGCAAATTAATATATCAACATCTGTTGATCAGGGAAAATCTTTTTCTGAACCACGTTCTGTTTCCAACGATATGGCAAGCCAACGCTTTCCCGCGCTCAGCATGAATCCGGACGGGAGACTGTTTATTGCCTGGATTGATAAACGCCTGGTTGCACAAGCTAAAAAAACGGGTAAGCACGCTTTAGGTGGCTCCATTGCGTACGCCTGGTCAGAAAACATGGGCCAAAGTTTTTCACAGGAAATCATTGCACAACCAAACAGCTGTGAATGCTGCAGAATTGGACTTTCAGTGAATCCTCAGGGCTTACCCGTGATGATTTACCGCGCTATTTTTAATGAAAAGGTCAGAGACCATGCCACGCAAGTAGTGCTCAGTGAGAGTCAAGCCGGACCTGTTGAGCGGGTCGCGGTTGATAACTGGGAAACTGACAGCTGCCCACATCACGGACCTTCTATTGCAGTCAGTAGCGCCGGCACTTTTCATGTAGCGTGGTTTACAGAAGGCTCTGCAAGGACGGGGACTTATTATGCCCGCTCGGTCGATAGTGGAAAAAACTACTCACCGCCACGTTCGATCGGCAATCCAAAGGCACAACCAGGACGACCTTATTTGCTGGCACAAGACAAAACAATATGGCTCGTCTGGAAGGAGTTTGATGGGAAACGCGCAGCTATTTTCATGCAGCGTTCAGAGGATGATGGTGTCAAATGGTCTGACCCAAAACTGGTCGCAGAAACAATTGGATATTCAGATCATCCACTACTCGTTAACAATCAGAATCAGACTTACCTTTCATGGCTGACTGCAGCACAGGGATACAGACTCATATCTCTGGATACACAGCATTGATTACAGGATCAAATGTTAAATCAACGTTTTTTTAAAACTTTTTTTCTCCCCATCATATTGCTGATTTGTGGATCTGTTTTTAATGTAATCGCCCATGCGCAGGAAATGAAAATCTATCGTCCAGGCGACTGGAAGCCTCTTTTAGAGAGCCGCGCAAACAAACCGATGATTGTGCATTTCTGGGGATTCACCTGTAGTCCATGCCTCGATGAGCTGCCACGCTGGGGTGACTTTATTGCTCAGTTTCCAGACGTGAAAACGGTATTCATTGAAGTCGATCAAATACCTGCGGAGCTATCTATTCAGACCTTGCGAGATGCGCGACTTAACCGCGCGGATCATCGCACAAGCTCCGCCAGTTTCGATGAATACATGCGCTACGAAATTGATCCGCGCTGGATGGGTGAGTTACCCCTCACCATGCTGATCAGTCCAAAAGGAGAAATCAGGCGATTACGGGGTACCGTAGATTTCAAAATAATCAGGCAGTGGCTTGCTCAGTTTTGAACCTCGGTTTTGAACCTCAGTTTCGAACTATTGGGCCTGGACTTTAGCCTGCTCGATCACTGCTTTCCATTTAGCAATCTGCTTATCAATTTCGATGCCTAATGCCTTGGCTGAATGCCCCTCGACATCGACATCCCTATCGTTCAGATCTTTTACAAACTCAGGATCCTGACAAATTTCGAGCATGATCTTTTCGAGTGTTGCAACAACATCCACAG
>JAUSCY010000104.1 GCA_030650995.1 Sheuella sp. | reverse complement strand
GGCTAACTCTAGGAGCCTCCAGGCGCCCACGCGATTGCCATAGTCGCGCCAGGCAAAGCTGCGCGTGTTAGGCTGCGGAGCAGGGTTTGCGTAATCATTGCCCATCCCCTCGCCAAACGCAAAGTGCTCGACGTTCAGACTGAAATGTACCGCCAGTCTTTTTCCTTCAGGCCAGCTGTAGTCGGGGCGGTTGTTAATCGCAGAGTAGTCATACCTGTTGTGGGTCTTTAACATGATGCGCACGGGTTCCTGAGGTTTGGACGTGTAATACTACTAACAAAACAAGTTTTGGAATAGGTTATGAATATAAAGCTCGCTGAGAATTTTCGTGCAGTGTTTTACGCTCCTTTTTACGCCACCCATGCATTGGGTTTGTTTGCAAAAGAGGGGCTGTCGATTACTTTGCTCGATTCCCCTTCGCCGGGCGCGGGTATTGCTGAGCTGGTTCAAGGCAATATTGATGTGATGTGGGGCGGACCGCTTCGTGTAATTAAAGAACGTGATCTCAAGCCTCGTACCGATTCTTCGCTTGTGGCTTTCTGTGAGGTGGCGGCAAAGGATCCTTTCTTTCTCGTAGGCAAGTCAGATCCCGCTGAATTTAAACTCTCAGACCTGTTGAAACTAAAATTTGCTTCTGTCAGCGAGGTACCAACACCCTGGTTGTGCCTGCAAGAGGATCTGCGTGATGCGGGTGTCGATCCCGCTGCGATTGAC
Organism: Sheuella sp.; assembly: GCA_030650995.1. Classification (GTDB taxonomy): domain Bacteria; phylum Pseudomonadota; class Gammaproteobacteria; order Burkholderiales; family Burkholderiaceae_B; genus Zwartia. Next base: position 5,078 of record JAUSCY010000104.1, on the reverse strand, counting down.
CGGATTGACGATAAGCTGATGCAGGAGAACGTCCGTGCATTACTTAAAGGTGAAACCGATGTTGTTCAACTGTTTGAACCTTTCGTTTCTCAATGCATAGAGCAGGGTGCGGGCCAGGTCTTACAGGCGGCGAATGCTCGGGGATACACCGCCTACACGACCTTTATCTCTACAGTGGAAGGCATGCGGCGCAATCATGACGCCTTTGAGGCAATGATTCGTGCGATCGAACAGTTCGGACCCTGGTTGGCCGAGCATGGTGCTGTCGAGCTCGCACGGGTTGTCGCGCCTTTCTATCCTGACTTGTCCCGGGAGACGCTAGTCAGTTCGATGCAGCGTTATCAGCAGGCTGGTTTGTGGACGTGTCGACGCGCAATTTCACGTGCAGGTTTTGAACGGCTGGGTCTGAGTATGTATCACTCCGGTTATGTCGGACATCAGCCTGATTATGAAGATTGCGTTGCCGAATGTGCTTACGAATAAGGTTGAAAACTGTCTGGATTAGCGATAATCCAGAAGTTTTCATATACCGGACCAGGCAAGTTACCTGCCAGCAAGGCACCAGGTTCCATTTCACGATATAACGTTGACATGAGTGTGACTTGATCGCCGGAAGTTCTGACTGCGATGTGCCTGGTGGTCAGATCGTCCGGATGCATAAGTCCTGCTGCCTGAAGTAATTCAGCCAGGGCATGTAACGTGTTTTTGTGAAAATGTGCGACGCGTGGTGCTTTATCAAGCGGGACCAGTCCGCGCTGTCGGCCTGCATCCTGTGTGGCCACACCCGTTGGACATCGACCCGTATGGCATTGCTGCGCTTGAATACAACCAATGGCAAACATAAATGCCCGTGCGCTATTACACCAGTCGGCACCTAAGGAGAATGCGCGTGCCATATCGAAAGACGACGTTATTTTGCCAGAGGCACCGATTTTGATGCGGTCACGTAAACCAACACCAATCAGGGTGTTGTGAACCAGTGTCAGGCCATCACGCAAAGGCGTTCCGACATGATCAACGAATTCAATCGGTGCGGCACCCGTTCCGCCTTCTGCGCCATCGACCACAATAAAATCAGGTGTGATGCCTGTTTTTAGCATAGCTTTTGCGATCGCAAACCATTCCCAGGGATGACCGATGCAGAGTTTAAAACCTACCGGTTTACCCCCAGACAAGCGACGAAGGCGCTGGACAAATTCTAGTAAACCGACAGGCGTATGAAACTCTGAATGGGCCGCCGGTGAGTTGCAGTCCTCTCCGATTTTCACGCCGCGCGCCAGGGCGATTTCAGCAGTGACTTTGCTGCCTGGCAAGATGCCGCCATGACCTGGTTTGGCACCTTGGGACAGTTTAATCTCAATCATTCTGACTTGTGGCAGTGTGGCATTTGCAACAAAGTGAGATTCTGAAAAGTGACCCTGTTCATCACGACAGCCAAAGTAGCCTGATCCGATATTCCAGATCAGATCGCCACCTGGAGTGCGGTGATAGGTACTGATTCCGCCTTCACCCGTATCATGCGCAAAATGACCAAGCTTGGCACCTGTGTTGAGGGCAAGGATTGCATTGGCCGAGAGCGCACCAAAACTCATCGCTGAAATATTTAAAACGGACAACGAATAAGGCTGCGTGCAATCTGCTCCACCCACGGCGATGCGAAAGTTAGGCTCAGTGATTTTGCTCGGAGACATTGAATGGTTAATCCATTCGTAATCTTGGGCATAGACATTTTCAAGGGTTCCAAAAGGGCGCTTATCGATTTCTTCTTTTGCGCGCTGATATACGAGCGAGCGACTTTCTCTGGAAAAAGGTGTGGGTTCTGTATCGCTTTCAAAAAAATACTGCCTGACCGCTGGTCGCAACGATTCAAATATGTATCGCATGTGGCCGATGATGGGGTAGTTACGCAGCGTGGCATGATGGGTCTGGAGCAGGTCATGGATGCCAACTATTGTCAGAAACCAGGATGCGGCTGCCAGCCCCCACCAAAGCTCAATCATCATCCCTGCCTGAGTCATCAAGGGAGCAATTACGCTGAGTAAAGCAAACAACCACAGCGCAAAATAACGTGGGAGAAATATGTGCATGCTTAGCAACCTGTCAGTCGTGGAGTTTTTTCGACAGCTAAACCAAAAAATGGGCGGAAATATACGCCAAGGACATTACCAGCGAAGGCTGCAGGTACCCAGAGCCACGCGTGCAGACTGCCAGAAAGAATGCCACTGAAATATGCGCCAATATTGCAGCCATAGGCCATACGCGCACCAATACCCAGCAGCAATCCACCCGTGATCGCTCCCATCAGTGAGCGCAGTGGAAGTTTCCAGACTGGCGCAAACTTACCCGCTGCGCTAGCTGCCACCAGTGCTCCCAGCATGATGCCGATATCCATGACTGAGGTGATGTCTTTTGTGATGGGGTCTGTAATGGCCTGAGGTGTCTTACTCCAGAATGCCCAGGTGGCCACATCAACGCCAAAGGCGTGTAAGGCCTGTGAGCCCCACAGCGCAAACGCAGAAGTAATTCCCCAGGGCCGTCCAGCCAGTGCGAGTGTTGCGAAATTCAAAATGACCAGGGCGATCGCACCCCAGATCAATGGCCAGGGACCGTGCACAAACGATGCGGGCTGATTCAGAACGTGTCCGATCGGTTCTATATTGCCATGACGACGTTTTTCAAAAACCACTGTTCCCCAGGCAATCAGCGCAAAAACTGCCAGGTTGGAAATGAGTGCGGGTGCAAGCCCCCATTGTTTGACTACTGAATAAGCCTTGAATGCAGGAAGTGCTGACCACCAGGGGAAAATATAAGCGCCGATCACAGAGCCGACAATAAAGAAAAAGAGGGTGACAAACATCCGTGTATTGCCCCCACCCGCTGCAAACAACGTACCTGAAGCACAGCCACCGCCTAATTGCATGCCGATGCCAAAAATAAAAGCTCCCAGGAGCACAGAGACGCCAGCAGGTGACACAAAGCCGTTAACGGGATTACCGAATAAAGTACCTTGGGCAAGAAAAGGAAAAAATAACAAGACGCCTACGGCAAGCATGGCCATTTGCGCACGCAGGCCAGCGCCTCGGCCATTGGCAATGAATACGCGCCATGCCTGAGTAAATCCAAAGGACGCAAAATAAAGCGTCATCCCCATGAGAGCCCCAATCACCCAGAGAGCGGCCTGTTTGAGGCTAACCGTCTGAAAAATATAGAGGGCGCCAGCGAGAATCGCCAGCGAAGCCAGAGCAATAGGCACTGCATTAATCTGAATCCTGGAGAGCGGCAGATTGGGATGAGCGTGTGTCAGGCTCGACATAAGGATTTTTCCAAAAAGTAAGTGCGAAGTGGTGTGCATAATGTGTGCGTAATCGTGTGCTTAGTGTACTTAAGCCACGAAAGTCATTCAGGATATTGTCTGGTTAATCCAGGCGAGTAACAATGAAATAGTTATAACTGAACATAGGGTCGAGATGAGAATTGCCTGAGCACTTGCCGAGGCGTCCCGTTGACATATCTGAGCCATCATGAAGGGACCGGTTCCGACTGGCAGTGCTGCAGAAAGAATCGCAATCTGCGCCCACATGCGCGGCATATCAAAAACATAGAAAGCCAGCAGGGCGGTAAATAATGGTTGAAAGCCCATCTTGAGAATCACAATGCGCAATACGCTGTGATCAAAACCCCGCATCGGATTTGCGGCAAGGAATAGTCCGATGGCGACCAGCGCGCAAGGGGTGGCTGCCTCACCGAGCAGATTGATGTAGCGGTCTATCGCGCCTGGCATGGGGATATTCAAGGCTGACCAGCCAATTCCGAGAATTGGTGCGATCAGTAAGGGGTTTTTAATCAGGGCGAGTCCTACTTTGAGCATGACGGAACCAAACCGGCCCTGATCGAGTTTTGTCATCTCTATCCACATAATCGTCAAAGCGAATAGTAAGGACACCGTAAACAATGTTGTGATGATGGCTGGGCTCAGGCCCGCCTTGCCAAACACGATCAGGCTCAGGGGGATACCCATGAAACCCGCATTGCTGTAGGCGGCAGTCATGCTTTGTATGATCTTGTCGGTCTTGGGGGAGGTGTTTTTGCGTGAGAGAAAAGTATGCAGTCCCATTGTGGTGAGCATCCCCAGGGAGAAGGCCCAGTAAAAGCCGGGTTGCGCCAGATCGCTCAGTGTGGCGTGAGACATCGCATCAAATAATTGTGCGGGTAGTGCTAGGTAGATCACGAACTTATTCAAACCCTCCATGCTCAGCGCATTAAGTAGTTTGTAACGTGCACAAAGCCATCCCGTCAAAATCAGGGCGAATACGGGAAAAGCAGCATGAATGACCGCAGCAAGCATGAGCAGGAAAATTATAAGCAAAAGTTTTGGGCGACTCAGTTTACATTGTGGTACCTGAACGCACAGGTGATAATCTTCCATTCATGGAATTAATTAAGGACGTGAGCGTGTCGATACAAGTCAGGCTGGGGCAATGGGACGAAATTAAAGATCAGGCGATGCCGATTCGCCTAGACGTCTTTGTGCATGAACAAAAGGTTCCGATCGAAGAGGAAGTCGATGAAATGGATCCTCTGAGCGTACATGCCTTGGCGTTCAACGATGCGGGGTTGGTAGTTGGGACAGGAAGGCTGTTGCCTGATGGTCATATCGGCAGGATGTCTGTCTTGCAGGGCTACCGTGGATTAGGTGTGGGCAGTGCAGTGCTTGCCGCATTGATGGAGCGGGCGCAGGTGCTTGATTTTTCAGAGGTTATTTTGCATGCCCAGACGCATGCAAGAAATTTTTATAGCCTGCACGGGTTTGAGCAGGAGGGTGAAATATTCTATGAGGCAAATATCCCCCACGTCATCATGCGTCGCAGATTCGTGTAAAAGATAAAGTAAAAGATAAAATAAAGGATAAAAAAAAACTTCAAAATCTACAAGAAAATTTGGCTCTACATCATTAACGGGGGACAACGGTATTCATTAAACTTGTTTTTTGCGAAGAAACACATTTAATGGAGCTAATACCGATGTCCCAAATCGATTCTATCCTAGGTCTCCCTGGGGTGTCCGTTCAACGCGTGGAT
>JAUSCY010000101.1 GCA_030650995.1 Sheuella sp. | reverse complement strand
CTCCACGGCTGCCTGAGCGGATTCTTTCGCAGAGCTGCATGGTGGCGCCGTAGTCTATTTCAATCGGCTGTCCTATGGCGTGTTCAATTTCAGGCGTAATTTTTTTCAAAACATTTCTCACGGCGAGCGTGGATAAAATTCTGAAATGCTTTGGATTTGTTGTCATTTTTTGAGTTTTATATTTTGAAATTGAAAAAGATCATACATGACCGCACAAGCGCGCAGGAGGCCTTCATACGCCCTCAATATCCTGAACAACTACGGTGAGGAAATCAATAAAGGCCTTAACTTTCGCCGAAACATTGCGTCGAGGGAGATAGACTACGTTGACTTCTGGACCGTCTACAACATATTGCGCAAGCACCTTCACAAGCTTACCGGTACGCAGCGCATCTGCAGCGATAAAGTTGCTGATCATGGTGATACCCCCTCCGGCGATGGCCGCTTCGAGCAGGGATTCAGCATTGTTGATATTCAGGTTGCCTGAGACTTTTTGAGTGATCAGTTGTCCGTTTTTGGCAAATTGCCAGGGTCTGTGTTCACCGGTCATCGGCAGCAGGTAGGCCAGGCACTGATGGTTAACGAGGTCTTCAGGTGTTTTGGGCTCACCATGTTTGCTAAGGTAGTCGGGCGAGGCACAGGCCGAAAAGGTCAGACGGCATAGTTTGCGGGCAATCACTCGACTATCACTGATCGGACCGACATGAATCGCGGCATCCATTCCCTCGTAGGCCAGGTCGACCACGCGATCGCTGAGTTCGACGTCGACGATCAGATCTGGGTGTTCCTTCGTAAAACTTAGTAACTTGGGCGCAACGACTCTGCGACCAAAGCCAACTGGCATTTGCACGCGCAGCGTTCCCTTTGGTGTCGCTGTACTGAGCGTCATCGCGCTTTCGGCATCATCGACTTCAGCCAGAATGTTTCTGCAGCGTTCAAAAAAAGTCGCTCCTTCAGCCGTCAGACTGACCAAGCGTGTAGAGCGTTGCAGTAACTTGACGCCTAGTTCCTGCTCGAGGCGAGCGACGGATTTACTGACCGCAGAAGCGGTCAGGCCCAGTCTTTGTGCAGCCAGAGTGAAGCTGCATGTTTCAGCCACTTTTGCAAAAACAAGTAACGCATTGAGATTTCGCATTTTATTCACGCCAATTAATGAAAACAATTCAGTATTGTTTTTCATTTTATCGGATTGACCTAAAATAAATCAGTAGTTAGGATGTAGGTAAGAAATAAAAATTAATTCCCTTCAAAGGGATGACGAGACAACCCGCTGGAAAATCCTCCAGCGAGAAGGAACCTACACATGTTGTTGCAACAACCTGGTCAGATTGGTAATTTAAAGTTAAAAAATCGTGTGCTCATGGCACCGATGGGTACGAATTACAGTACGACGGACGGTTTCTCAACACAGAGAGACTGCGAGTATTACGCTGAGCGTGCGCGTGGTGGTGTAGCAATGATCATGACCGAGGCCATGATCGTGACCGAGTCCGCGCGTTCGCATCACAATTCGTTGTGTTGCTATCACGATAGATTCATCCCCGGACTTGCCAAGCTTGTTGACGGTATTAAATCGCATGACTGTCGGGTATTTGGCCAACTTAACCACCGCGGAGCTTTGTTACGCCGCGCAGTTTTAAACATGGAGCCTGTCGGCCCTTCAGACTGGATCAATCCGAACACCGGTGACGCTGTCCGCGCACTGCGTGTGACAGAAATTCATGAAATACAGAAACTCTTTGTTGCTGCGGCACGAAGACTTTGGCTCGCGGGTTACGACGGTGTGGAAATACATGCCGGCAATGGTTATCTGTTCCAGCAATTTTTTACACGCAGGGTGAATCAGCGAACCGATGCATACGGTGGTTCAATTCAGAATCGTATGCGCATGCTTCTCGAAACTATTGATCGTGTGCATCAGGCGCTGCCTGAGCTTTGTCTGGTTGTGCGTTTGAGCGCGAGCGAGTTTGTCGAGGGAGGCTATACCCTTGAGGAAATCATTGCGCTAGCTCAAGCGGTTGAGCGAACGGGGGTCGCAGCGATCGATCTGTCGGGCGGCAGTAATGAGAGCCCACAGCTATCAAAATACTGTATTCAGCCGCCATCATTTCCACGCGGGTGCCTGGCACCGACCGCCAAGCCAATTAAAGATGCCCTCAATATCCCGGTTTTTGTTGCAGGACGTATCGTCGAGGGTGCCGATGCCGAGCAGGTGCTTGCGTCGGGCAGTGCTGACTTTATTTCAGTGGGTCGGGCGCTTTATGCCGATCCGCACTGGGCACTCAAAGCCTTTGGTGAAATAAAAGCTCCTATTCGCCAGTGCATCGCCTGTAATGTTTGTTTCGAACGATTAACGTTAGAAAAAGATGTGTCGTGCGTGCAAAACCCGATGGTGGGTACTGAATTCGAAGCGCTTGCATACGCCGAACCACAATTATTCCCACCCCCTCCAGGACCACGTAAACGCGTACTGGTTCTTGGTGCTGGCGTCGCGGGCATTGAAGCGGCACGCATTGCACGTGGTCGAGGTCATGAAGTGGAAATCTGGGAAAAGAGCACCCGTACAGGCGGTCAGATCCACCTCGCTGTGGCTGCACCTGATAAATCAGAGGTACAGCCTGTCTGGGATTATCGCTGGCAAGAAATTGTAGAAATGAAAGTGCCTGTCAAAACAGGCGTAGATGCGGATGCCGCAATGATGCGTACTTTTAATCCAGACTATGTGGTGGTGGCAACTGGGTCAGTGCCACGCGATCCGCCGCTCGACACTTCAAATTTGGCCTCTGATATCCAGATCATGCATGCCTGGGACGCTTTTGCACATCCAGAGCGTATCGCTGCCGGTGCGCGGATTACCGTGATCGGTGGTGGAATGGTCGGCGTTGAAATTGCTGATCTGTTGCGTTTAAAGCAATGCGATATACAGGTGCTTGAAATGCAGGCCACTGCTGCAAACGGTATGGCGCGTAATAATAAATTCGAATTGCTCGAGCGTATTGCTGATGACGGCGTTCGTGTCATCACACAATGTCGGATTGACTCGCTTGAAGAAAGACACATCACGGTACAGATCGGTCAGTCTCAGCCAACCAGACTTGAGATCGGTGAGGTCCTGATTTTCGCGACAGGCCCGCGTGCCAACACCTCGATTCTGGACGATGTCATTTCTTTGGGCGTGCCTTTCGCCCAAGTAGGTGACTGTAATGTTCCAGGAGATTTTTTAACGGCCATCCGTGACGCATGGATGGTTGGATTAAGTATTGATCAACATCCTTTTTCAGGTAAACAAGTATGACAGTTGCACAAACAAACTCGCAGTCTTTGCCCGAATACGAAGTGTTCGCAGTGAAATACGCGACCCGTGATGCTTTACGTAAAAACCATTTCATCGGTGGCGATCCACACGATGGGCCGATGCCAATGGATTATTTTTTATGGGTTGTTCGTAACGCGGAACATACCTTTGTCGTGGATACGGGGTTCGGTGCAGAGATCGCAGCAAAACGCGGACGCACTTTGTTGCGAACTCCTGCAGAGGGTCTGGCTTTGCTCGGAGTTGATGTCGACCATGTCAAAGATGTGATCATCACGCACTTACATTATGACCATGTCGGAACTTTTGACAGTTTTCCTATTGCACAATTCCATTTGCAGGATGATGAAATGGCTTATGCGACGGGACGTCATATGCGACATAAACAATTTAATCATGGCTATGAGGTAGAAGAAGTCGTGGGTATGGTCCGCATGGTCTACAAAGATCGCGTAAGTTTTTATAACGGTGAGGCGGAGCTCGTACCCGGTGTGTCGATTCACCGAATTGGTGGACACACCCACGGCGTTCAGTGCGTGCGCGTCAATACTCGCCGAGGCTGGGTCGTACTGGCTTCGGATACGAGTCACTACTACGAGCATTTTGAAAAGAAGCGTGCCTTCACCACGATGTTCAACGTTGCCGAGGCAGTTGATGGGTATGGCAAGCTGGAAAAACTGGCAGATTCACTCAAGCATATTGTTCCAGGTCACGACCCTCTTGTCATGCAGCGATATCCCGCAGCCTCTAAAGCCCTGGAAGGGATCGCGGTCAGACTGGATGCAGATCCAACTTATTAATACTCATATCTATATTTGATCTGAATGTATTCGCGTCTCCGTCCAAACCGCACTCACACTGCTGATAATCAAGTCAGGTAAGGCAAATCATGAAAATAATATCTTCGCTTGTATTGCTTGGTTGTTTGAGTATCAGTAGCGTGGTTAACGCTCAAACTCTGGAATATCCGACACGCTCAGTGCAGGTGTTGATTGGATTTCCACCGGGCGGGAGTTCTGACATCGTTGGCCGATATGTCATGCAAAAAATGTCAGATCTGACTGGAAAACAGTTTGTCGTTGAAAATCGAACAGGCGCTGGAGGAAATATTGCTTTTGCTGCGGTTGCAGCTGCCAAACCAGATGGTTATACCTTGTTATTCAGTACGCCAGGAATTGCGATTAATCCAAGTTTGTATAAAAAGGTAAGTTACAAACTGGATGATTTCACACCCATCGCACTGATCGGTGATGCGCCACTTGTTTTGCTGGCTAATGCGAAATCACCAATTAAAAATGTGAATGATCAAGTTGCTGCAGGAAAGAGCAAGCCAGACGCTATTCGCTTTGCAAGTTCGGGTAATGGGAGTTCATCGCATCTTTCCATGGATGTGTTGAGAAGTATGACAGGCATGCAATATATCCATATTCCTTACCGGGGAGGGGGAACTGCGATGATTGATTTGATGTCTGGCGATGTAGATGTCACGATGCAGCCGATCGCAGAAAGTGTGCCTTATCTGAAAGATCCGCGCATTGTCGCGCTGGGTCAGACCGGATCAAAACGAGCGGTTATTGCACCGAACATCCCAACGATTCAAGAGGCTGGCGTGAAAGGCTACGCCTCAACAACCTGGTACATGCTGCTTGGTCCCGCGAATATGTCACCACAGGTCGTGCAATATATTCAAAAGAATATTTCCACTGTCTTGAAGATGCCAGAAGTTAAAGCCAGACTTGAGGCATCGGGGCTTGATGTCATCAATGGTGATTCCGCTCAGACAAAAGAATTCCTCAATGCTGAATATAAAAAATGGCAGGCGTTAATCAAAGCGTCTGGAACCGTAATTGAGTAACTGCCGCACAGACCGGATTGAAGTTTGCATGACAGTTAAATATTGAATGATGGATTAACCCAAAAGAGATTATGGAAGCGCACACACCATCGTTGTTGCCAGGCGCAACGAAAACACTCGCTGAGTTTGCTGCCAATATTCAGTATGAGGATATCCCTGCGGAAGTGATTGCCCGCATGAAGACCAGTTTTCTGGATAGTGTTGGGTGCTGTTTGTTTGGTGCCACACTTCCCTGGACAAAGAAGGTTCAGGCCATGATTGAAGAGGAGGGTGCTCGTCCAGTTGCTTCGATCTTTGGCTCTGGTCAAAAAACCTCAGTCGCTGGCGCTGTCCTTGTCAACGCAACGGCTGGTCACGCCTTTGAACTCGATGATATTCACAAGGAATCCATCGTTCATGCAGGTTCGATTGCGACACCTGTTGTAGTTGCGTTAGCAGAGCAGGCGGGTGGCGCGAGTGGTAAAACGCTTTTGACCGCAATGACGACAGGCTATGAAATTGGAACCCGTGTGGGCAATGCGGCAACGATGGGATTGTTTTTCAGAGGGTTTCATCCTCAGGGTGCATCAGGTGTGTTTGTGGCAGCAGCCTCAGCGGCCCGTATGCTCAACCTCGATGCCGCACGTATGCAACATGCTCTGGGTATTGTCGGCTCCCAGGCAGGTGGCTTGATGGCTGCGCAGGAAGGAGCCATGGTTAAGCGCTTTCACTCCGGTCGCGCCGCTCAAAGTGGTGTGTATTCCGCATACCTTGCGCAACGTGATTTCACTGGAATTTCAGATGTTCTCGAGGCTGGCTATGGCGGCTACCTGAGCTCATATTCAGATAAACCAAACGCCTCGCGCTTAACGGATGCGCTTGGCGAGGTATGGGAAACAGGTAAGGTCGGCTATAAGCCCCATGCCTGTGTAACCAGTATTCATTCTGCTTTGGACGCCTTTCATCATTTGCTTAAAACCCATCATCTGAGACCAGAGGACGTCGCTCGGGTAGATATCGGTATGAGTCCGATGACTTATACGCATTGTGCCTGGGAATATAAAGCCCAGGGAGTGACGGCCGCTCAGATGAATCTTTTTTATGGCATTGCCGTGATCGGATTCGATGGGATGGCATTTGTCGCACAGTATGCCGAAAATCGACTTGCTGATCCAAAAATACTGGACTTTATTAAACGGATCCACGCGCGGATTGATCCAGAAATAGAAGCGATGGGTCCAGCCTACCGCCACGCAGCACGCGTGCGCGTAACGACGCAGGACGGTCGCAGTTTTGATTATGAAATTCTGAATCGGCGTGGCAGTCCCGAAAATCCTCTGTCAGTCGATGAGGTAATTTATAAGTTCCGTAATGTTGTGGAGTCCTGCTTGTCGGGTTCCGATATTGATCGTGTTATCAAACTTGTGGATCAGCTCGATCAATTAGAAAACACGACCGAGTTATTCAAAATCCTTGCGGCACCAAGAGTTTACTAATCAAAAAATCCAATAATAAATATCCTGAATACCCCTCCATCTCTCTTAAATTTTTAAATAAAGAATTCAATATGAAACAAGCATCTACTCATACCATTGCAGAACAAGTTGCCGCACACTTTAGTGCATTCAATTACGAAGGGTTGTCAGAGTCTTCAAAAAAAGCGGTCAAACGCTTGTTGCTCGATTACATCGGGGTCGCTATTTCCGGTAGTCAGACAGAGAGCGGGAAGGTCGCTCGCAAATTTGCCGCAATTACAGGTGGGTACACCGAATCCACACTGATTGGCGGTGATGTGCGTGTCCCTGCGATGCAGGCAGCTTTCGCCAACGCCATCTCCTCGCACAGTGTTGAGCTCGATGATATCGATGTGCTGGCGCTGTTTCATTTCAGCCCACCCGTCTATTCAGCTGCACTGGCTACAGCAGAGCAACTCGGTGCGAACGGTAAAGAGCTTCTGGTTGCTCTCGCTGCAGGTTGCGAAATGATGGAGCGGTTGAGTAAAGCCGCTAACTCATCGCTGCGTAACCGTGGCTATCACACCACGCCAACGACAGGTGTATTTGGTGCGACCATCGCCACTGCTTATCTCCAAAAACTACCCATTGAAAAAGTTGTCTCTGCTCTGGGTATGGCAGGTGCCAGCGCTTCTGGGCTGATGGAGATGTATGGTCCCTCGATGCAGAAACGTTTTAATCCAGGCCCTGCAGCACGTAATGGTGTGACCGCTGCAACCATGGCTCAGTTAGGATTTACGGGAGCCGCCACAATTTTTGAAGGTGAGCGTGGATTTCTTGCCGCATTCACCGATAAAAACGATCCGGACCAATTGACCGCTGATTATGATAAGCCTTACCAGCTGGATATTGAATTCAAGCCATACTCTTGCGCGCGTCCGATTCATAATGCAATCGATTGTGCATTGAATATCCGTCGTCAGCACTCGCCAGATTTGAAGCGTATCCAGTCTATTCAGATGGCGCGTCATCCGGATTGGGCACATTACCATCTGAACAAGCGCCCGCAAACATACCATGAAGCTCAGGTCAGTCTGCCTTACTCGGTCGCGGTGGCGCTACTGGATGGACAGGCCTTGTTTGCCCAGTACAACAATGCACGCCTGGCAGAGTCTGAAATTTTACGACTGACAGATTTAGTCAACATTAGTGTTGATGCAACGTTGCCGCGTGGTGTTTCATGCCTGATGACGATGATCATGGATGATGGTACTCAATATGTATCTCAGGTTGATTATCCAAAAGGTTCCATTCAGAACGCAATGAGCGATGAGGAGTTACGTGCAAAATTTGATAGTCTGGTGACCCCGGTGCTGGGGGCTGCGCGCGCACAAGAAATCGCCAATATGGTGCAGTCAATTGAAAACTGTGCAAGTGTTGGTGAATTGATGAAGCTGACCGCAAAGCAACAATAAGCGAGCCTTAATATGACAATCACATCAGATTTGCCGCAATATGAAGTCATTGCGCTTAAATATGCCACGCGCAATGGTGCACGACCCGATCACTTCGTAGGTGGGGATCCGCACGATGTACCGATGCCCATGGACTATTACATCTGGGTGATCCGTAATGGCGAGCGTCTGGTGTTGGTTGATACGGGATTTAATCAGGATATGGCGGACAAGCGTCACCGTACTTTACTTAGAAGACCCGTCGATGCGTTAAAGCTTCTGGGAATTTCAGTTGATGATGTCAATGAGATCGTCATTACTCATTTGCATAATGATCATGTCGGGACGTTTGATGATTTTCCTCATGCAAAATTTCATTTGCAAGACGATGAGATGGCGTTTGCAACTGGCAGATTCATGTGCTGCGATCGGTTTAGTCGTGCATATGAGGTCGATCACGTAGCGGGCATGATCCGATTGGTTTATAACGATCGTGTGATATTTCATCAGGGTGATGCAGAGATTGCACCAGGGATCAGCCTGCATCATATTGGCGGGCATACTGCAGGGATGCAGGCAGTGCGTGTCCATACGTCCAGAGGGTGGGTTGTATTAGCCTCGGATGCCAGTCATTACTACGAGCATTTTGAAAAGAAGCGTTGTTTTTCTTTGGTGTATCACCTGGGGGAAATGATCGAAGGTTTTGAACGATTAGTTTGCCTGGCTGCTTCGCCGCAACATGTCATTCCAGGTCATGATCCCTTAGTTGTCAAACGATATCCAGCCTACTCTCCCGAATTAGCTGGTATCGCCATGCGTCTGGATGCATCCCCAATTTCTGAATAGATCTTCATCTTAGGAGTTCCTCATGAAACACATTTGTAGACCCTCTTTAAGTAGATGTACACAGAATTTCCTCGCGGCCTTTCTAATTGCCCTCTCGGGGATGTTGAATATTAGTGCTGCATCTGCACAGGAATATCCAAATAAATCCATCACCATGGTGGTAGGCTTTCCGCCCGGTGGCTCGAATGATATGGTTGCGAGAATTTTTGCACCCAAGATGAGTGAGATTCTGGGCGTGCCCGTAGTTGTTGTAAACAAGTCTGGCAGTAACGCCTTGATTGGGACTGAGTTTGTGGTGCGCTCCCCACCGGATGGCTACACCATCACTCTGGCGAGTGCCAGTCCTTTGGCGATCAGTCCGCACACTTACGCAAAAATGCCATTCGATACCTTGAAAGATCTGGTGGGGGTGACGACCGTCGCGCAGACACCTGAACTGATTTCAATTCATCCGTCGGTTAAAGCAAATAATCTGCAGGAACTGATCGCTTTGTCTAAAACACGGCCTGTGACGATTTCTTCTTCAGGTAACGGTGGGCTTCCGCATCTTGCAATTGAACTGTTACGTAATGCCGCAGGCGATGGTCAGATTGTTCATGTCCCTTATAAAGGGGCGGGACCTGCAATTGCTGACCTGCTCGGTGCGCATGTGGATGGAATTCTGGTCGATCTCCCACCACAATACCCGCTGGTTCAAGATGGCCGTCTGCGTGCGATCGCAGTGACAAACACTAAACGCGCGGTACTTTTGCCAGATACACCGACCTCTGTAGAACAGGGCGTGCCATCTTTGCTGGCATTTAACTGGTTTTCTGTCATGGCACCCGCCAAAACGCCTAAGCCAGTCATCGACAAGCTTTATGCGACGCTGGTGAAGGCCGCACAAGATCCAGAACTGATTGAGTCCCTGCGCAAGATCGGCGTAGAGTCTTTCCTGCAACCTTCACCCGAAGCTTTTGCCAAGTTCTTGCGTGACGAAACGGATCGCTGGGGCAAGGTAGCAAAAGCCTCGGGCGCAAAGGCTGATTGATTTACTTTGACATGTGTTGTGCATGGCCCGCTGGCAGAGGGGCCAATTGCAGCGGAACACCTTTTGGCAGCGGTGAGCGATCCACATTCAATATCATGGATACAAATACATAATACCCATTGACTGCGATCAGATCGACTGCACCTTGTTCACCGAACTTATCTACGACTGCCTTGAATGTTGCATCGCTCACACCGTGATCGGTATGTAGCTCATGAGAAAAATTGTAGATTGCCTCTTCCTCGGGGCTCATGCCCGTAGGTTTTTTACCTTCGGCAATTTGAGCTGCAATCGCTGGATCTAAGCCCGCCTTGACTGCTAAACGATGGTGCGCAAACCATTCATATTGTGCGGTCCAGTGCCGGGCAGTGACCAGAATAGCGAGTTCGTTCAGTTTGGTGGGTAGTGAGCTTTTGAAACGGATATGCTCACCAACCTGGCGCAGTTTGTCTGCGAGCAGCGGGCTTCGCAGATAGACGTTAAAAGGTGCCCCCAGACTGGTAGCACCCTGGACAACACCGGCACTACCTGTTCCGGATACTGGTCCTGCCATCATGTCATTGAAATATTTCTTTTGCTCAGTGGTCATTTCAGCGAGTGGCGTGATTTTAAAACGCTGCTGATTTTCTTGCGCATAGGCAGTCACGGCGCTCGCGCTGAGTATTGCAATCGCTAATACAGATTTCAGATTTTTCATTTTTATGTCTCCTGGATAATTTTCATTATTTTTGATACCAGCCGATCATATATTGAAAATATCTTCACCAACATAAAGATTACAGCCGGCATGAATTTTGCTGTAATTTAAAGTCATTCATTCATGCACCGTATCGGAGTTTTTCATGCGCATCATCACAATTTCTGTTGGGAAAATTGAAAAAATAATCATTTCTGGTCAAGGACCTGGCCGGACCGTAAAAAGTGCGATCAACAAACACCCTGTCAGCCAATTGAACAGACCAGAGTCAATATATGTCGGACCGCTGGGTCTATCGCAGGACGAGCAGGCAGATTTAACCGTGCATGGAGGCGCCGA
>JAUSCY010000095.1 GCA_030650995.1 Sheuella sp. | reverse complement strand
AGATGGAGTTCGATCCTCAGCGTATCGAAGGCCGTGCCATTCGCACCGTTGATGTTCCTGTTTCCGAGCGAAACCGTTTCTCTCTGACAGACGATGAAGTCATTGAGCTCGCCAAATTCGCAGTCATCATCGAGAAACACTACCAACGCCCGATGGATATTGAGTGGGGTCGGGATGGTTTTGACGGCAAGATCTATATTTTGCAAGCCCGTCCTGAAACGGTTAAATCCCAGCAGGGTCAGCATGATGTGCAGTTGCGTTACCGTCTAAAAGCCACAGGAGACGTGATTGTCACAGGACGTGCAATCGGTCAGAAAATCGGTTCAGGACCGGTTCGTGTTGTGGGTGACCTGTCCGAAATGGACAAAGTTCAGCCAGGCGATGTGCTGGTTACAGACATGACCGATCCGAACTGGGAACCCGTCATGAAACGCGCCTCTGCGATTGTCACGAACCGTGGCGGACGTACCTGTCATGCGGCCATTATTGCCCGTGAACTGGGTATTCCTGCTGTGGTTGGCTGTGGGGATGCAA
The DNA here is from genome assembly GCA_030650995.1 of Sheuella sp. Lineage (GTDB taxonomy): Bacteria > Pseudomonadota > Gammaproteobacteria > Burkholderiales > Burkholderiaceae_B > Zwartia. The sequence continues at coordinate 23,311 of JAUSCY010000095.1, read as the reverse complement.
CAGATCGTCTCAAAGAAGGGCAGCAAGTGACCGTCTCATGTGCAGAGGGTGATGAGGGTCGCATTTATGATGGCCTGATCGAAACCGAAGTCGAAGAAATTCGCCGTGGCGTGATGCCTGAAGTCGGTCTCAAAATCATGATGAATGTGGGTAATCCACAGCTCGCTTTTGATTTTTGCCAAATTCCCAATGAGGGCGTTGGCCTTGCACGTCTTGAGTTCATCATTAACAACAATATCGGTATCCACCCTAAAGCGGTGCTTGATTATCCGAACGTTGATGCTGAATTAAAAGTCGCTGTTGAGTCGGCCGCGCGTGGTCATGCAAGCCCCCGTGCTTTCTTTGTTGAAAAACTTGCCGACGGCATTGCGACTATCGGTGCTGCGTTTTATCCAAAGACCGTCATCGTACGTTTGTCTGATTTCAAATCAAACGAATATCGCAAACTCGTTGGTGGCGCGCGTTATGAACCCGAGGAAGAAAATCCGATGCTGGGTTTTCGCGGTGCTTCGCGATATATCTCTGCTGATTTTGCAGAGTGTTTCCGCATGGAGTGCGAAGCGCTCAAGCGTGTACGTGACGAAATGGGGTTGACCAACGTTGAAATTATGGTGCCTTTCGTACGTACCGTTAAACAGGCAGAACGTGTCATTAAACTCCTAGCCGATAACGGTCTGGTTCGTGGACAGAATGGTTTGCGCATCATCATGATGTGTGAAGTTCCGTCAAACGCCATCCTGGCCGAAGAATTCCTTGAGCATTTCGATGGGTTTTCAATTGGTTCAAATGACATGACGCAGCTCACGCTCGGGCTTGATCGGGACTCGGGAATGGAGTTGCTGGCGGCTGACTTTGATGAGCGCGATGAAGCAGTTAAGTTCATGCTGCGACGCGCAATTCAGGCTTGCCTGAAAGCCGGTAAGTATGTTGGGATCTGCGGTCAAGGCCCCAGCGACCATGCTGATTTTGCCGTCTGGCTTAAAAACGAAGGTATCTTATCCATGTCGCTCAACCCTGACACGGTTGTTGAAACCTGGCAAAAACTTGCTGAAAAGTAATTGCAGGCTTCAGGCTGGAATTTAACTTTCCGGCTAAATAAAACACCGCACCTAAAAATGCCACACCTAAGACGTGTGGCGTTTTAGTCTCGATTCCTTGTATCGTGTTTCATCAGACGTTCTTTTTCGCGGGCCCAGTCTTTTTCCTGAGAAGCATCGCGTTTGTCGTGTAGCTTTTTACCGCGCCCCAAGCCGAAATCCAGCTTGATCCGGCCATTTTTGTAATGTAAATCGATGGGGACCAGGGCAAAACCGCGTTGTTCGACCTTACCGATCAATTTGCGTATTTCTTCTGCCTTAAGCAATAACTTACGCGTACGGGTTGAATCTGGCAGGACATGGGTTGAGGCAGAGTGCAGGGGGCTGATATGCATCCCCAGCAACCAAAGGGCGCCATCAATCACCACGACATAGCTTTCTTTGAGCTGTGCGCGGCCTTCACGGATGGCTTTGACCTCCCACCCCTGGAGAACCAGACCGGCTTCAAACCGCTCCTCCATTGTGTAGTCGTGAAAAGCCTTGCGATTTTCAATAATGCTCATTAGGACCTGAACGTTCCGGCGATGTACCGGTAAAATCCTACCATTCTATCCATTTGCGATGACCAATGCATTCCGTTGAGAGATCTGTCCTAGTTCCCCATAGCGCAGCCCAGATGTTTGACCTGGTGGCTGATGTCGAAAAATACCCTCAATTCATGCCCTGGTGTGGCGGGACAACCGTCAGCCACCGTGACGATCATGGGATGCAGGCGTCCATTACGATTGCACTGGCGGGTCTGAAACAGACCTTTACCACTCGAAATATCCATCAGTACCCGAATAAAATCGAACTTGAGCTCGTAGATGGGCCATTTTCATTACTTAAGGGGGAATGGTTATTTATAGCACTGACCGAGGACGCCTGCAAAGTCGTTTTTACATTGCAATACGAATTCTCAAGCCGAACGCTTGAAACTCTCGTGGGTCCGATTTTTAACCGGATTGCGACGAGTTTCATTGATTCATTTACACAGCGCGCACTCAGCTGTTACGGCGAATGACTCACTCAGATACCGTTCCCACACCATCGACTGAAGGGATCAGAGTCACCGTTTGTTATGCCTTACCCAGCCAGACCTGGTCGGTCAACATGCGTGTCGCAAAGGGTTCGACCATCTCTGAAGCTATTGTTCAAAGTAAATTCCTGGAGAGCTTTAAGGAGTTTGAGTTAGCCGCACTGAATGTGGGTGTGTTTGGAAAGTTCGCGCCTCTTAGCCACCCGCTCATAAATGGTGATCGTATTGAAATTTATCGTCAATTAACTTTTGATCCCAAGCAGTCACGCAGACGCCGTGCGCTGCACCGTCAGAAACTACGAAACATCAAAAAGAAAGTTCCGATTAATGATGTCACAATTTAGAGCCTCAAGCTAAAGCCTGAAAACTTAAACCTGATAATTTTTTTCGCCGTACGAATTTTTTATACATACAAAAAATAAAATTTAATTTTTGCAGGAGACAATATGGATATGGAGCTCAGTGAAGAACAGCTTTCTTTTGCTAAGTCGGCAAAAGATTTCGCTTTTGGGGAGCTGGCGCCGCACGCAGCGCACTGGGATCAGGAGTGTATTTTCCCTAAAGCCGCTTTCAGGCGTGCAGGAGAGATGGGATTTTGCGCGATTTATGCGGATGAATCCATCGGTGGTCTGGCGTTGCCAAGACTGGATGCCACGCTTGTGTTCGAGGAGCTCGCAGCCTTCGATCCCTCAACCACTGCCTTTCTCACCATTCACAATATGGCTACCTGGATGCTTGGTAAATGGGGCACGGAATCTGTGCGTGAGCAGTGGGGGCCAGGTTTAAGCAGCGGTGAACTACTTGCTTCATATTGCCTGACTGAGCCTGGAGCGGGATCGGATGCCGCTTCATTACTGACACAGGCCAGCTTACAGGGTGATCATTATCTGCTGAATGGCTCCAAAGCATTTATTTCGGGTGCCGGTGAAACAGATGTATTGATTGTGATGGCACGAACTGGCGCTGCAGGTGCATCGGGTGTCTCTGCCTTTGCCCTGGACGCCAGGCTTGAAGGCATTGAGTACGGCAGAAAAGAGCTGAAAATGGGTTGGAATAGTCAAAGCACACGCCAGATTTCATTCAACAATGTACGCATCCCGCTCAGTGCCTTACTTGGTCAGGAAGGTGAGGGTTTTAAAATCGCTATGCGTGGTCTGGACGGTGGTCGAATCAATATTGCCACCTGCTCGGTCGGTGCAGCCCAAGGCGCACTAGATGCTTCGCGGCAATACATGCACGAGCGCAAGCAGTTCAATCAGCCTCTGGCGGGCTTTCAAGCCCTGCAATTCAAATACGCGGATATGGCTACGCATACCGTTGCTGCGCGACATATGGTTCGTCTGGCTGCCTGTAAACTCGATGCGGGTCACTCGGATGCCTCGACCTACTGTGCCATGGCTAAACGTTTGGCGACAGACCTGTGTTTTCAGGTTTGTCTGGATGCGCAACAGTTACATGGTGGCTATGGCTACCTGAAAGATTATCCTTTGGAGCGTTTGGTGCGCGATACACGTGTGCATCAGATTCTTGAGGGTACAAACGAAATCATGCGGGTCATCATTGCCCGCCAACTGCTTGAAAAAGGTATGGACGTGAGATGAGTGAAGCTTCAAACGATGTGGTGTTGTTCGAGGAAGTCGCTTGCGCGAATGGAATGAAATTAGGTGTTGCCACACTCAACACGCCTAAAACACTGAATGGATTATCACTGGACATGACGCGGTTGCTTGCAGCGCGCATGGAAGTCTGGGCAAAGGATCCTGATCTTGCATTGGTGATTATGCGTGGTGCGGGCGAAAAAGCATTCTGCGCGGGCGGGGATCTTCATACGCTTTATCACAGCATGACTGAAAATATAGGTAAGCCTGCCGCAGCAAATACCTACGCAGGTACTTTTTTCGCAGAAGAATACGCCCTGGACTATCGCATTCATACCTTTCCCAAACCCATCGTAGTCTGGGGTGACGGTATTGTGATGGGGGGAGGAATGGGGTTGATGATGGGAGCCAGTCACCGTATCGTGACCGACACTTCCAAAATGGCTATGCCGGAAATCACGATCGGTTTATTTCCGGATGTTGGTGGCACCTGGATGCTTAACCGATTGCCAGGCAAGACCGGTTTGTTTCTTGGTCTGACAGGTGCGCATATTGGCGCAGCCGATGCACTATTTGCTGGAATGGCTGATTATCATCTGCCACACGACTCCTGGAATATTCTGATCTCCAGTTTAAAAACTCAGCGCTGGCACCGTACGCCTGATCAGACAGAAATGCAGCATGAAACACGCGTGCGTCATGACGACATGCTCAATAGTTTGCTGCATGAGTTGAGCAGTGATCCAGTACCCGTGATCGGGTCACTTCAGCAGCACTTGTCCTTGATTCAAAAAATCTGTAGCGGTTCTGATCTGGATAAAATCGTATCAAATATCCTGGCATTGTCCGAACACCAGGATCCCTGGTTGCAACGTGCAGCCAAGACACTTGCAGCCGGGTCCCCCGGCTCTGCCAGGCTGACTTTCGCACTCTTACAACGCACCAAGCATGCATCACTCGCCGAGGTCTATCGCATCGAGTGGATTGCGGGACTCATGTGTGCTTCACATGGAGATTTTGCTGAAGGCATTCGAGCGTTGTTAGTGGATAAAGATAAAAATCCAAAATGGAATCCTGCCAAGCTTATTGATGCCACGCCTCAATGGGTTGAAAAGTTTTTTACATCTCCTTTTGCAGCAAAAGACCATCCTCTCTACACACTCGGAGAATCCGCATGAGCACGATTGCATTTATTGGACTTGGTAACATGGGCGGGCCGATGGCTCAAAATCTGATCAAAGCGGGACATACTCTTCGCGTATTTGATCTGGTGCCTGCTGCAGTACAGCTACTTGTCAAGGACGGGGCCTATGCTGCAAGCTCAGCCAAAGATGCGGTAGCGGGGGTAGAGATTGTTATTTCGATGTTGCCAGCCAGCCAGCACGTGGAGTCGCTTTATCTTGGTGAGTCGGGCTTGCTAAATTCGATACCGCCCAAAGCCTTGGTGATTGATTGCAGCACGATCGCTGCTGTTTCAGCGCGCAAGGTCGCCACAGCTGCGCAGAACCTTGGGCTGGATATGATCGATGCGCCCGTATCAGGCGGCACCGGTGGAGCCATCGCAGGCACACTGACATTTATTGTGGGTGGAGAGGCGCCGGCTCTGGAGCGTGCACGTCCCTATCTTGAAAAAATGGGTAAGAATATATTTCACGCGGGTGCTGCTGGGGCAGGCCAGGTCGCCAAGATCGCAAATAATATGTTGCTTGGTATCGCGATGGCAGGAACAGCCGAGGCGCTCGCACTTGGTGTGGCCAATGGACTTGATCCCAAGGTGTTATCAGACATTATTTCTAAAAGCTCTGGCTGTAACTGGGCGGTCGAGAAGTACAACCCATGGCCTGGTGTGATGGAAAATGTTCCTGCAGCGAAAGCCTATGCAGGCGGCTTTGGTGTGGATCTGATGCTTAAAGACCTCGGACTAGCCGCCGAGGCAGCCATGCATACGAAATCAGTTATTGCTCTGGGTGAGCTTGCTCGTAATCTCTACGCACTGCATAGTTCGCAAGGCAGCGGCAAGCTGGATTTTTCAAGCATCGTCAATATGATTAAACATACCGACGAGTCTAAATAAAAAGTCTAAACCTTACTCTGTTCGGGTCGGACAGAGTAGGGAAGCTCCCTGAGCTGTAGTGCTGGTCCGTTTGGGCTCAATGCTCTGAGCTGTTGATGATCCACCGCCTCAAAACTTGACTCAAGCAATACATGCAGGTGGTCATCTGTGCGAGCGATGTTGATAATACGTCCGCAAACCTGGTCCTCACGGCTGCCGTCATAAACATCGACTCCCGCTACAAGTGCTGCTCCTGCATCCAAGTCTACAGTGGCAGATACCATCCGGCGTTTCACTGTCCCTCGATAGTGACTGCGCGCAACAATTTCCTGTCCCGGGTAACAGCCCTTTGTAAAACTGACCCCCTGAATCAAATCCAGATTAAGTGTCTGGGGGATAAATAAGTCCTGCGTGGCGGCCTCTACCCAGGGCAGGCCTGTTTCAATGTCCTGAGCAAGCCACTCAACCGTGTCCCCTGCGATACATTGCTCTGAGAGCTTAGCCAGCGCAGCGGAATGTTCAGGAGCGGAATGTTCAGGACCGGAAATCAACCACCAGCGTGGCATTGAGTTTGTAGGTGCAGCGATCCACACGCCTGAGGCAGTCTCGGATGTTTGCCACGCTTCTACAGGGAGTTCAAAGCCCAGAGCATTTTCGAACGCAGCACGTTCACCCGAAGTCAGTGCCACGCCTCGAACAACAAGCTCAGTTTCTGAAAGTCTGGCCTTGGCCCGCATCACAAACATACTGAGGCGTTTGAGAACTGGTCCCAGAATATCGCGTCTAATCACACCGCGAATAACTGGCAAGCTATCGGGCACACTGCGTGCATGGTTCAACACCATCGTCGCAAGCAATCTTCCCTGAGGCGTGCAATACCCGGCGAGGCAGGCACGATCAGGCGCAGTGCCCGCAATGTCGTTGGTGATCTGTCCTTGTAAAAAACTGATCGCATCGGTACCCGAGACTTCAAAAACAGCCAGATCCGGAAGTTCGTAAATAGTCGCCAATCGGTTGTTGACAGGATTGGATCGGGGGGGGAGGTGCATCAGGATAGGGGGCATAGTTCGTAGATGATAACGTCAGGTTTACATTAAAATAGCATTTGAATGAACATCTTTACAAAATTCCTTCTTTTTTTGATTCTGCCACTAGTCCTAGCAGCCGCGACTGCTGTGGGCTCTGCTTATTACTGGGCGCATCGTCCGCTCGATTTACCTGCTGAGCGCGTTGATATTCTGGTCCCGCTAGGCTCGACACCCTCAAGCATTGCCAGATTAATGAATCAGGCTGGTGTGTCAGTTAACCCTCAGGCCTTTGTGGTGATGGCACGTCTGGGTGAGCTGGACAAAACACTCAAGGCTGGTGGTTATCAGATCCGACGTGGTGACAGCGCCTGGGTGGTTCTTCGCCGCATGGCGCTTGGCGACATGACACAACGCCAAATCACCTTTGTTGAGGGTTGGAATCTCAAACAAATCCGCGCAGCACTCAGTCAGCACCCTGATATCAAGCAAACGCTTGAGAATATTGGTGATTCAGCCTTGATTAATCAACTCGACGGATCTGTTGTCGAGCCTTTAAAAAATGCTTCTGGTGGCCTGCCATCGCTCGCGGAGGGTCTGTTTTTTCCGGATACCTATATTTTTCCAATCGGCACACCTGATATTGAGATCCTCCAGCGCGCAGCCAGAGCCCAGCAAATGGTGCTGAGTCGTGCCTGGGATGCCCGCCAGCAGGGATTGCCGTTGAAATCGCCCTACGAGGCACTTATCCTCGCCTCAATCATCGAGAAAGAAACGGGTAAATCATCTGATCGTGCGCGTATTTCAGGCGTTTTTATTAACCGGTTGCGCCTGAACATGCCATTGCAAACAGATCCTACTGTGATTTACGGAATGGGCGACAGCTACGCAGGCAAAATCCGTAAACAGGATTTGCAGACTGACACCCCATGGAATACCTATACACGCAATGGTTTACCTCCCACTCCCATTGCAATTTCAGGACGTGCCGCGCTCAATGCAGCGCTGCAACCTGAAACACATCAATATCTTTATTTTGTGTCGAAAGGGGATGGTAATAGTGCCTTTTCCGTTAATTTGACCGAACACAACAAAAACGTTTCAACCTACATTCTGGGGCGCAAGCCATGACAATCACACGTGGCAAATTCCTGACGCTTGAGGGCGTTGACGGCGCGGGTAAAAGTACACATGTGCAATGGCTCGTTGATACGCTGAAACAAAATGGTAAAGAAGTACTCTCGACCAGAGAGCCTGGCGGCACAGTGATTGGTGAAAAACTCCGTGATTTGCTCCTGCACGAATCCATGCACCTGGAATGTGAAACATTACTGATGTTTGCAGCACGTGCGGAACACCTGCGCACTGTGATCGAACCTGCGCTTGCTCAAGGTATCTGGGTCGTTTGTGATCGTTTCACCGATGCAACCTTTGCCTATCAGGGGGGGGGCAGAGGGCTTGGCTATGAACGTATTGCTGTGCTGGAACAGTGGTTGCACCCTGACTTGCAGCCTGATCGGACCTGGTTGTTTGATGTGCCGCTCGCAGTCGCCAGAGAGCGTTTGAATCGCACCCGTGAACAAGATCGTTTTGAAAAAATGGCAGATGCTTTTTTTCAGCGCACTCGCGATATCTATCTGTCACGCGCGCAGCAATTCCCCGAACGCATCCTGTGTGTGGACGCGACACAAACGATTGAACAGATCCGAAACAGTCTGAGTCTGGATGTTGCGCAACTGCTCGCGACAGCAAACATCCGATGAGCACGGCTGCATTTCTACCCTGGCATCAGGACGTTGCAGCGCACTGGCTTGCGAATCGCGAAAGGTTTGCGCACGCCTGGCTTATTCACGGGCTGACAGGTATTGGTAAAAAGGAGTTCGCACTGGCGGCTGCCGCCACGCTTCTTTGTGAGTCGCCAAATAATGGAATGGCCTGCGGCAAATGTCTCGCCTGCGGATGGGTCAGTTCTGGTAATCATCCTGATCTCAAGCGTATCCGCCCAGAAACCGTTGCACTCGAAGAAGGCGCTGAGCAAGATGCAGAAGAGGGTGCCGCAGGATCTGAATCACCCTCTGCGTCAGAGTCTGCAGCAAGCACAAAACGCGCGCCTTCCAAAGAAATTCGCGCTGAACAAATTCGCAGTCTTGAGCCCTGGTTTAATAATGCGACACATCGTGGTGGCTGGCGGGTCGCTTTGATTTATCCGGCAGAGAGCCTGAATGCGATATCAGGCAACGCACTGCTTAAGGTACTAGAAGAGCCGCCTCCATCGACGGTGTTTTTACTGGTCGCCGATGCCCCAGACCGCCTGCTGGCAACCTTACTGTCACGCTGCCGACGTTTGCCACTTGCCACCCCACCGTTAAAAGTTGCACATGACTGGCTTGTCGACCAGGGCGTCAAACACGCGGACGGCTGGCTTGCAGCCAGCGGCGGTGCGCCCCTGTTAGCCAGGAAACTGGCAGCGCAGGGTAATCAGCCTTGTCCCGAATGGCTCAACAGCTTTGTGATGACCTTAGCCAGAGGCGACATGCCTGATATCGGCGCTCAAGCGGATGTGCTGGCTAAGTCCACACCTGTCGAATGGCTCGATCCATTGCAAAGACTGAGCATTGATCTGATGCTGGTTGCCAATAGCATTGCTTGCCGTTATTACCCTGCACTGAATGTGGCGTTGAAGACACTCGTGGGAGCCAGACCTGCCGCAGCACTGAGCGACCTTGTTTCATTTTTGAATGATCAGCGCCGTATTGCGGGCCATCCGCTAAGTACTAAGTTATTCGCACACGCAGTCTTACAACGCATTGCTACAGTTTGCTTGCAGACCCACGCTAAACAGGAAAGTTAAGATGTTTGTTGATTCACATTGCCACGTTGATTTTCCGACCCTGGCCACTCAAATGCCAGACATATTGCAACGTATGCGGACTAATCGTGTTTCACACGCGCTGTGTGTGAGCGTAAATTTGCCTGACTGGCCAGGACTGATCAATTTAGTTGAGCAGCACGAAGAGCTCTGGGCCTCCGTTGGGGTGCATCCTGATTATGAGGATACTGTTGAGCCGACCGTAGAGGATCTGGTTGAACGCAGCACCCATGACAAAGTCATCGCAATTGGTGAAACGGGTCTCGATTATTTCCGCCTCGAAGGTGACCTCTCCTGGCAAAGAGAACGCTTTCGCCGTCATATTCGGGCTGCCAGGCAGTGCGGACTACCCTTGATTATTCATACGCGCTCCTCGGCAGAGGACACTTTGCGAATCATGCGCGAAGAAAATGCCCAGGAGGTGGGTGGAGTCATGCACTGCTTTACAGAGTCCTGGGAAGTCGCCCAGGCAGCGATGGAAATGAATTTTTATATTTCGTTTTCTGGCATCGTGACCTTTAAGAATGCAGTCACGCTTCAAGATGTTGCCGTGCGGATTCAGGCTGATCGTATTTTGATCGAAACCGATTCCCCCTATCTTGCTCCGGTTCCTCATCGGGGAAAACTCAACGATCCTTCAAAGGTCATCCATGTTGCCGAGAAGATTGCAGAGCTACGCGGAGTAACACTTAATGAAATTGAAACCCTATCTACAAATAATTTTTTCAATTTATTCAATAAGATAAAGAATTAACTTAATAAAATACTTTCAATAAATCACTTTAAAAGTAAATTATGAAATATGTATTCGGCTATTTAAAGTCCTTCTTCACAGTTTTCGCTTTCTCCTGTATATTTTTTCAGCCCGTTCAGGCTGCAAATCAAGCAGATCTGTGGTTCTACATCACAAATGACAAATACGAAGATATCCAGGAACTGCTGCGCGCAGGACTTAACCCCAACTCAATCAATAACAAACAGCAACCCGCCCTGATGCAAACCATACGGGACGGCGCCTGGAAAAGTTTTGACATTATTCTTGCTAACCCAAAGACTGACGTGAATCTGGGTAACCAGTTTGGTGAGACACCCCTTATGTATGTCGCGTTGCTTGGAGACACGGCACGCGCCCAGAAGCTGATTGCCCGTGGTGCCAGGGTTAATAAAGACGGCTGGACACCGCTGCATTACGCCAGCACCAAAGGGCAGGCCGCGATGGTGAAGCTGCTTCTGGCCAATGGTGCCTTACCGAATGAAATTTCGCCTGAAGGTGATACAGCGTTATTCATGGCTGTTCAAACCGATAGTCTGGAAACGGTCCAATTGCTGATTAACGCGGGCGCCGATCCTTCCGCCTCGAATCTAAAGGCGCAGGATTCTATTGACATGGCGCGCCTCAAGGGTAAAGATGCGTTAGCGCGTGCCCTTGAAAAGGTTGCGCAGGACCGCAAACTCAAACAGCGTCAAAGTCAGACTAACTGACCTCTATTCAATTAAAGGAAACACGATGCTCAATATTTTTCGTAGAAGAACAATTGGTTTGTTGGCTATTTCTGCATGCCTGACTTCGGCTGCCTTTGCCCAGCAAGCTCCCTTGCGTGTCGTAACGGATGCAACGTTCCCTCCGATGGAATTTGTGAAGGATGGCCAGCGCACAGGATTCGATATTGATCTGGTTGAAGCACTTGGCAAGGAAATGGGACGAAAAATCGAGTGGATTGATATCGACTTCAAAGGCTTGATTCCTGCACTGCAGTCTGGACGTGCAGATATGGCAATGTCGGCCATCTACATTACGGATGAAAGACGCAAGGTCGTAGATTTCAGTGATCCTTATTACGCAGGTGGACTGGTAGTCCTTGCCAAAAAAGCAGGTCCAGTTAAAACGTTGAAGGATCTGGACGGCAGGAAAGTCTCTGTACAGGTCGGAACAAAATCTGTTCAGTTCTTGAAAGACAATTTCCCTAAGGCTGAACGCATTGAGGTTGAAAAGAACCAAGAAATGTTCAATCTGGCTCAAATTGGTCGTGCAGATGCAGCCGTCACAGGCAAACCCGCCGCAAAACTCTATGCCCAGAGTCACCCTGACATGATCGTGCTTCCAGAGCAGATCACGACAGAAGAATATGGCATGGCTATTCCAAAGAACCAGCCTGCTACAACGCAGGCAATCAACGCAGCGCTCAAAGCCATTAAAACCAATGGCACCTATGACAAACTCGTTGCTAAATGGTTTGAGACTGCAGCTAAGTGATAGCCGCTAAATGATCCTGGATTTTTCGCCGGTCTTTGCTGACTGGCCTATGTTGTTGGCTGGCGCTGTAGTCACGATCGAAGTGACTGCGGCGTCTTTATTGCTAGGCTGTTTGATTGGATTGCTAGTTGGAATAGGAAGACTCAACCCTGCGCGCCGTCTTGTTTATGGATTGTGCTCCACATATTTACTGTTTTTTCGTGGCACACCATTGCTCGTACAGCTCTTTATCTGGTTTTTCGGGTTGCCGCAGTTTGGTTTGATGCTTCCAGCTTGGGCTTGTGGTGTGCTGGGTCTGGGGATGTATTCAGGCGCCTATGTCTCTGAAATTGTCAGGGGTGCGATCGAGTCGGTTGATCGGGGACAAAATGAAGCAGCACGATCACTTGGTATGTCCGCTTCGCAATCGATGCGTAAAATCATCATTCCACAGGCCTTTGTGCGTATGATTCCGCCGCTGGGAAATGAATTTATTGCGTTGATTAAAAACTCAGCGCTGGTATCTTTGCTCACCATTCACGACTTGATGCACGAAGGTCAGAAAATCATCAGCGTCAGCTACCGCTCACTTGAAGTCTATTTGGTTATTGCTCTGATTTATCTTGTCATGACGAGTGCAACCTCATCAGCGTTACGTTATATCGAGAAACGTTTGCGGTCCGGGGGCATGGTGCAATGACTGAAATGATCCGCATCCGCCACCTGTCCAAGTCCTTTGATCGTAATCATGTGCTCAAAGGCATTGATTTTGACGTGCGTTCTTCCGAAGTTGTTGTGGTCATCGGACCAAGTGGCTCGGGTAAGAGTACCTTGTTGCGCTGCTGTAATGGCTTAGAGGTTGCACAGTCAGGAACGATTGACATCTGTGGTGAACGTCTGCTTGACGAGGGTGTCATGTTGCAGGATCAGAAACTGAATCGCCTGCGTACTGAGGTTGGTATGGTTTTTCAGTCCTTTAACTTATTTCCTCACCTGACTGTGCTGGATAACGTGACCGTGGGCCCCAGGACGTTGCTAGGCTTAAGTGCGCAAGATGCGCAAGCGCGGGCACGCATTCTGCTCGATAAGGTTGGTCTGGCAGACAAAATACAGGCCATGCCTGCAAGTCTGTCTGGCGGGCAGAAGCAACGCGTTGCAATCGCGCGCGCTTTGGCAATGGAACCTAAAGTCATGTTGTTTGACGAGCCCACCTCAGCGCTAGATCCAGAACTAGTAGGTGAAGTGCTCAGCGTGATGAAACTTCTCGCACAAGAAGGAATGACGATGATGGTTGTTACGCACGAAATGGGGTTTGCCCGCGACGTAGCTGATCGCGTTGCAGTCATGGATCAGGGCAAAATCATCGAAGTGGATAAACCCGCAGTCATTTTTAGCCAGCCCAAAGAACCTAGAACGCGGGAATTTCTCCAAGCGGTACTCAATCCGAACCAAAAAGCTTTCGTTCAATCCGAAGCTAACTACTCGATTACCGGCAAGCATACATGACACAAAATATTGATCGCAGTATATGGACGGGTCGAGATGACAATTCTGAACGCGGTGAAACCAAACGACTTTTTCAAGTTGTTGTCGCGCAAGAGCCAGCTGAAGTTCCCCCTAAATCCGCTGCACTGTTAGGTTTTGCTTGCGATGCGGGTGTGGCGCGCAACAAGGGCAGGATTGGCGCCGCAGCCGGCCCGACAGCCATCCGTAAAGTACTCGCAGGTCTTCCTGCACACCATCACAGCACGCTGTATGACTGCGGTGACATCATTTGCGAGGCAGACGATCTGGAGGCTGCGCAGATCAGTCTGGGCGCGCGCGTTTCTGTCCTGTTAGCGCAAGGTGTCGTACCGGTTGTGATTGGAGGAGGGCATGAAATCGCCTGGGGAAGCTTTCTAGGACTTAAGCAATGGTTGATCCAGAAAGAGACTTTAACCAAGCAGACGCGAAAACTGTTAATACTCAATCTCGATGCGCATTTCGATTTACGTAGCAGCAGACCCGCCAGCTCAGGCACGCCCTTTGATCAAATTGTGGAAGATTGTCAGCAACACAATAGACAGCTGCAATACGCATGCTGGGGCGTTTCCGTTTTGAGTAATACGCCAGCTCTTTTTGAGCGGGCTTCTGAAATACATGCAGATGTCATTCTGGATCATCAATTGCAAGAGCGTCATATAGACCTCGCTCTTGCACGGCTCGATCGTCTGATCGCTCAGGCTGACGATGTGTACCTGACCATAGATATGGATGTTTTACCTGCCAGCGTGATACCTGGCGTTTCAGCGCCGGCAGCTTTTGGTGTCCCGTTATGCGTGATTGAGGCACTCGCCTTGCGTGTGAAACAAAGCGGAAAAATGCGTCTGGCTGACATTGCAGAATTCAACCCTCATTTTGACGTCGACCAGCACTCCGCCCGTGTTGCAGCCCGACTTGTCTGGATGCTGCTTGGTTCGCAGTGATGCACTCAATCTGGTAATAGCTCAGGTCGTAAGATCCCTTTCAAATCACTGTATGGAATCACCAGTGTTGGGCGGCCGAAAGAGTAGGGGGCAATGGTATAGGGATCGTAAGTCACGGCCAATCCATTTGCCAATAGCGCTGCGTTATCTGTCGCGACAAATGGCCACAGCTTGTTATAGGCAGCTGGATTTTCCTTTGCCTGTGGATTTGTCTTGAGCCAGAGTGCATGCTGAGCTTTTAATGCTTGCTCAAATTCAGGCATTTTTCTAGGGATCAGCATGCCTTCGAGTGACAAAATTTTGTCAGTCTTTGGCAGCCAGTTAATGTATTGAGTCGTGCTCAATCCGTGTGCACCGCCCGTAAATATGTAGCTATCGAGTTGGACAACAACTAAATCTTCGTCGCTGCGTTGAATACTTGCCTCCAGGACAACCTGATAGCCAGGTTTGGATATTTTCCAGAAATAAGTAGCAAATTCCGCAAGGTTTCTAAATGCTGCATTATTTGATGCATCGACTTCTGCCATGGACGCCATGGTTTGATCGAGGAAGTTGTTGAAGCGTTCACGGCCAATAAAATTAATGCGTTTTACTTTAATTGAGGGGCAATCCGCAGCAGAGCAGTCAGGCTTCGTGCGCATGATGGTGATCGATCTGGCCGGTATTATGCTGTCAGCAATCAGGCTGGAGGAGGAGCCGTTTGCCGAGCTGACTGCTGCAGTCTTGGGGTCGGGTATGGTCGCGATCCCCGCGGGTGCTGGAGAGACCGGGGCAACAGGGATAGCAGAAACACCTGTTCCGTCTGATGAAACGGGCGCGCGCGCCGTGCTTTGACCATTCGTCCCAGAAGCTGCCGTAGCAACTGTGCCAGCATAGGCTGTACTTAAATTTGAACCTGTTGATACGCTTGCTGAGTCCGCAGAGGAATCACTGCGATTCGATGAAGATGTGATTGTTGAGACGGAGGCGTTGCTTTGATTGGCTAATGTTATGTCACCAGCACGTTCATTTTTCGCACAACCAATCAGGAACAAAGCAGAAATAAGCCAGACTGCTTTTAATATGAACTTGGAATTTAACTGCATCATTTAACCCTTTATGGCTTCTTCAATATCAGCACGCAACGATTCCGGAGTATCCGTAGGCGCATAACGTTTAAGCACCTGGCCATCACGCCCAATCAGGAATTTAGTGAAATTCCATTTGATACCCTCAGTACCCAGCAAACCAGGCTTACTTGATTTTAGCCATTTGAATATAGGGCTTGCATTGGCACCATTGACCTCAATTTTTGCAAACATCGGAAATGTGACTGAAAATTGGGTCTGGCAAAAGGTCTGGATGGTGGCCTCATCCCCTGGTTCCTGATGTCCAAACTGATCACAGGGAAAACCCATTACCACCAGACCTTTTTCCTCATACTCCTCAAATAACGATTGCAGTCCTGCATATTGCTTGGTAAATCCGCATTTGGATGCGACATTTACGATCAGTAAAACTTTGCCCTCGAAATCTCGCATGGATTGGGTATCACCACCGATCGTTTTTACAGAAAAGTCGTTGAGTTGCATAGCCAATCCATTTTTTTAAGTTAACGCAATGAAGCAAATGCTTCGATCGCTCTGACACGACTCGTTTTAAGGTCAACGAGCTGTAAGGGATAGTTAAGCGCCTGACGTGAAACAGGCGAGGGGTCATGGATCTCACGATCAGAAAGAGTCGCGAGTTCAGGTAGCCAATGTCTCAGGAATGCTCCCTTAGGATCAAATTTCTGTGACTGACTGACCGGATTAAACACACGAAAATAAGGTGCAGAATCAGCACCCGTCGAGGCGCTCCATTGCCAGCCGCCATTATTTGCTGCGAGTTCTCCATCTACAAGATGACGCATAAAAAAAGCCTCGCCTAACCGCCAGTTGATCAGCAGATTTTTAGTCAGATACATGGCCACAACCATTCGCAGACGATTGTGCATCCATCCCGTCGTGACAAGCTGACGCATCGCAGCATCAACAATGGGTACGCCAGTTTTACCCTGACACCACTCCTCAAAGTCATTAGGCGCCTCTCTCCAGACTACAGCATCTGTCTCGGGCCGCATAGGCTGGTGCATGGATAATGCTGGAAATCCAAATATCAGATGTTGATAGAATTCCCGCCACAACAACTCTGTTATCCATGTCGTCACACCTTGATTACCGGTATCGGTTTCACCCTGATTCACAATCATTGCTGCATGCAGACACTGACCGGCCGAAATCATGCCGCTGGCGAGATATGGGGAGAGGGTACTTGTACCTGGCAGAGCTGGGTAGTCGCGATCAGGCACGTATCGCATCATGGCTTGTTCGGCAAATAGACTCAGTCGAGCGTGTGCTGCATCGGAGCCAGCAGACCAGCCCTTTTGCAATGACGGATCAGGTCGCTCCCATCCAGGCATTGTCTCGGGCAGTGCATCACTTCCAGGTAAGCCATTGCCGTTTTGTTTACGTGGCAGCGGAGCGATTCTGTAGGGAGCTGTGCGGAGTTTTTCGCGACACGCTTTAGCAAAAGGCGTAAATACACGGTAGTAACCATCCGAGCCTGTTTTGACTGAACCAGGAACGAGCAGCGTGCCACCGTGATGGCCTGTCATGCTGATGCCGTGATCATTGAGTAAGCGGTAACACGCTCTGTCCCTGCGACGCTCATTGACACCGTGCTCACGATTGCAATGTACAGATTCAATCTGATGTTGTTGGCAGAATGTCAGTAATGCTTCTGGCACGTCTTCCCATTGCTCAACCTGCAACCATTTAAAAGGAATATTCAGGCTTTCCAGTTCAGACTTGAGTGCGTGCAATCCACGTAACCAGAAGTCTACTTTGGCTGGGGCATCACCATGTTGATGCCACTGTGTGGGTGAGGCAATGAACAAAGCAATCGTCTGCCCGTCCTCAAGTGCCGCAGTTAACGCTGGTTGATCTTCAATGCGTAAATCTGTACGAAACCAACAAATTGCTGTCATGACTTAAGTCCTATTTTGCCTGTTTGGATTGCCAGGCAGTTAGCGCCTTCAGTGTTTCAGAAACATGCTGATCGGGGTTCATGCCGCTATGTACAAACAGTATTTTCCGGTCCGGTGTTACAACATAGGAAATACGATCCGCCATACTGGGCATGAGTGTTAATGAAGCGTCATACGCTTTCATAATTGATCTGTCCAGATCCGCTGCAACAGCAAATTTGCCCCCACATGGTCCGGTTGAGAATTTTTTCAGAGTTTCAATATCATCGCCTGAAACACCAATGACTGTTGCATGAAGTGCCGCAAATTTTTCAGTCGCCTCTGCAAATAATGTCGCCTCTATTGTGCAGCCGCGTGTAAATGCTTTAGGGTAAAAATAGACAACGACAGGTCCCTTTTTAAGAGATTGGTTCAGCTCAAAAGTATACGTGTTGCCTGCAAGGGCAGCAGGAGCTTTAAAATCTGGTGCAGGAGCACCTGGCTTGAGTTCAGCCTGAGCGGTATTTACAAAACTTAACAAAACCAATCCACTGAGCAAATACTTGACGCATGAGCGAGTAATGCTTGGGAGTTTCATAGCGTTCCTTTGGAAAAACGTCAAAAATGGCGTAGAGTTATCTTAGAAGGGTTATGTTTAATAACTTCGTAAACTTTATAAACAGTGAGGTGAGATTTTGATGCTTCCTATCAGCCTGAAAAAACCGGCAGTAGCATTTGTCCCGACATTTGCTTCACTTGTATTTGTAACGTTGACTGTACTCGCCTGCGTATCTGATGCATACGCTCAAAAAATGCTTATTCCGGTCCCACTTCCAGAGCCTTCGGCTGCTGTCACCCCCGCGCTTGAGCCTGAGCGCTGGACCAAGGAAGATCTGACGTGGGAGGAGCAGTATTCAACGGCTAAAAAGGAAACTCTCGCAGCCTATCATGAGGCTAAATTAGAGTGCCAGATCCTCTCACAACCCGAACAGTCATTTTGTTTGATCCAGGCAAAAAGCGTCATGGATAAAGAAATGGCTGCGATCAATAAGCGGTTTGGCATGCCTGAGTAAGAATCAAAAAAACTTAATGCTTTTAGACTCAATGCTTTAAGTTTTAATTCAGGCGTCCGCGCGTGCCGCCCAGACTGTAATGACCGGCCCCCAAAAAAGCGATCACAATCGCCACAAACAGAAACATCGCCTGCAATTCAAGAATCCATCCGCCGGTTTTAGTCAGTTGTAAGAGTTGATGTCCGTGCGCCAGATAAATGGCAACAAGCATATTCACCGCAACCACTAGCGCAGCAACTCTTGTGATGACGCCCAGAATGATCAGGGCAGGGGCCAGCACCTCGCCCACCAGTACGCCATAGGCGATCCACTGTGGCCATCCATTGGCAATCACAATGGCATTGATACCGTCAATGCCGTTCATTAACTTGTGAAGACCGTGCATTAGCAACAACATGCCAAGAGTGAGTCTTAATATCAATTTGCCAGCGTCATCTGCACGAAACATAGAAGCGATCTCTCATAACAATTTTTGTAATACCTATGTGAGGCGAAACACTCACAGACAACTCAAATGCTAACAGACAGAAGATGTATTTGAGGATTAATTTAATAGTGAAACGCGAGTGCTGTGGTTAGTGCATTATTCAATAATCAAGCCTATGATTAATGCAACTGATTCAACGATATGGGTGAGCATGATGAAACTTACATTCTTAGGTGCTGCTGGAACGGTGACAGGGTCAAAAACACTCGTCACGAGTAAAGATAAATCTATCCTGGTCGATTGCGGTCTGTTTCAAGGCTTAAAAAATCTCAGGATGTTGAATTGGATCAAGTTTCCATTTGAAGTAAAAAAACTCAATGCTGTCGTCCTGACCCATGCACATCTTGACCATAGCGGTGCCTTACCTCTGCTGGTTAAGCAAGGTTATAGGGGGCCTATATACGCCACACCCTCGACAATAGATTTATGCAGGATTTTGCTGCTTGATAGCGCACATTTGCAAGAAGAAGACGCCAATTATGCCAATAAGCATAAAACATCCCGCCATACGCCGGCTTTACCGCTTTACACCACTGAGGATGTCAATAAAACACTGAAACTCTTCAAACCCCTTGTCTTTGAGCATCGACTGACCGTTGTAGAGGGTATTTCTGTCAGATTAAGGCCTGCCGGACATATCTTGGGGGCTTCATCTGCAGAGATCAAAGCAGGGGGTAAAACTGTTTTATTTTCTGGTGATCTCGGTCGCGCAGATGACAAGGTCATGCTGCCACCCACGCATATCGACCAAACGGACTGCATCGTAGTGGAGTCGACTTATGGCGATCGTCTGCATGATAAAGCTGAACCTGAGATCAGATTCGCCGAGATCATCAACCATACCGTTGCTCGCGGAGGCATCGTTTTGATTCCCGCCTTCGCCGTTGGTCGTGCGCAAGAGCTGTTGCTCGCTATCTACCGGATGAAACAACGCAGTGATATTCCTGATCTGCCTGTTTACCTGAATAGTCCGATGGCCATTGATATGACCGAAATCTATCAAAAACACTGCTCTGAACATCGGTTGAATCAACCCGATTGTTCAGGCATGGGCAGCGTTGCCAAAATGGTGCGCACCGTTGAAGAATCCAGAGCACTCGATAGCATTCGTTATCCCTCCGTTATCGTTTCAGCCAGTGGCATGGCGACCGGTGGCCGGGTACTGCATCATTTGAAAACCCTGGCGCCTGATCGCCGCAATACGATCTTGTTTGCAGGGTTTCAAGCAGCGGGAACACGGGGAGCGAGAATCCTATCCGGTGAAAAATCGATCCGGGTGTATGGTGAGGAAGTTCAGATCAAGGCCGAAGTCGCAACACTCGAAGGCATGTCTGCCCACGCAGACAGTCAGCAGATTATGGACTGGCTGAAAACAGCACCATCAGCGCCCAAAGCGGTTTACCTGAATCACGGTGAACCCATACCGGCTGATATGCTGCGTCAAAGAATCGAGCACGAACTCGGCTGGTCGGCTATGGCTCCATTACTTGGACAAACGGTCGAAGTTTGAACATGGATGACCGATGTCTGAATACAGCATAAAAAATACAATCCTAGCAATACGAAGTATTCACATTTATCCATGCGTATTATGCGCATAATGTATATTATGTAAAGTAATGTAAATAAGTAATTCTGTATGTATCTCCTCCTCAAGAACCCTCTTGCAATAAGA
Organism: Sheuella sp.; assembly: GCA_030650995.1. Classification (GTDB taxonomy): domain Bacteria; phylum Pseudomonadota; class Gammaproteobacteria; order Burkholderiales; family Burkholderiaceae_B; genus Zwartia. The sequence continues at coordinate 2,732 of JAUSCY010000095.1, read as the reverse complement.
GAAACACAGACTTATTGTCTGTGCCACTCAATCAACTAACCATACAACTCAATAATGAAAGTTTGCATATTTGGTGCTGGTGCGGTCGGTGGTCATCTGGCCGCACGTTTTATTGCAGCAGGTAAAGATCAGGTCTCTCTCATTGCCCGGGGACCGCATCTTGAGGCTATTCAAAAAAATGGCATACGCCTGCACCGTGGCGAGGAGGTTTTTGCCGGACACCCCTATGCCGCGACGGATGACCCCGCATCGCTCGAACCTCAGGATGTTGTGATTGTTTCGCTTAAGGCGCAGGCCTTACCATCTGCAGCTGCCTCGATTAAAGGATTGCTTGCCAAGGATGGCGTGGTTATATTTGCGATCAATGGACTGCCTTGGTGGTGGAATCACGGTATCAATGAAAAAATGGGTCATTTACCGTTGCTGGATCCAAACTCTGAATTATGGAATTTATTACGTCATGACACCCTCGGTTGTGTCATTTACTCTCCCAATGAAGTCACCGAACCTGGCGTCATTCTGGGAGGTCCGGGAGACCGGTGGGTAATCGGCGAGCCAGATAATTCTGACTCCAGTCGCTTGCAGCGTGTCATTGCCTTATTTGAACGCGCAGGCATTCAAGGCGTATCGAGCACGGACGTCAGAAAAAATGTCTGGCAAAAACTGATCATCAATGTGGGTCTGAACCCTGTCGCCGCCCTCGCCCGTTTACCTACAGTTGTCCTGACTTCGACCCAGGGCATGAAAGACCAAATGAAAGCACTCATGCGCGAGACACTTGCCGTTGCAAAAGCCGCGGGCTATGACCTTGCTGATACGCTGGATCTCGATGAGCTGGTCACACCAAAAAAACGTCCAGGCTCTCACCGGGCATCCATGTATCAGGATGTATTAGCGGGTCGGTCTCTGGAGTCCGAGGCAATCCTCGGGCAACTCGTCGAGCTCGCGCACCAACTTAACGTACCCGTGCCCAAGTGTGAAATCGTCCTCGAACTGATTCGAGGACTCGATCATTCCCTGCGTATTAACTGAAACGTTTCAGCCAAAGTACGCTTTTAATTTAAGCAAAGTGCGCTTTTAAATCACGTACGCTGTTTGCGAGCAGGCTTGCATCGACACCCACGGCAACAAAGGTGCAGCCTAGTTCGAGATAGCGTTTAGCCAGTGTCCGGTCTGGTGTCAGAATCCCTGCGGCTTTTCCGTGTTTGAGTATGACGGCAATGCAGCGCTCAATTTCAGCTACCACAGCAGGATGTCCAGGACTTCCCAGGTAACCCAGGGCAGCTGAAATATCTGAGGGGCCCAGGAAAACGCCATCTACGCCTTCGACCTGGCAAATCGCATCCAGATTTGATAATCCGGTAGATGTCTCTACCTGTACAAGCAGACACACTTCATCGTTTGCGCCTTGTGCATAGTCTTTACGTGCACCCCAGCGCGACACACGTGCAGCACCAAAACCTACGCCACGAATACCCTCTGGTGGATAGCGAACTGCGCTCACGAGTTCACGAGCCTGCTCTGGTGTATCCACCATTGGTATGAGCAAATTCTGTACACCGACATCCAGCAACTGCTTGATCAGGTGCGTCTGACCAACAGGTGGTCTTGCAACAGCCTGCGTGTTGTAGGCACCGCAGGCTTGTAATTGAGAGAGAACCGTACGCGCGTCGCTCGGGGTATGTTCACCGTCGAGCAGCATCCAGTCGAACTCTGCCGTCGCACAAATTTCGGTGGTGAACGCATCTGGTATGGATACCCACAAACCTATGTTTGCACGACCAGCTTTAAGTGATTGTTTAAAACGATTGGTGTAATCAGGCATGAACGACATCCATCAAAATACAGGTTAATTTTCGAGCAGTTTTTTAAGTTGCAGCTTTTCAATCAGTACCGTTTCTTTTTTGTAAGTTTCTGCAAAATATTGACGGTACTGGTCAGGATTCATATAGATAACGGGCGCATCAATTTTGTTACAGGCAGCTTTGAATTCTTCACTTTTAACTGCGACTTCCACTGCGCGGGCGAGTTTCGCTGCGATGGCTGAGTCGAGTCCGGCTGGCGCTGCCACACCATTTGGAGCATCATTGACCACACCATAGCCAAGCTCTTTAAGTGTGGGTACGTCTTTAAACCTTGCCAGACGCTCAGCTCCCCATGTCACGAGCAGGCGTAATTTACCCGCCTCAACCAGCGAAGCCCAGGAGCTCGAATCAGCCATCATGTCTACCTGACCTCCCAGCAAACCTTGCAATGCAGGCGCCCCACCCTTGTAAGGCACATGGCGTAATTTGATCCCTGCCGCCTGAGCAAACTCTTCCATCCCGATGTGCGTCTGCCCTGCAATGCCAGAGGTTGAGTAGGTTAGCTTGTCTGGATTCGCACGTGCGTAAATAACGAGTTCCTGCAACGTTTTGAAAGGCGAATCTGGCTGGACAACAACACCAAATGTCTGAGCAGAAGCCATGCCCAGAAAAGTAAAATCTTTCAGCGGATCAATCTGCACCGTACCTAATTGCGAAAACCGCGTGACAGACAAGGCCAGCTGGCCAATCGTGTAGCCATCAGGTTTGGCACTGGCAAGCGCTTTAGCGCCAATCATTCCTGCAGCACCCGCACGATTTTCGACAACCAGGGTTTGTCCAAGTTCGCGCGATGCAACCTGAGCCAGTACACGCATCGTCGCGTCTGAGGTACCACCTGCCGGCCAGGGACAAATAAACGTAATGGGG